>JAEWDP010000078.1 GCA_023390055.1 Pseudomonadota bacterium | reverse complement strand
GCCTTGTCAACCGGATTGGTCAAACAACTTTGTCTTTATGAAGGCCGACTTGTGTAGAGCTTGCACATATGCTCATTTTCTGTGCGGATGGTCCCAGAGCATTGATGAGCCGATGACCCCAAACGAGAACGAGGCTCATACGAAATCTGAAAGCTGGTCGTAGAACTGGCCGCACGTGTGACATGCTGCCGGATCGAGGATCCGGCAGCACCCCTCCCCATTGCGACCGCCCTATCGGGCTGCCGCAGCTTGTTCTTCGACAGGCTTGTTCTTGGATGCCACAACAATCTCCCCGTCTTGGAGAGTGTCGGTACTGGCCGTGGTCATTGTCTTGTCGACCTCGGACGAGGCTGTCACCTTCGCATGCCAAGCGCAATCGGCAAGAGCAGCTGAAGTCATCAACCCCAAGGCACTTACGGTCACGAGAAATGTCTTCATGCCATTCTCCTTACCTCGGTTGCAGTTGCAGCCTAGTCCAGGAAGTCTGAAAGCGGAAATCACAAAATCGATTCGAAGTTATTATTTTCGATCCACCTAATGGACAACGCGAATCACCGGAGCATCAGGACCCGCCTTCCGGCAATGTCGCGAATTGCTGCTGGGTTAATACCCCCTTAAATCGCCGCATTTAGAGTTCAGCGAGACCGGCGGGCAAGTTGAAGAGCCGTTTAGCAACGGCAAGAATAACGGGGGTTACCGACGCGACATGGTAGCCAAAAGCAAATCGCGACAACGGGTGGAACCGTCCTTCGAGGATGAAAGCGACCAGATCAACGATGACCTGCGTCTGAATTCCAATGATCGAATTGGCGCAGATCGACCCATCAAAAAGGGCCGTAAGCCAACTAAAACCGGGGTAACAACTCGAAGAAAGGGAAAGTCAGGCCATCGCCAGCACCGAAGGTTCACGGCCCTTCGTACTCTTGTCTACTGGTGTATTGTCCTTGGCATATGGGCAGGCATCGCCATTGGCGGCCTGGTTCTCTACTACGGCATGCAGATGCCTGCTGCGAGTACTTGGTCAATCCCGGACCGACCGCCAAACATCAAGATTCTCTCGACCAATAACACGGTTATTGCCAATCGAGGTGCGACTGGTGGCGAAGCGCTTGCAATCGAACAGATGTCACCCTTTATCCCACAGGCTGTGATCGCGATTGAGGATCGCCGTTTCTATTCGCATTTCGGTGTCGACCCCTTCGGGCTTGCGCGTGCGCTCATCAACAATCTGGCCGGACAACCAATCCAGGGCGGTTCGACCATCACTCAACAGCTTGCCAAAAACCTGTTTCTGTCGCCGGATCGCACATTTGAGCGAAAGATCCAAGAACTCCTGCTTTCGTTCTGGTTGGAGCACAAGTTCAGCAAGGATCAGATCCTGGCGATGTACCTTAACCGTGTCTTCTTCGGTTCCAACGCCTATGGCGTAGAAGCCGCTTCCCGCCGCTACTTCGATAAGTCCGCGCGCGATGTAAACCTCGGGGAGGCCGCTTTGCTTGCCGGGCTGCTTAAGGCTCCGTCGCGCCTTTCTCCGGCCCGCAATCCGGAAGGCGCAGAAGAACGCTCCCAAGTGGTACTTGCCGCAATGCAGGAAGAGGGTTTCATCACAGAAGATGAAATCAAGACGGCCATGTCGCAACCTCCGACGAAAGCACGCAGTTACTGGTCCGGCGCCGAGCACTACGCGGCCGACATGGTTGTGGGTGAAGTCGAGAGACTGATTGGCGACATCACCCAGGACGTCGTTGTGGAAACAACCATCAATCTTTCCTTAGAACGGAAGGCTGAAAAGGTCCTCACCGAAGCATTGAACGGCGAGGGCGCGGAACGCAATGCCTCGCAGGCGGCATTGGTCTCGATGGATGCAACAGGTGCAATACGAGCATTGGTCGGCGGCAAGGATTATGCGCAAAGTCAGTTCAACCGGGCAGTAACCGCCAAGCGACAGCCGGGGTCTGCCTTCAAACCCTTCGTTTATGCAGCAGCTCTGGAAGCTGGCATACGTCCGAACTCCATCCGCAACGACGCTCCAGTTAAGATCGGCACGTGGACCCCGGAAAACTACGATCAGAAATTTCGTGGGGAGGTGACCGTTTCCACCGCACTCGCCCGATCCCTCAATACGATTGCCGCCCAGCTCGTCATGGAAGTCGGTCCGGAAGAAGTCGTTAGTCTCGCACACAGAATGGGGATCGAGCAGGAGCTGAAACCAAATGCCTCAATCGCTCTCGGCACATCAGAAGTTCCACTTCTCGAACTCACCGCTGCCTATGCTCCATTCATGAACGGCGGCTACAAAGCCACGCCACACATCGTGCGGCGAATCCTCGATGCGAAGGGCAACACCCTTTACGACAGCAGCTACGATAATCCACCGCGCGTACTGAGCGAGGCAGTCGTCGCCGCCATGAACGGCATGCTTACACGCGTAATCGAAGATGGTACCGGAAAGGCCGCCCGGCTAGACAATTGGCAGGCGGCAGGCAAATCCGGGACAACGCAGTCATTCCGCGACGCACTATTCGTTGGCTACACCAGTATTTTAACCACGGGTATCTGGTTCGGCAATGATGATGGTACACCCATGAAGAAGGTAACCGGCGGCGGCCTTCCGGCCCGGGCCTGGAAGCAGTACATGACGGCAGCCCTCGCCGGCTACACGCCGACGCCACTATTCGGGAGCCACGGAGGTTTTGATCTGGCTCCCGCAACGACCCACCCAGAATCAGAACCGACGACGATCGGAGACATTATCTCCAACATTATTCCCGGCATGCACCACAATGCGCAAGGCACGGACATCTATCCAGAACCACCAGCCGACCCGGTGTATAATTCCGGAACCCCGCCTGCTGAGCTACCTGTTCGCGAGTATCGCGAACCGTATGGAGGGGCGAGTGAACCGATCCCGCCCGCAGATATTGCCGAAGGCCCAATACCGCCTGCCGACATAGGTAGTCCGACATCTTCGCAGCGCGCTCGCCATACAACTCTCTACAATTTGATCATGGGTCAGTGACCAACCGGAACACCGCGTTCACATTTCCGTGTGTATTTGCTGAGCCAAGCAGGCTGTACTGCCTTGCAGTCCAAAATGCCCGTCCTTATATACGCCGCAGTACACAGCGTGTGCTGTGAAAAAAAATGAAGACCATCCCAGTCAAGGAACTGTCAGCGGAATGCCTGAGCGGGGTTCCGACGGTTCGCTTAAAGGAGAGAAGAAGACATGGCTAAAGTAATTGGCATTGACCTTGGTACGACGAACTCTTGCGTCTCCATCATGGACGGCAAAGATCCCAAGGTGATCGAAAATGCCGAAGGTGCGCGTACGACACCTTCGATGGTCGCTTTCAGCGACGACGGCGAGCGCCTTGTCGGTCAGCCGGCAAAGCGCCAGGCGGTCACCAATCCGACGAACACTCTTTTTGCAGTTAAGCGCTTGATCGGCCGCCGTTACGAGGATCCTACCGTCGAGAAGGACAAGGGCCTTGTTCCGTTTGAAATCACCAAGGGCGACAATGGCGACGCATGGGTCAAGGCCCAGGACAAGGCTTACTCTCCAGCCCAGATCTCCGCGATGATCCTTCAGAAAATGAAAGAAACAGCAGAGTCCTATCTCGGAGAAAAGGTCGAAAAGGCCGTCATTACGGTTCCAGCCTACTTCAATGACGCCCAGCGCCAGGCAACCAAGGATGCCGGACGTATTGCAGGTCTGGAAGTTCTGCGCATTATCAATGAACCCACAGCTGCGGCCCTCGCTTACGGCCTCGACAAGAAGGACGGCAAGACGATTGCCGTATATGACCTTGGCGGCGGCACGTTCGATATCTCGGTTCTGGAAATCGGCGACGGCGTATTCGAAGTGAAATCGACCAACGGCGACACGTTCCTCGGTGGTGAAGACTTTGACATGCGATTGGTCGAATATCTGGCCGCCGAGTTCAAGAAGGACAGCGGTATTGACCTCAAGACCGACAAGCTTGCTCTTCAACGCCTGAAGGAAGCCTCTGAGAAAGCGAAGATCGAGCTGTCATCCTCTCAGCAGACCGAAATCAACTTGCCGTTCATCACGGCCGACGCTTCCGGTCCGAAGCATCTGACATTGAAGCTCACCCGCGCCAAGTTCGAAAGCCTGGTCGAAGATCTTGTTCAGCGCACTGTTGCCCCGTGCAAGGCCGCACTCAAGGACGCCGGTGTGACCGCTGGCGAAATCGACGAGGTTGTACTTGTCGGCGGCATGAGCCGCATGCCGAAGGTGCAGGAAGTCGTCAAGCAGCTGTTTGGCAAGGAACCGCACAAGGGTGTGAACCCGGACGAAGTCGTTGCCATGGGTGCCGCCATCCAGGCAGGCGTTCTGCAGGGCGACGTCAAAGACGTTCTGCTGCTCGACGTGACCCCGCTGTCGCTCGGTATTGAAACGCTTGGCGGTGTCTTCACACGCCTCATCGACCGCAATACGACGATCCCGACCAAGAAGTCGCAGACCTTTTCGACTGCCGAGGATAACCAGTCGGCTGTGACTATTCGCGTGAGCCAGGGCGAACGTGAAATGGCTGCAGACAACAAGCTTCTTGGCCAGTTCGATCTCGTCGGCCTTCCACCGTCCCCGCGTGGCGTACCGCAGATTGAAGTCACATTCGACATCGACGCCAATGGCATTGTACAGGTCTCTGCCAAGGATAAAGGCACGGGCAAGGAGCAGCAAATCCGCATCCAGGCCTCCGGCGGCCTCTCGGACGCCGATATCGAAAAGATGGTCAAGGATGCAGAAGAGCATGCGGAAGAAGACAAGAAGCGCCGCGCTGGCGTTGACGCGAGGAACCAGGCTGAAAGTCTGATTCATTCGACCGAGAAGTCTCTCAGTGACTATGGCGACAAAGTCTCAGAGAGTGACCGCAAGGCGATCGAGGATGCTGTTGCTTCCCTCAAAACGGCTATTGAAGCCTCTGAGCCGGATTCTGATGACATCCAGGCCAAGACCCAGACGCTCATGGAGGTTTCCATGAAGCTGGGCCAGGCGATCTACGAAGCGCAGCAGGCCGAAGGTTCCGAAGGCGCCGAGGGTGGTAGCAACGATGATGGTGTTGTTGATGCCGACTATGAAGAAATCAAGGACGACAAGAAGTCGGCCTAACAGTCGCCTAGAGCGATCTGGAAGATAGTCGACTAGAAATCCGGCTGCCATCGCGCAGCCGGAATCCTTTCGGGAGCCGTTACCTCCATGGCAAAAGCAGATTTTTACGAGACACTGGGTGTCGGCCGTTCCGCTGACGAGAAGGAGTTGAAGAGCGCCTTCCGAAAACTCGCGATGAAATATCACCCGGACAAGAACCCGGACAGCGCGGACGCAGAAAAGAAATTCAAGGAAATCAACGAAGCTTACGAAACGTTGAAGGATCCGCAGAAGCGGGCAGCCTATGACCGCTTTGGCCATGCAGCATTCGAAGCCGGTGGAATGGGTGCCGGCGGCATGGGTGGCGGATTCTCATCCGCTGGTGGCTTCTCTGATATCTTCGAGGATATCTTCGGCGAGATGATGGGCGGTGGTCGGGCACGCCGTTCGTCTGGTGGACGCGAACGGGGCGCCGATCTCCGTTACAATATGGAAATCACGCTGGAGGAGGCCTTCACTGGCAAGACGGCACAGATCCGGGTGCCATCCTCGATTACGTGTGATGTATGTTCCGGCTCGGGCGCCAAACAGGGCACACAGCCGAAAACCTGCGATACCTGTCACGGCTCAGGTCGCGTTCGTGCCAGTCAGGGTTTCTTTTCAGTCGAGCGCACATGCCCGACATGTCATGGGCGCGGACAGACGATCACTGACCCATGCACCAAATGTCACGGACAAGGCCGTGTATCAGAAGAGCGCTCCCTGTCTGTCAACATTCCGGCCGGCATCGAGGATGGTACACGCATCCGCCTACAGGGCGAAGGCGAGGCCGGCACGCGAGGCGGTCCTTCCGGTGACCTCTATATCTTCTTGTCGGTGAAACCTCATCCGTTCTTTCAGCGCGACGGTGCCGATCTCTTCTGCATCGTACCTATTTCCATGACTACAGCCGCGCTTGGTGGAACTTTCGACGTCGGGACCCTGGATGGGACAAAATCCCGCGTGACCATTCCTGAAGGAACACAGCCAGGCAAACAGTTCCGGCTGAAGGGCAAAGGCATGCCCATACTGCGCTCGTCGCAGACGGGTGATCTCTACATCCAGGTTCAGATAGAGACACCGCAAAAGCTTACGAAGCGCCAACGTGAGCTGCTGCAGGAATTCGAGGAGATCTCTTCAAAGGAGAACAATCCAGAATCCAGCGGCTTCTTTGCCCGGATGAAGGAATTTTTTGACGGCTGACGCTCGTGTAGTCCTTTGCGTTGGGACTTTCATAGCCGTGCGGTCAATGACGCACGGCTATCCCCGGTCATGGTGCGTGGTGGGAATTCGCATCAATAATGCGGAGGCCTGGTAACGGCTGGTGCCTCCAGAGTGACCTCTTCCAGTGAGAGAAATCGTTCCGTAAGACGGTCGAGCTTCGCCCGCGACTGCTCCACGACCTTCCATTGCTCCGCCAACTGGTCAGAGAGTTCATCGATAATCTTCGCCTGGTAGGCAACTGTTTCTTCCAGTGTTGTAAGCCGCTCGTCATTCTCAGCCATCTGGACAGTCCTTCACCAATTACCGCAAGCGAAACAAACACCACATTACTTCGTACGCCTTTATGGCAGTGCATGACTGACGCTGTTAGCGCACCGCCGAAGGTTAACGCAAGCGGTACCGCAAAAGTCGCAAATGAAAATAATGGCACATCCGCGATCTTGTGGCCAACCCTGCTATTTCTACAGTATCCCACTGTTTGCTGAGCCTGGCGCTTGCCATAGTGGCCGAGAACCCTTAGCTCCTCTGCCAGACAAGCGGAAACCCATGGCGCAGAAAGCATATCTCTCCCGTCTCAAGCTCACCGACTTCCGCAATTACGCAGAAGCTGCACTGTCGCTTGATAGCCGACATGTCGTGCTGACCGGAGACAACGGCGCGGGCAAGACAAATCTTCTCGAAGCCATCTCTTTCCTGTCACCGGGCCGAGGCCTTCGCCGCGCGGTTTTGAACGACGTTACCCGCGTTCATGCCCAGAACGGTTTTTCGGTTTTCGCCGAACTCTACGGGATGGATGGTGAAGTCTCTCTCGGTACGGGGATCGAAAGCGGCGGAGAGACGACGGCGCGGCGCCTTCGGGTAAACGGTACCCAGGTAAAGTCTACCGAGGAACTCTGCGACCATCTGAATGTACTATGGCTGACGCCGTCAATGGACGGTCTCTTCACCGGTCCCTCCGCGGACCGTCGGCGGTTCTTAGATCGCCTGGTGCTCTCCATCGATGCTGCTCATGGACGGCGCGCCAGTGATTTCGAGCGCACCATGCGCAGTCGCAACCGCCTTCTCACCGAAGGCCGTTACGATCCGGCATGGATGACGGCAATCGAAACCCAAATGGCCGGGCTTGGAATTGCCATGGCCTCTGCCCGCCAGGAGATGCTCGGCCTGTTGCAAACCCTTACTTCGACGGGAGAGGAAACACCATTTCCTTCGCCGCTGTTGGCTCTGCAAGGTTTTCTGGATGATGCTGCGGACGTTCCCGCAATTGACCTCGAGGACCGTTACGGCCAGATGTTGCGTGAAGGTCGCGGACGCGATGCGGCCGCTGGCAGGACACTTGATGGCCCGCATCGCGTCGATCTCCTTGTACGTCACCGCGAAAAGGACATGGATGCCGGCCGATGCTCCACCGGAGAACAAAAGGCACTTCTGATAGGCCTTGTCCTTGCCCATGCTCGATTGACCGCCAACATGACGGGGTTTGCTCCAGTCTTACTGCTGGATGAGATTGCGGCACACCTTGACGAAGGTCGAAGAGCCACGCTCTTTGACCTGATCGACGCATTGGGAGGCCAGGCATTCATGACCGGCACTGATCGCACGATGTTTTCAACGCTGGCCGATCGTGCGCAATTCTTTACAGTCAACGGCGGCTCAATCCAAATCTGAGGATCACTTCCCCGCTGGCAACAACGCTGTTAGACTCGTGCTATGCAATTGAGCCGCGATGAAATCGAGCGCTACCGGCGCCATATCCTCCTGCCCGAGATCGGTGGGCTTGGCCAACAGCGTCTGAAGGCCGCCAAGGTTCTGGTGGTCGGCGCAGGTGGGCTGGGCGCCCCGATCCTCCTCTATCTGGCAGCAGCCGGTGTCGGCACAATCGGCATCATCGATGATGATGTCGTCTCTCTTTCAAACCTGCAGCGACAGATTGTGCATGAGACCGGCACGATCGGTGAAACCAAGACCGCAAGCGCCCGCGCATCACTCATGAAGCTTAATCCAAACAGTTGCATCTTGAACTATGAAGAACGCCTGACACTGTCTTGGGCGAACGAACATCTTCCTCTTTTCGATCTGCTTGTAGATGGGTCCGACAATTTTGATACGCGATACGCATCAGCAGATGCTGCCATGAAGGCAGAAATCCCGCTGGTCACCGGCGCTGTTGGCCGGTTCGATGGCTCGGTCACGGTTCTGAAGCCATACGAGACCGGACCTGACGGAACTGCCAACCCAACCTACAGGGACCTTTTTCCCGACAAGCCACCGCAAGGCCTGATCCCCTCCTGCGCAGAAACGGGTATCGTTGGAGCACTTACCGGTGTCATCGGCACGTTGATGGCCATGGAAGCGATTAAGCTTATCGCCGGCATTGGCGAGCCTCTTGTCGGACGACTTCTCATGTACGATTCTCTGGCCGCCCGTTTCGACACTATCCGCTACAAGCGGCGAAAACACGAAGCTGCGACAGGATAGTTTGGTATCTCTGTGTTGTAGGGGCAAGTCACCAGGCCTGCCTCACAAAGCAATTTGGCGAGTGACGCGTGACATTTGCGGGGAATGAACGAGCCTGTGTGAACCCGGATGATATGGTTGGGAGTTTCCAGCTATAGGAGGCCTGAGAAGCGCTCCTGGAAGGCGCTGTGTTTATTACGTATTTCCTTTTCATGTCCAATCCTGCGACTGCAAAGCAATCACAATCGGCCGGAGCGCTGGATATGGCGGGGAGCATGGTAATCCGGCAGCCGGTCATAGCGCTTCAACTGCTTTGGAAGCCGCCTTGAACGCGGGATTGTTCTGCTGGTCCTTCTTCAAGTTGGTTCAGGACCGCCCAGGAAGCACCCGATTGGGTGGGCGATGCCCATCAAAACACGTCCGGATGTTGATGATAACCTTGTCTCCCATATCGATGCGACCCTCAATGGTTGCTGACCCCATATGCGGCAGCAACACGACCTTGCCCTCATTAGCAAGTTTTGTCAGCCTGGGATTTACGGCAGGTTCGTTTTCATAAACATCGAGGCCTGCACCAGAAATCTTGCCATCACGCAGAAGCTGGATCATCGCAGCTTCATCAATGACGTCGCCCCGCGCGGTATTCACGATCAAGCTGGTTGGTTGCAACAGCGCCAGACGCCGTGCCGACAAGAGATGGAAAGTCGCTGGCGTCGAGGGACAATTTACCGAGACGATATCGACGCGTGCAAGCATCTGATCAAGACTGTCCCAATAGGTCGCTTCAAGCTCCTCCTCGGTAGCAGGGTTGACCCGGTTGCGGTTATGATAATGAATTGCAAGCCCGAACGCCTTGGCGCGCCGCGCAACTGCAGTACCGATCCTGCCCATCCCGACAATACCGATTCGCTTGCCCCATATGCGTCGACCCAGCATCCAGGTGGGGGACCAGCCTGCCCAATCACCGGAGCGATCTGTCAGAATACGGGCGCCTTCGCTCAAACGTCGGGACACGGCAAGGATCAGCGCCATCGTCATGTCGGCGGTGTCCTCAGTCAAGACATTCGGCGTGTTGGTGACTGTGATTCCCTTACGAGCCGCGGCATCTATATCGATATGATCGGTTCCATTCGAAAAACTGGCGATCAGCTTGAGCTGCGGCCCTGCCTGTAGGATCAACGATTCGTCGATACGATCCGTCACTGTCGGAACCAGCACGTCAGCGCTTCTCATAGCAGCCGCCAGTTCGCCAGGCGTGCGCGGTTGATCGTCAATGTTGAGTTCGGCGTCAAACAGCTCCCGCATACGCGTTTCAACGACATCTGGCAGCTTTCGGGTGATGTAGACTGTGGGCTTTTTCTTCGCTTTCATGGGCGTCGTTTAGAAGTCCTTAACCAAGTCATACGATAATTTGGGGTATTAAGGGCGTTTCTACCAGACCCGTGGGCGAAGACAAACAAAACCTCTTGCTTGTGCTTATGTCCCGGCAACGCCCGAAAGGGATTCCCTTTGGCACCCACCTCTATAGCGTGCCTCAGAACCTTGGAACAACAGCTATGCGTAGCGTCATCCTCTCGACTGTTCTCGCTTCATCAATCGGTCTTGCCACGGTCATCATGGCGGCATCTCCTGCCCTCTCACAAAGCTCGACAAAAGGCGCCAGCGGGCTCCCGTTACCACGATTTGTCAGCTTGAAATCGCAACGTGTCAATGTTCGAATTGGTCCAAGTACTGATTATGCCGTCGCATGGATGTACCTGAAGGCCGGCACTCCGATGGAGATCACCCAGGAGTATGACAACTGGCGCAGGGTTCGTGATGCCGACGGCACAGAAGGATGGGTCAACCAGGCACTGTTGTCGGGAGAACGGACA
This sequence comes from Pseudomonadota bacterium, assembly GCA_023390055.1. Classification (GTDB taxonomy): domain Bacteria; phylum Pseudomonadota; class Alphaproteobacteria; order Rhizobiales; family Rhizobiaceae; genus Neorhizobium. The sequence goes on along the minus strand of JAEWDP010000078.1, from coordinate 55,964 downwards.
GCAGTTGCCGCCCCCTGGATGCGCGGCAAGGGAGAAGAGGTTTTCGTCAATATGCGCCGTGATCCCCAAAACAGTGCGGCTGTAACCGCAAAACTGCAACCTGGAGTCGTCGTCTCTATCAATGAATGCAACGGAAATTGGTGCCATGCCGCCGTAAGCGACACTGAGGGATGGGTCAGTCAGGAGGAAATCTGGGGAGCCTATCCGGGCGAAGCATTCAGGTAAGGTTGTCTACTTCACGACAAGACCGTCTCGAATTGCAGCATCCCTGAGTGATTTCAGGGGTCGAGGGCCAATTTGCTGTATGACCATCGCCGCAGCTAGGCAGCCAAGCCTGCCACAATCGGCAAGGCTACGTCCCTGTGTGTAGCCATAAAGAAAACCGGCCGCGAACAGATCACCCGCACCGGTCGTATCCACCAGCTCTGAAATAGCAAAAGCCTCAATCGTTGCGCGCTCCTCCCCGCGCAGAATTATTGCCCCATCCTCGCTCATCGTAACAGCAGCCAGTTTGCAATCAGAAGCGATGCTCGTAAGTGCAAGCTCAAAATCTTCTGTTTCGTAAAGCGAAAGCACTTCATGACGATTGGCAAAGACGATATCGACCGTGCCAGAGCGCATTAGCTCAAGGAATTCATCACGATACCGATCGACACAAAAGGGATCCGAAAGGGTCATCGACACCTCACGCCCGTTCTCATGGGCTATCCTTGCGCATTCGAGGATAGCTTCCTTGGCGCGCGGAGGGTCCCAGAGATAACCCTCGAAATAGGTGACCGCCGACTGTGCCACGACGTCCGGTTCGACATGTTCTGGTCCCAGATCGACACATGCACCAAGGTAGGTATTCATCGACCGCTCGCCATCCGGTGTGACAAAGATCATCGAACGTGCCGTTGGAGGATGATACCCGGCGGGCTGGGTCTCATAGTGGACACCTTGTGCACGAATATCGTGCTGAAAGATTGTACCAAGCTGATCCGCTGCCACCTTTCCGAAATAGGCCGCCTTGCCACCCAGGTTCGCAATACCTGCTGCCGTATTTCCGGCCGAGCCACCTGAGGCCTCGACTGCGGGGCCCATCTTCGAATAGAGCAGTTCGGCCCGCTCGGCATCGATTAGGTTCATCGCACCCTTGATGATGCCGTTTTCGTTGAGAAAACTGTCTTCACACCGTGCAAGAATGTCCACAATGGCATTTCCGACCGTGAGAACGTCGAATTTGAGCATACAGCCAAGTCCCTTTGGTTCGATATCGTCTGCATGTCTTTTTGCATATGCCGCACAAAAACCCTAGAGGCACAAAACCCAACTTTGCAGGACTAAACGGTCCATCCGGCGTTTGTCCCAGTCAAAGATCTCTGCCATATCCCCTCAGTTCCACGTTGAAAGTTTCCCGTTGCCTTCGATCCTCGTCAATGTTGCTCCCGTTTTCCTGTTGATTCTTACAGGTTGGATCCTTGCCCGTACCCGCATACTCAGCGAGGCCACTGGAGACGCACTCGGTGAGTTCGTCTTCAAGGTTGCGGTACCAATGCTCATTTTCCACACATTGGCAGACGCTCATTTTGATGGTGTTTCCCCATTCCAGCTCTGGATTGCCTATTTTTCCGGCGTCGCAATTACCTGGACAGCTGGACACGTCGTCGCAAAGCACATTTTCAAACGTGATGACAAGATCGGCGTCGTTGCTGGAATGTCAGCCGCCTTCGCAAACAACGTCTTCATCGGCCTGCCTCTGGTAGGACGCGCTGTCGGTGATGACGGCCTTGTTGCACTATCAATCCTGCTCGCAATCCACCTGCCGCTGATGATGATAGTGGGAACCATCCTGATAGAGCGGGCTGCCATCGCCGTTGATGGAGGAGAGACGCGCGGGCTGAAGACAATCCTCGTGCAGGTTGGATCCAACCTGATTAGAAATCCGCTCGTCATCGCGCTCGCTGCTGGAATAGCATTTAATCGCTCTGGAGTTGCCCTCACCCCCATCATCGAGACCGTTATTTCGCAACTTTCGGCCGCAGCAGGACCCGCCGCGCTGATATCGATCGGCATGGCGCTGACCAAATACCCTGTGCGCGGCAATATCGGGCTCACAGGTGCCATCGCCACGCTCAAACTGTGCTTATTGCCTGCGTCGGTGTATATTGTCAGCAAAGGACTCGGCCTCAGCCCTGCGTGGACATCTGCCATGGTCCTTACTTCATCTGTTCCAACTGGAATTAATGCCTGGCTAATTGCCCACCGGTTCGGCACCGGTCAAAATATTGCAGCATCAACGATCAGTGTCACAACGGCGTTCGGGGTCATCTCGGTCAGTTTCTGGGCATGGCTACTTGGTTAAGACCTGCCTTATCGAAATTGGATCAAGCCACACGGACTGAGCGCTTCAGACGAATCCGCGAGATCCGTTTCTTCAGGTATGGGGAGAACAGGATTGCTCCTGTTTCTCAGCGCGATAGTTCATTCGGAACTATCTTTTATTATGAAGAGCAACCGGAATGGACATCACCTACGATTGCAAGTCGCCATCAACATTCGAGCGATGGCGATCACGCAACTACGGGCGACAGGATACATCGTCTGCTGCAGCAACGCTGGAAATGTCTCTGCAGGAGGGGTAAGTCGGTGCGGAGCTTTCTGCAAAGCTGACTTTGAAGGAAAAAACCGACCTTTACCAGGGAACATCGCGACGATCCTGCAAAACAGTCAGGGCCCGCATCTGCTGATCCGGGCCCTGACAAAACCATTTAACAAACAAGTCTACAACGCGCTTGCGTTCGTCGTCCGTTGGCGACTATTCCGCTGGAACTGGCTCTTCAGCTGCCGGTTCCTCAGCTGCCGGTTCCTCTGCGGTCGGTTCTTCTGCGGTCGGAGCTACATCCGCAGGCACAGCCTCTTCAGTCGAAGGCACTTGTGTAGCCGGCGCATCTTCGGCAGGAGCAACTTCCTCAGCCGGAGCCGTACCTTCGGCAGGTTGCGCTTCTTCGGCCGGAGCCACATCTTCCGCTGGAGCTGCTGCTTCGTCCTCGGCGGGTTCTGCCGCAGCTTCTGGCTCGGGCAGCGGTTCCGGGGTATCAGCAAGACTGCGAAGATAGGCGATGACGTTGGCACGCTCGTCGTCTTTCTTCAAACCTGCAAAGCCCATGGCCGTACCAGGAATATGCTTCTTAGGTGCCTCCAAGAAGTAGCTCAAGTGATCGTAATCCCATACGACGGAGCCACCTTCCGAAAAGTCCTTCATGGCAGCGGAGTAGCTGAAGCCCTCATGCGACGCGATTGGTCGGTTTACGACGCCCCACAGGTTCGGGCCAACTTTGTTGGCACCGCCCTGTTCGGCGGTGTGACAGCTCGCACATTTCTTGAACGATGATTCTCCGGCACCCACATCGGCGCTCGCCAGAAGCGTCGCTATCGGAACAGCTGCCACCTCTTCAGTGTCGCCTGCTCCATCAGCCGTTTCGGCAACGATAATGGCAAAGCCTTCCTGTTCTGGTGCCCCGTGGTGAAAAATACCCTCGGAAGCAATCGAGACTGTCATCATCACGAAAACGGTGGCAAGAAGGGCTCCTACCGCCATGTTCACGTACGAGTTCATTTGCAAACGCTCCTTTGCAACCGCCGGTCACTGGCGGACCACCTTGAAATCGCGCGGAACCTATGTCTTTTGATGATCCGTTGCAACACGATTATATGCACGCGCGTGAGACTTTTTGACACTGATCAATCTGCTTTGGAAGGTAATGCGTTAAGATGACTGCCCCTAATCGAGCGCTCGTATTGATTCCTGCCCGCATGGCTTCGAGCCGATTACCCGGCAAGCCGCTTGCAGACATCAATGGTCTTCCGATGATTGTTCAGGTCGCTCACCGGGCGCGCGAGGCGGAGGTTGGTCCTGTTCTTGTCGCCGTCGACCATCAGGATACTTTTGACGCGGTTGCTGACGCGGGGTTCGACGTCATCATGACACGGGAGGACCACCAGTCCGGCTCCGACCGGATCTACGAAGCAGTGCAGAAGGCCGATCCGGACGCCAAGATCGACATGGTTATCAATATCCAGGGAGACCTCCCGACCATTGAGCCAGAGATTGTCCGTGCCTCCCTTCGTCCATTGCAGGACCCGGAGGTCGACATTTCAACCTTGACGGTGGAGATTACAGAAGAACACGAAAAGACCAGTCCTCATGTGGTCAAGGTAATTGGTTCACCGCTGTCGCAGAATCGGATGCGGGCGCTTTATTTTACCCGCGCGACTGCACCTTACGGCCCCGGGCCGCTCTATCACCACATTGGCCTTTATGCCTACCGAAGGGCAGCACTCGAACGTTTCGTTTCTCTCGGACCTTCCATCCTCGAACAGCGCGAAGCTCTGGAGCAATTGCGGGCAATCGAAGCCGGCATGCGCATTGATGTTGAAATCGTTGACTCGGTTCCCTTGGGTGTCGATACTCCAACTGATCTTGAAAAGGCCCGCGCCATCCTAGCCGGCCGACCCTCCTGAGGCTTTCCCGATGAACCAGACGACCAACAAGATTGCCTTCCAAGGCGATTTCGGCGCGAACTCCGACATGGCCTGTCGAGACGTATTCAAATCCATGGATCCCTTGCCCTGCCCCACATTCGAAGATGCATTCATTGCACTGGAGAGCGGTGAAGCCGACCTCGCAATGATCCCGATCGAAAATACAATCGCCGGGCGTGTCGCAGACATCCATTACCTTCTGCCCGAATCACGCCTGCATATCGTTGGCGAATATTTCATGCCAATCCGCTTTCAACTGATGGTGCAGCCGGGCGTAACGCAAGACGAGATCCAGACGGTCCACACTCACATCCATGCGTTGGGTCAATGCCGGCAAATCATCCGTTCAAACGGATGGAAAGCCATCGTTGCAGGCGACACAGCAGGCGCGGCGAAACTCGTGGCTGAAAAAGGTGATCGTACCATGGCGGCACTTGCCCCACGGCTTGCAGCAGATCTTTACGGACTCGACATCCTTGCAGAAAATGTCGAGGATGCGGAAAACAATGTCACTCGTTTTGTTATCCTCTCCAGGGATGAGACCTGGGTAGCCCGCAAAGATGACAGCGAGATTATCATCACGACCTTCGTGTTCAACGTTCGCAACATCCCGGCAGCGCTCTACAAGGCAATGGGTGGCTTTGCGACAAACAGCATCAACATGACGAAGCTGGAGAGTTATCAGCTTGGCGGCAAGTTCGTTGCCACCCAGTTTTATGCAGATATAGAGGGTCATCCGGATGACGCTCCGGTGCGACGTGCACTCGAGGAACTCCGCTTTTTTTCCGAAAAAGTTCGTATCCTCGGCGTCTACGAGGGACACCCCATGAGAGGCGCCCTTCAGAAAATCTGAATCACTTCCTTGGCCAGTCGATCCAATCGCGAATCAATCTGTGAGCGATGGCACCTGGTGGTGGCGTAAAGTATCCGTCGCCCGGGAGAGCCTCGAGCATTACCTCGACCTCATTTCGAGAAAACCAGCGGCAATCAGCGATTTCCTGCTCATCGATCCTTATTTCAGTGGATTTGGCTTCCGCAAAACACCCTATCATTAATGAGTGCGGCATGGGCCACGGTTGAGAGGCATGGTACCTGACACGATCGATCACTATGCCCGATTCTTCCATTGTCTCCCGGCGAACCGCGTGTTCGATCGTCTCGCCGGGTTCCACGAAGCCGGCAAGGCAGGAGTACATCCCTTCCTGGAAATGATGGCTGCGCCCAAGCAGGCATCGCTCGCGCTCGACGTCAATCGCCAGCATGATGGCAACAGGATCTGTACGCGGAAACGTCACGTGGGAACATTGAATACAAGCACGACGAAAGCCACCGATCCTGTTCTCCATCCGCCCACCGCATTTGCCACAGAAGCGATTAGTCGCGTTCCAATTGATGAGCGCCACAGCTTGAGCTGCCTCACCCAGGAGCTCTGCATTCAGGAGATCATCCCGATAAAGTGCTCTGGCGTCCGTTGGCTTGAAGTGACCGGCAAGTTCGTCAGCAGGGATACCGACGGGGACCGCAATTCGAGGATCGCCGCTCTCACCATAACCAAGGAGCACCGCGTTCCCGAAATCCGGCTGTAACTCGGGAAGTTCGTACGCTGCAAAGAGAGGATCGAGGACATTGCCATCGTGCTTCAGAATCAGCCGATCGCCCGTAAACGCGTAGATGTGGGTTCCTTCAACGGCGAGCGCCTTTTCAAGGCAGTCCTCGTCACGATACTCCGATAGACGCTCGAGTGTATTCTGGGAAAAGGCTGTAAGGCCACTTGGATCAGGATGGGGGATATCGGAATCGAAAAGTGATTCAATCATATTACAAAGCTTCACTCAGCATCTTGAGAAATTTCTCTCGGTTGTCGTCCTCATATGGCTCTGCAGAGCCATATCCCCATACAGGTCCCGGCCAGTTTGGGTCCCCCTCGGACCTGGCTATAATATGGATGTGCAACTGGCTGACAATATTGCCAAGTGCACCGATATTGATCTTTCTAGCGCTTGAAACCTTTTTCAAAGCGGCCGCAACAGTATTGGTCTCGAAGGTAAGGAGCGCCTGATCGAGTGGCGTCAGATCGAAAATCTCGGTTATCCCATGACGCTGCGGGACCAATACCAGCCAGGGCCAACGGCAATCCTTCAACAATCGTAGCTGGCAAAGACCCAAAATCGTAATAAGTTCGGAATCCCGCTCCAGCCTTGCATCCAACTTAAATTCGCTCAATGGCGTTCCTCCTGTTGCTGCAAGCCTAACAGTTTTTTACAGGCTTGGCTTGCATTTGCGATCGTTATTGCCGATATGTGCGGCGGGAGGTTGGTGGTGGACGAGCCACTCGCCAACCGGGTCAGGTCCGGAAGGAAGCAGCCCTAACGAGCCGGGCACGGGTCACCGTGCCAGCCTCCCACTTTCTACCATCTTGGTCAGCTTCCGGTCCGGTCAAGAGGCTGGAACGGCCCGAGCAGGCTGGACTGAATGAACGATACCGGGTCTACCGCTACGAATTCTTCCTCACCAGGCAGTGGATATCGCGTGCTTGCGCGCAAGTATCGACCGCGCGATTTCTCAGATCTGATGGTCGGACAGGAACCGATGGTCCGGACGCTGACCAATGCGTTCGAGACTGGCCGTATCGCCCAAGCCTATATGCTTACGGGAGTTCGTGGAGTTGGCAAGACCACCACTGCTCGTATCCTTGCCCGTGCATTGAACTACAAGACCGATACTGTTGACCTGCCAACGATCGACCTGCAGGTGCCCGGCGAGCACTGCCAGGCGATAATGGAGGGCCGGCATGTCGACGTGATCGAGATGGATGCGGCATCCCATACTGGCATCGACGATATTCGTGAGATCATTGAGCAGGTCCGCTATCGTCCTGTGTCGGCGCGCTACAAGGTCTACATCATCGATGAAGTGCACATGCTTTCAACACAGGCTTTCAATGGCCTGCTGAAAACGCTCGAAGAACCTCCTGAACATGTAAAGTTCATTTTTGCGACGACAGAAATTCGCAAGGTTCCGATCACTGTCTTGTCCCGTTGCCAGCGCTTCGATCTACGCCGGATCAGTGCTGCCGATCTTGTCCGTCTCTTTTCAACGATTGCAGAAAAGGAAGGGATTTCGGCTGAGCCGGAGGCTCTTTCAATGATTGCCCGCGCGGCGGAAGGATCGGCTCGAGACGGGCTCTCCCTGCTGGATCAGGCAATCGCCCACGGCAATGGACAGGTCGAGGCGGAAACTGTTCGTAGCATGCTTGGCCTGGCAGACCGTGCCCGTATCGTTGATCTGTTCGAGCACGTCGTGCGTGGTGATGTGGCTGCAGCCCTCTCAGATTTTGCAGCCCAGTATGAAGCTGGCGCCAACCCCGTGGTGGTGTTGACCGACCTTGCCGATTTCACGCATCTGGTCACCCGCATCCGATATATTCCAGAAGCGGCACAGGATCCCTCGCTCAGCGAAGTAGAACGCGTTCGTGGAGAGGCGTTTTCCAACCAAGTGTCTGTCAGCACGCTTTCACGCATCTGGCAGATGCTGCTGAAAGGAATTCCAGAAGCTGAAAACTCCTCACGCCCGGCCGGTGCGACGGAAATGGTCTTGATCCGTCTAGCCCATGCCGCCCATTTGCCGGCACCAGAAGACGCCGCGCGCCGGCTGACGGAACTCTCAACTGGCGATGGACACGTGGTACCCTCGAGCGCAATGACTGCTATCCATAGCGGTCAATCCTCCCATCAGACTGATGAGCCTCGATCCGATCGCAACATTGCGCGCGGGCCCACCGGTGGCGGTGCCACAGCAATGCTGAAGGCTGTACCGTCTCTCGAGACCCTCCAGCCGCCTGTAGGCAAGATCGAAGAACAGATTGTTGAGCGCCCCGCACCGAAAGTGGCTATTAATTCGCTTTCCGACGTCACGGATCTCTGCTCGAAAAACCGCGATCCTAAGCTCAAGGCACTGGTGCGCAACTTTGTCCACCTTGTGAAATTGGAACCTGGCCGGATCGATATGAGGATGACCGACCATGCTCCTGCGACATTGCCCGGGGAGTTGGGCGTCAAGCTCAAGGAATGGACGGGAATCCACTGGGTCGTCAGTCTAAGCAAGGAAAAGGGCGACCTCACCCTTGTTGAAGCGGAAAATGCAGCGCGTGAGGCGCGCCTGACTGATGCACGGGCCGATCCGGATGTCGCCGCAATTCTTGCCCAATTCCCCGGCGCCCGCATCACCGATGTCCGTGTGCGGATCGAGGAGGAGAATGCGGATCAAGACGACGCGGTGACACCGGCTATAGCCGAATCCGAAGAAGGCGACATTCTGCCTGGCGATGACATCGAACCATAAGAGAAGGACAAGACAATGCGCGACATCATGGGAATGATGGGCAAAGTCAAGGAAATGCAAGCCAAGATGGAGAAGATGCAGGCCGATATCGCCGCGCTCGATGTCGAAGGCAAATCAGGCGGCGGGCTAGTCAGCGTCCGGCTGAACGGCAAGGGTGAGATGCTCGGCCTCAAGATAGACCCATCACTCTTCAAGGAGGACGATGTCGAAATCCTGGAGGATCTGATCATTGCGGCACATCAGGATGCCAAAGGCAAGGCAGAGACCCAGGCCGCCGAGATGACAAAGGACCTCACAGCCGGCCTGCCGATCCCGCCAGGAATGAAGCTGCCGTTTTGATCCGCCAATCCGGGACGACAGGCAAGTCACGAGGGGTGGCGCAATGACATTCGCATCTTTGCTGGTTTTTGCCGCCGCGCTGTTCGTCGCGGCCGGTTCTCCCGGTCCAAGCATTGCCGCACTTGTTGCGCGTGTCCTGTCGAAGGGGTTTAGCGACGTCCTGCCCTTTCTCGCAGCGATGTGGCTTGGTGAAATGATCTGGTTGTCCTTCGCCGTCGCAGGTCTGTCTGCAATTGCCGAGAGTTTTCAACCCGTCTTCTTTGTAATCAAATGGGCAGGCGTCCTCTATCTGCTGTTTCTTGCCTGGAAGATGTGGATCTCGAGCGGCGACGGAGAGTATGAGGACTTGCCGCAGGCACGTTCACGATTGAGGATGTTTTTCGCCGGAATGACCGTGACCCTCGGTAATCCCAAGATCATGATGTTTTACGTGGCGCTCCTTCCTTCGATTATAAACCTTCATGGAATTACATTGATTGGTTGGCTGGAGCTCGCTGTCACAATGCTGCTCGTCCTGACTGTGGTCGATCTTTTCTGGATCCTGCTCGCCTCTAAGGCTCGCACGTTTTTGACAAGTTCGCGCGCAGTCCAGATCTCCAACCGCGTTGCAGCAGGGACGATTGCAGGCGCCGCAGCAGTCATAGCGACACGTTGAGGTCACGGCACGACCCGTCAACATTTCACCTTGGCAGCATAAATCACTATGATCCTGATCGTGAGCGATTCCGTTCCAGGAATTGATGGGCTAGACATACCACATGGCAAAACGCGTAACCGGCCCCGAAATTGAAAAACTCATCCAGCTGCTTGCAAAAGTGCCGGGGCTTGGCCCACGTTCGGCACGTCGGGCGGCGCTGCACCTTATAAAGAAGAAGGAACATTTGCTGGGCCCGTTGGCTCAATCCATGGGCGAGGCGTACAATACCGTCAAGATCTGCTCACGTTGCGGCAATGTGGATACTATTGATCCATGCACGGTCTGCACCGATAGCAGACGTGACCAGTCCGTCATCATTGTCGTTGAAGACGTGTCCGATCTGTGGGCTCTGGAACGGGCCGGTGCCATGAATGCAGCCTATCATGTGCTCGGCGGCACCCTGTCGCCGCTCGACGGTATCGGTCCGGATGATCTCAATATTCGCGGCCTCGTCGATCGCGTGAATGACGGTGGTTCGGTCCGCGAGATCATCCTGGCAGTCAATGCGACGGTGGAGGGTCAAACCACCGCCCACTATATAACAGACCAGTTGTCAGGCCTTGAGGTCAAAATTACACGGCTGGCACACGGTGTCCCTGTTGGAGGCGAACTGGATTATCTCGACGAGGGCACGCTGACGGCTGCACTGCGGGCACGCACCACGATATAAGGAGGATTGATGACCCGGTTCGCATGGGCAATTGCTGCCGCATTCACCCTTTTTCCTGCTTTCGTCGGCGCACAGAGCCAATCGGAGGTCGAGGCCCAGTTCAGGCAATGGGTCACGCGCGATCTCGCACCGGAGGCCGTGCGCAATGGGATTTCCGAAAAAACCCTAACGTCCGCATTCAAGGGCGTCACGCTCAACTGGGATTTGCCTGATCTTGTGCCACCTGGCCGCGCACCTCCCAAGAAACGAGACCAGAGCCAGGCCGAGTTCTCCTCGCCTGGTGCCTATTTTTCCGAAAAGCGCCTCCAGGGACTTGCCGCAACCGGCCGGCGTCTGACTGCGAACCATTCTTCTACCCTGAAGAAGATCGAAGCAACCTACGGAGTACCCGCAGGGATCATCGTCGCCATCTGGGGGCGGGAATCAGGCTTCGGGCGCGCAAAGCTGCCCTATCCCGCAATCGAGGTACTGGCAACGAAAGCGTTTATGTCCACTCGCAAGGAAATGTTTCGCTCCGAATTGATCGCAGCACTGCACATAATCGAGGGTGGGGACATCTCCGCGCCCGAAATGATGGGCTCGTGGGCGGGTGCACTTGGGCAGCCACAGTTTCTACCCACCAGTTATCTGAAATACGCCGTCGACTTCGACGGTGACGGGCATCGCGATATCTGGAACTCCGTGCCTGACAGCCTGGCATCCATCGCCAACTACCTTTCAAAGGAAGGCTGGCAGAAGGGTCGTGACTGGGGCTTCGAGGTCAATATTCCCAATAACCTGACATGCGCTCAGGAAGGTCCCGATCTCGCAAAACCCATCTCCGCATGGGCCCATTCGGGAATCGAGCGCGTATCGGGAAGGCCCTTTCCTGCTCCCGAATTGCGCGGTCAGGGCATGATGCTCGTTCCAGCTGGCCGGCACGGTCCGGAATTCATCGTGACGCCCAACTTTTACGTCATCAAGCAATACAACAATTCCGATCTCTACGCGCTTTTCATCGGAAACCTCGGCGATCGGATCGCCTACGGAAGCGGTGCATTCACGACCGCATGGGATAATGTCGGCAAAATGTTGCGATCAGATGTACTTGCCATGCAGAAGACGCTTGTTGCCAAAGGTTATGACGTCGGCAAGGTTGACGGGCTCGTCGGCTATAAAACCCGGCGATCCCTCGGTGAGTGGCAGGCCAGGAACGGTCTTGACCCCACATGTTTCCCAGACGCTTCGCTCAAGACGCGACTAAAGTAGGCAACCGCTAATGCGTGTCGATATGCAACTGATGAAAGACATCGTCGCGCGTTACCGGAATGGCCTGCCGTTCAATCATCCGGTGAACGCGAAGTGTGTCACCGCGATGTAGTGCCAGTATCCGATCCGTTGTCTCGGCATCTGCATGTGTACGACGCTGGTTGTGGCGAACATACTCAACCCAGGTTGGTACATGATATGTCTCGGTCCATATGTCGGGGTACTGGAGATCTCGCATTAGCGCCCAGTTGCGTGCTCCGTCACGGATACGGATACGTCGTCGTTCCGCCATGAGGGTAAGAAATTCCGACAGATCATCGTCGTGGATTTCGTAGTCGACCTGGATTACCACAGGGCCGCTTCGCGGTTGGATCTCAAGATTGAGCGACGGCTCCACGAAACGATTGAGGGGATCGAGGTTCAGTGACTGGAAATCCGGCATCGGCAAACGAAATCCGATGACCACACCGATCAACAGCAATATGCTGGACGCAATCAGCGCACTTGACAGGCTGAATGCTTCGGCCCAGGCCCCCCAAAGCCAGCTGCCGCCGGCAATGCCGCCGAATGTCATGGTCTGATAAAGCGAAAGCGCACGCCCCACCACCCACCGAGGCGTTGAAAGCTGCACGACCGTGTTCAGCAATGACAAAGTGACCACCCAGCAGGTTCCAGCCAGGACCAGCCCGATGAACGTAATGACACTGCTCGTGCTGAGACCGATGATCGTTGCGCTTAAGGCGAAGCCACCGAAGCCCACGCGAACGATCTGCTCGCTTTTGAGCCACTCGCGGATGGGCGCATTGAGAAAGGCGCCGGTAATGCCGCCAACGCCGAAGGCACCGAACATGATGCCGAAGACAAGTGGCCCGCCTTGGAGGATATCACGTGTGACAACCGGCAAGAGTGCGAGGATTGCGCCGGCCGAGAGACCGAACAGGAAACCGCGAAGCATCACCTTTCCAAGGTTTGGCGACATTGCGACGTAACGCATGCCAGCGGATATGGCATTTCCCAGCGTTTCCCGCGGTAACGGATTTCTCGGATAGTTCGGCTTCCAACGAAGGAGTGCATAAATCAATGCGAAGTAACTGACAGCATTGACTGCAAAAGCAGCGGCCGCACCAGCGGCCGCGACAATGACCCCGCCGAGCGCCGGTCCGACGCTGCGCATAATGTTAAAGCCGGCACTGTTGAGCGAAACGGCCTCGGGCAGGTCGGCGCGTGGAACGATATCACCTACGGAAGCCTGCCAGGACGGGTTATGAAGTGCGGTCCCGCAGCCAATCACAAATGTGAACGCAAGAAGTACCCATGGGGTCAGCCATTCCCAATGAGCGAAAACGGCAAGCAGGATGGAAGCCGTCAACATCAGGAATTGCGCCGTCAACATCACCTTGCGTCGATCGAAGCTGTCAGCCAGCGCCCCGGAAATCACGGAAAACAGCATGATCGGCAAAGCGGTCGACGCCTGCACCAGAGCCACCAGGTTCTCGGACGTGGTCAAGGCCGTCATCATCCATGCGGCACCCACCGCCTGAATCAGACCGCCAAGGTTGGATGCAAGGCTCGCGATCCAAATACTGCGGTAAGTCTCATGCCGCAAAGGCGCAAACGTCGATTGTCGATTAGGCACGCAATTTCCAGATCCAGACACAAGTTGCACCCAAGTATAGTGCAGCCTTGCACGGATGCCAGTGCCCCGAACGAGATCCTCACTTGCAAAATTGCATCACAGGGCGTATATGCACGTCATATTCTTGATCGTTCGATGAGGAGTGGGGCCTGACCGGGACCCGCTCTTTTTTGTTAGGCGATCGCACGGTTACACGCTCACTGGAGCAGGGATGTCGGAACAGTCTATGTCGCAAGCGGAAAATGAACCTCGCATTGTTATCGAGACCGGACTCGATCTCAGGATTGCGGAGATCATCGAGCCGGTTCTTGCAACAATGGATTACCGCCTCGTTCGCGTCAGAATGCTGAACCAGAACGGGCTTACCTTGCAGATCATGGCGGAACGCAACGACGGCACCATGACTGTCGAGGACTGCGAAATAATCTCTACGGCAATTTCGCCTGTTCTTGACGTGGAGGATCCGATAGACAAGGCGTACCATCTAGAAGTATCCTCGCCAGGCATCGACCGACCGATGGTTCGCAAGTCCGATTTTTCACGATGGAAGGGCCATCTTGTAAAGTGCGAAACGTCGATCATGATCGACAATCGCAAACGATTTCGTGGAAAGATCGTTGAAGCGGACGACCACGGCTTTACGGTTGAACGTGACCAGGTGGCGTATGGAGAAGCACCCAGTGCAACCATACCGTTTACAGCTCTTTCGGAAGCCAAGCTGATCCTGACGGACGACCTGGTCCGTGAAGCATTGCGCGCCGACAAACTCGCCAAGGCGCAAGCCGCCAATCAAAATGGCGACAACGAAGACTAATGCAGACCGGCCTCTCTGAGGGCCGCAAATCTTTCGACTGACGGAGACCAACGACAATGGCAGTGAGTGCAAACCGGCTTGAGCTTCTGCAGATCGCAGATGCGGTGGCACGTGAAAAGGTCATCGACCGTGAAATCGTGCTGGCCGCGATGGCCGACGCCATCCAGAAAGCAGCGCGCTCTCGCTATGGCTCGGAGACGAATATTCGTGCCGATATTAACTCCAAGACCGGCGAAATCCGCCTGCAGCGCCTTCTGGAAGTGGTCGAACAGGCGGAGGATTATGGCACGCAGATCCCACTGGAACTTGCACGTGACCGAAATCCGGATGCCAAAGTCGGTGACTTCATCGCGGATCCGCTTCCACCGATGGATTTCGGCCGTATCGCTGCGCAATCTGCCAAGCAGGTTATTGTCCAGAAGGTTCGCGAGGCAGAACGAGACCGCCAGTTCGACGAATTCAAGGATCGCGTTGGCGAGATCGTCAACGGCACAGTCAAACGGGTCGAGTACGGCAATGTCATCGTTGACCTGGGACGCGGCGAAGGTATCATCCGCCGTGACGAGATGATTCCGCGTGAAGCGATGCGCTATGGCGACCGTGTACGCGCCTATGTCTATGACGTGCGGCGCGAGCAACGCGGCCCGCAGATCTTTCTTTCACGCACGCACCCACAATTCATGGTGAAACTCTTCACTATGGAAGTCCCGGAAATCTACGACGGTATCATTGAGATCCGATCCGTTGCACGCGATCCTGGATCACGCGCGAAGATCGCCGTCATATCCAACGATTCTTCTATCGATCCGGTCGGAGCATGCGTCGGCATGCGCGGCAGCCGTGTCCAGGCTGTCGTCGGCGAACTGCAGGGCGAGAAGATCGATATCATACCCTGGAGCCAGGATCCCGCATCCTTTATCGTCAATGCGTTGCAGCCGGCCGAAGTTGCCAAGGTCGTCCTCGATGAAGACGCCGAGCGCATCGAAGTCGTCGTTCCCGACGAGCAGCTGTCGCTGGCAATTGGCCGCCGTGGCCAGAACGTGCGTCTTGCCTCGCAGCTTACCGGCTGGGACATCGACATTCTGACCGAGCAGGAAGAGTCCGAGCGCCGCCAGAAGGAATTCAACGAACGCACCAATCTGTTCATGGATGCATTGGATGTCGACGAGATGATCGGCCAGGTCCTTGCCTCCGAAGGCTTCGCCCAGGTCGAAGAGCTTGCCTATGTCGAACTCGACGAGATCTCCTCTATCGAGGGCTTCGACGAAGATACCGCCAACGAGATCCAGACCCGCGCCCGCGAATATCTCGAGCGACTCGAATCCGAGATGGATGCCAAACGTACGGAACTTGGCGTGAAAGACGAGTTGCGGCAGATTGATGGCTTGAATGGCCAGATGCTGGTTGCACTCGGCGAAGATGGCATCAAGTCCATCGAGGATTTTGCAGGCTGCGCAGCCGACGACCTCGTCGGCTGGAGCGAACGCAAAGATGGCGAGACAAAGAAGTTTGAAGGACTTTTCACCAAATTCGATGTTTCTCGCGCGGAGGCCGAGAACATGGTGGTGCAAGCTCGGCTTTTGGCTGGCTGGATCACTGAGGAAGATCTCGCAACCGCGCAGGCTGAAAGCGAAGAGGAGGCGGAAACCGTCACCGAAGAATGATGCCTGATCGCCTCGTGCAGGAGCCCGACGACGATGTGGAAATGGCCGTGAATGACCGGACCTGCATTGTAACGCGTGAGGCCGGATCACCCGATACGTTGATCCGCTTCGTGGCGGCTCCGGACGGTCGGGTCGTTCCAGATCTGAAGCGGCAACTTCCTGGTAGGGGGTGCTGGGTCAAGGCGGAACGCAAGCTGGTGGATCGGGCGATACAGCGGAAACTGTTCTCCCGCGCCTTGAAACGGGAAGTATTAGTCGACCAGGATCTTGGTGCTCTGGTGGATCGTCTGCTTTCATCCGACCTCGTCGGAATGATGAACATGGCCCGGAAGGCAGGGCAGTTTGTCAGTGGAGCCACAAAAGTGGACGCCGCTGTACGATCAGGGGCTGCAGTAGCGGTTTTTCACGCTGCCGATGCTGCAGCCGATGGCGTCAGAAAGATTGACCAGGCCCGAAAGGCCTGGAAGTTCGGCAGCGATGCCGATGAAGAGATAACGTCCTTTTCCTTCTTTACCGGAGCAGAAATGGACGACCTGATGGGCCAGAATGCTTTTATCCATGCCTGCGCGCTTGCAGGGCAGGCGGGTGAGGGTGTAGTGAAGCGCGCAACCATGCTCAAAATGTACCGCGATGTCGGTCAGTCCGGAGCAGATGGCGTCGCTCGCCGGCCAAAGCAATGACGCGGCCACCGGCAAGAGCCGGATGCCGTACGAGAGACACGCATTGAAAGACGAGGTCTGATGTCGCCATCCGCCCTCGTTTGAAGGAACAGGAACGGAATGACCGACAACAAAGACGACAAGACACTCAGCGTCACGGGAAAGAAGACCCTTACCCTCAAGCCTGCGGGGATGAGCCAGGGTACCGTACGCCAGGATATGGGTCGTGGTCGAACCAAGGCGGTTGTGGTGGAAACGCGCAAGCGTCGCCCGATCCGTCCCGAAGACGACAACAAGCCCGCGTTCGCTGCACCAGCGCCAACGGCGGCGCGGTCCGAAAATCCAACGCCATCAACTCCAGCTCCAGCTCCCGCGCCGACACCCGCACCCGTGCCGCCGCCCGCTGCCGAGAAGCAACCGCAAGCACCGGCTCCGCGGATCCAACGGCCATCTCCGCAAGGGCAGCGTGCGTCAGCGCCAACCAAGCCCCGGCAGCAGGATCGTCCCCGTGGTGCCGTCTTGCACGATCTTTCCGCCGGAGAGATGGAGGCACGTCGCCGTGCCCTCCTCGAGGCTCAGGCCAGGGAAGTAGAAGAGGCCAAGAAGCGTGCCGAAGACGAAGCCCGCCGCAAGGCCGAGGAAGAGCGCCGTCACGCCGAAGAAGTTGCCGAGGCTGCCCGTCGGGCGGCCGAGCCCGCTCCCGCCGTCGAAGAACCGAAGGAAGCCGCACCTGAACCCGTGGCTGCACGTGCGCCCGAGCGCCCTGCTCCGACCCGTACAGGCGAAGCTCGTACGCAACCGGGCGCGCCTACGGCACCAGGCTTTCAACGCGGTCGCAAGCTCAGCAATGACGATGAGGAAGAGCGCGGCTCTGCACGCGGAGCGCCCTCGCGTGGTCGCGTGGCCACACCAGCTCCGGCGAAGGTACCCGCTCGGCCGAAGGCTGACGAGGACCGTCGTCGCGGCAAGCTGACTGTCACGACAGTCAGCGTCGATGAAGAGGGCGCGCCCGCCCGTGGCCGCTCACTTGCCTCGATGCGCCGCCGCCAGGAGAAGTTCCGCCGCAGCCAGATGCAGGAACCACGCGAAAAGGTCATGCGTGAAGTCATCTTGCCCGAGACGATAACCATCCAGGAGCTTTCACAGCGGATGTCCGAACGGGCTGTTGATGTCATCAAGTTCCTGATGAAGGAAGGTCAGATGATGAAGCCGGGCGACGTCATCGACGCAGACCTTGCGGAGCTTATCGCTGTCGAATTTGGCCATACCGTCAAGCGCGTTTCCGAATCCGACGTTGAAGAAGGTATCTTCGACGTTATCGATGACGAAGGCGAGAAGGTTTCCAGACCACCTGTTGTGACGATCATGGGTCACGTCGACCACGGCAAGACGTCGCTTCTTGACGCACTCCGCCACGCCAATGTCGTTGCTGGTGAAGCCGGTGGTATCACACAGCACATCGGAGCCTATCAGGTCGAACAGAACGGACAGAAGATCACCTTCATCGATACTCCGGGCCACGCCGCCTTCACGGCCATGCGTGCTCGTGGAGCGCAAGCCACCGATATCGCAATCCTCGTCGTGGCTGCAGATGACAGCGTGATGCCGCAAACGGTCGAATCGATCAACCATGCCAAGGCGGCCAATGTGCCAATTATCGTGGCGATCAACAAGATCGACAAGCCGGCAGCAAACCCTCAGAAGGTCCGCACCGAGCTGCTGCAGCATGAAGTCTTTGTGGAATCGATGGGTGGCGAAACGCTCGACGTGGAAGTTTCGGCGAAGAACCAAACAAACCTCGACAAGTTGCTGGAAGCAATTCTGCTGCAAGCGGAAATTCTTGACCTCAAGGCCAACCCTGACCGGACAGCAGAAGGCTCGGTCATTGAAGCGCAGCTTGATCGCGGACGTGGTTCGGTCGCAACCATCCTCGTTCAGAAGGGTACGTTGAGGCCTGGTCAGATCATCGTTGCCGGTGATCAGTGGGGCCGCGTACGGGCCTTGGTCAACGACAAGGGGGAACACGTCAAGGAGGCCGGTCCTGCGACACCGGTAGAAGTTCTTGGCCTTTCCGGAACTCCCGCTGCCGGTGACCGGTTTGCCGTTGTCGAAAATGAGGGCAGGGCACGTGAAATCTCCGAGTATCGCCAGCGCCTCGCACGTGACAAGGCGGCTGCCCGTCAGTCCGGCTCACGCGGATCGCTCGAGCAGATGATGTCGCAACTGCAGACTTCTGGCCTGAAGGAATTCCCACTTGTTATCAAGGGCGACGTTCAGGGTTCGATCGAAGCAATCTCCGGTGCATTGGACAAGCTCGGGACCGACGAGGTGCGGGTTCGCATTGTCCATTCAGGGGCGGGGGCGATCACGGAATCGGACCTTTCGCTAGCCGAAGCATCTGACGCTGCCATTATCGGCTTCAACGTCCGGGCCAATTCCCAGGCACGGGCCGCGGCCGATCGATCAGGAACCGAGATCCGTTATTACAACATCATCTACGATCTGGTAGATGACGTGAAGGCGGCGATGTCCGGCCTGTTGTCTCCAGAACGACGCGAGACCTTCCTCGGCAATGCAGAGATCCTCGAAGTATTCAACATTACGAAGATCGGCAAGGTTGCAGGGTGCCGTGTGACGGAAGGCAAGGTCGAGCGCGGTGCAGGCGTACGCCTGTTGCGTGACAACGTGGTCATCCACGAAGGCAAGCTCAAAACGCTCAAGCGCTTCAAAGACGAGGTCTCCGAAGTACCCGTGGGCCAGGAATGCGGTATGGCATTCGAGAACTACGAAGATATTCGCGCGGGCGATGTCATCGAATGCTTCCGCGTGGAACACGTTACGCGGACGCTATAAGCGGCCACGTTACGAGAATGAAGCCGTCGGAGAGGAATTTCCGGCGGCTTTTTCTTGCCAATGGAGGAGGATTACACCATGGCGATTTCATTCGATATTTCCGGCAAAACCGCTATTGTAACCGGAGCCAATACCGGCCTGGGTCAGGCGATTGCAGTGTCGCTTGCAGAGGCTGGCGCCAGCGTCGCACTGGTAGGGCGCTCATCCATGACGGAAACCGAAGCTGCAATCACGGCAACCGGACGTGGCAATTTCCATACGATCAAGGCCGATCTCTCCACCACGGAACCCCTTCAGTCAATCATCGATGAGACGCTAGGATGGACCGGGCACGCCGATATCCTCGTCAACAATGCCGGGATCATACGGCGGGCAGATGCTGTGGATTTTACGGAGGCCGATTGGGACGCTGTTTTGGATGTTAATCTCAAATCTGTCTTTTTCCTCTCCCAGGCATTCGCACGTCATCTGATTGCAGCGGGAAAACCTGGCAAGATTATCAATATTGCTTCACTTCTGTCATTTCAGGGGGGCATTCGCATCCCGTCTTACACAGCATCAAAGAGTGGACTTGCTGGTCTGACACGACTCCTCGCCTGCGAATGGGCCGGCAAGGGCATCAATGTCAACGCCATCGCGCCAGGATACTTCGAAACAAACAATACAGAGGCCCTGCGCAACGATCCGGATCGTAACTCGGCAATTCTCGGCCGGATACCGGCCGGACATTGGGGGCGACCAGAAGAACTTGGTGGTGCGGCAGTATTTCTGGCATCAGCCGCTTCCGACTACATCCACGGGGTTGTTCTTCCCGTCGACGGTGGCTGGCTCGCACGCTGATCGCCAACAATCGCCTCACGTGGGCTTGACCGCTCACCCGACACCTGTTTGATCCTCTTGCGAGTGGATCAAACTTCGACTGTTCACCAAGCGGCGCATACGGAACAACGAAGTCCCCATCCCTCATCTACGATTGATCTCTCCAGGTGACGGTACCATCTGGTTTCGCAGTTCTTTTTGTTTCAGTACATTTCATGCAGAAACTGCGTGAGGTTCAAAGATTTAATTGTTGCCAAACAAAGTCATGTTTATTATCGAGTAGCCCGTAGCTGCTGTCGGCAAGGTGCCTGCAGCGACATCCGTCGGAGCTTGACACTTTTACACCGCCAAGCTCGAAGATTCGGAGCCTTTTTCATGCGGACCGCCCTCGCGCCCATTCTCCGTTCTCGTTCCTGCATCCATGCACTTTCGAGCGCGATCCTGCTCAGCCTTGTGACGCTGTCGCCCAATCAGGGACTGGCACAGACAGTCACCCCTCAAAACGACATTGCTGCTCCAGCGACGACGACCGGCTCGCCAGAGACAATGACCGCGCAGGACGCAACGCCCCCAAGCGCGCCGTCGGAGCAGTCACAAACCATACCTGGAACGCAGCAGTCGGCACCTTCACCGACCCTATCCGATTCCGCACCACCGGATGGCTCAAATGCCTCCGAATCCCCGACCACCCCTGAGGCTCAACCATCTTCCGACCAGGAACCTTCGACGGCACCATCCAATGAAGCCTCCCCGGAGACGACCGTCGCACCTGCACCCCCAGAGAGTGGTACGACTGTATCCAACGAGCAAATGACCACCCTTGAACAGCTGCTTCCCGCAGGTGACCGGAGCGACATCCCACATGACCTTTCTCCTTGGGGCATGTTCATGGCTGCCGATTGGGTCGTAAAGGCCGTGATGATTGGGCTTGCCTTTGCTTCGCTCATGACGTGGACCGTATGGCTGGCTAAAACCCTCGAGCTCATGGGCGCTCGGGCGCGTGCAGGACGAACGCTCAAAGTCATTCGCAACGCCCCCACACTCGCCGATGCAGTCAATGACGCCGGTACGCGAGGAGGACCTGCGGCACGGATGCTGCGCGCGGCGGCAGACGAGGTTCGGCTATCCGAGGCTTCTCTCGATCATGTCGACGGCGGCGGCGTGAAGGAACGTGTATCCTCGGCACTGTCACGCATTGAATCCTTTGCGGGCCGACGCATGGCGCGAGGCACTGGTATGCTCGCGACAATTGGGTCGACGGCCCCCTTTGTTGGCTTGTTCGGTACCGTATGGGGCATCATGAATTCCTTCATCGGCATTTCAGAATCGCAGACAACCAATCTGGCTGTCGTGGCACCCGGTATCGCCGAAGCGCTACTCGCCACAGCAATCGGTCTTGTTGCTGCCATCCCAGCAGTTGTGATCTACAACGTCTTTGCACGCTCGATCACGGGTTACAGACACTTGTTGGCCGATGCTGCGGCGGCGGTCGAACGTTTGGTCAGCCGCGATCTGGACTTCCGTAAGATACCTCCCGGCAGCCGGCAATCTCCCGTATCGCTCGTAGCAGGAGAATGACCCATGGCTGGCGGGATCCGCGAGAACCATCACGAAGAGCTGTCTGAAAATCATGAAATCAATGTAACGCCATTCATTGACGTTATGCTTGTTTTGCTCATCATCTTCATGGTCGCAGCACCGTTGGCAACCGTGGATGTCAATGTCGACCTTCCTGCCTCGACTGCAAAGCCGGCCGAACGCCCCGACCAGCCACTCTATCTCACGGTCAAGGATGATCTCAGCCTCAATCTCGGCAATGACGCTGTCCAGCGTGAGCAACTGGCGGCGGCACTTGAGCGGACGACCAAAGGCAACAAGGACACACGCATCTTCCTGCGTGCCGACCAGTCGGTGGACTATGGCCAGTTCATGGAGGTCATGAACCTGTTGCGGGACGCAGGCTATCTGAAGATCGCCCTCGTTGGCCTGGAAAGCCTCCCGGTTGCGGAAACAACACGGCCCGCCGGAAATGCCAATCAGCCTGTTGGGGACGAGCAATGAACCCAGGCCTGCCCCAATCCAGCTGGACTGCGAGGATCGGCGAATTCACGCTCTGGTCGATTGCGGGCATAATAGTGCTCACTGCACACATAGCTGCTGCGACTGTTTTTCTCCGCCAGGAACCGACGCCAGCCGCTGATCAGGGCCCACCCGCCGCGATCATGATTGAACTGGCAGCCGAACCCGAAGCCATCAACACCGAGGAAGACTTGGTCTCCGAGGAGATAGTCGATTCCGAGGAGGTTGCCAGCAAACAGGTAGAACCTGTTGTGGATCCATTGCCTGAGCCTATTCCAGAACCTGTGCCCGAGCCTATTGAACCGGACCCACCGGAAGAAGTGGTGGAGCCAGTAGAACCCATTGAGCCCACACCGGTGGAACCGCCTCCGTTGGAAGAACCCGAAATCGTCGAGGAGACACCAGAACCGCTGCCGGAGCCGCAAATAGACCCGCTCGAGCAACAGATGCTGGCTGCTCTTGAGAACGTGGAAGTTCCACTGCCGGTCTCACGTCCGCCCTCACCCAAGAAGAAGATTCCGCCCAAAAAGGTTGCACCGAAGCAGCAACCACAAGCCTCGAAGGCAGCACGTGAAGCAAAGCTCGAGGCAAAGCAGTCGGAACGGACCGCTGCTCGCCGGACCTCCGAGGGATCATCCGCCCCGTCAGTTTCCCCCGCCAAGTGGCAATCGAAGCTGATGGCCCATATACGGCGTCGCCAGCGCTATCCGCGTTCAGCAAGAGCGAACGGCGAGACGGGAACGCCCCGCGTTCGCTTTCGCATCGATCAGAGTGGTAACGTGCTTTCGGTGTCACTGACGCGATCTTCCGGATCTGCCAGCTTGGACGAAGCAGCCATCTCGTTGATCCAGCGAGCTTCCCCCGTTCCGGCTCCACCTCCAGGTGTCAGCACCACGATCACAGCGCCGATCGAATACGTTCTTCGTTAGAACAAACTGGATGATCTTGGCCGATTGGAGCATTTTGAAGGAGGGAAATGGCGGTTTTCCGCCATTTCCGCTGCGAAGGTCTTCACTACAGCCATTTTGGCCCCAGATACTGCGGCGCACACAAGTGAAATCAGCGACTTGTACTTCCTAGAAATTGAGAATCGTCAAAGTCCAAGTTGAATCGGCTAATATCGCGATGATCGGCCGGACGCGATCACCATCAACATCCGAGGTTCTCAACGATCCACGATATCGTGTGTCTGGCCAAGTTATGACGCTTCTACTCGGAAAGTCGTTTGACGCATATGAAAAAAGCCCGACGCGGGAGGAGGTGCGTCGGGCTTTAAACTTGATCGGCAATTTGGGAGGAGGAGGAGATTGCCGATCCAATCTAACGACGCTGGGAGGAGGAGTGCGTCGCTTCGATGCCCTTCATATAGGGGCTACCCTTCCCGTTGCCAAGAGCATTGCTGCAATGCAGCAATGCAATTTGTGCAGAGCTTCAGCACCGCGCATGCTCACCAGCCATGCGTCGAGCAGTATTCCCTTGCTGCACTGCCTTGCGTGTGGCATTTGCGTGATCGGCAAATTGGAGAATACCGATGGCAACAATTCGATACCACGAGAGCGACATTTCAACCGCCGACACCGGCCGCTACACTGGGGCCATCGCCATCGATACTGAAACACTGGGCCTTGTCCCACGCCGGGACCGTCTGTGCGTCGTGCAACTTTCGCCTGGTGATGGCACCGCTGATGTCATCCGCATCAAAGCCGGTCAGACAGAAGCCCCCAATCTCGTTTCCCTGCTTGCAGATCAGTCCCGTCAAAAGATCTTTCATTTCGGTCGATTCGATATTGCGGTTCTGTTTCAGACCTTCGGCGTTACCACCACGCCGGTCTTCTGTACCAAGATCGCCTCTCGCCTCACCCGCACCTACACAGATCGCCACGGTCTCAAGGATAATCTCAAGGAACTTCTCGATATCGACGTGTCGAAAGCTCAGCAGCAGACGGACTGGGCAGCAGATACACTGTCTCAGGCACAACTCGAGTATGCTGCTTCCGATGTTCTTTACCTGCATGCTCTAGCAGACAGGTTAACCAGCCGGTTGAATCGGGACAGGCGCATGGAGATGGCAATGGCGTGCTTCGAATTCTTGCCGACCCGGGCCAAGCTTGATCTCGCGGGTTGGGAGGAAACTGATATATTTGCACATAGTTGAACGCATTCTCGCGATCCACCGGCCGAATACCCGAACAAGAGGTGTTTATTTCGGATTAACCAATCCCTCTTAGCCTTGAACCAAAGGCATCGGGATGGACTTCATGATTCTTCCAACACAAGCAACCGCTAGCACGGCTGCGATAAGTGCCATGCAATCGATGCTTGACGGTATAGACGAGCGACGAAGACAGGACGAGGAAGCAGCAACCGGGCAAAAGAGGAACCCGGTTACCGAAGCGCAATGGAGCGCCGGAAATGTTTCAAGACGCGCCCAAGAGAGAATTGCAGGCGCGCTTTTCGGCATCGACAGTGTGGATCCAAACGGCCTGAAGATCCAGCTGATAGAACGGTTGACGGCCAGATTAGGCATCGATCTCGATACGGAGCGCAGCAACTTCTCCCTTGGCAGAGCAATCGAGAAGGCTATCAAACAGCTTGGCTCCGAAGTGATTTCAGACCTTTCGAAGGACCTCGGCCTCACAAAGGCGGGTATTTCGCTTGATGTCGTCATTGCCGCAATCAAGAATCCTTATAGCGACGACAATGCGCGACTGTTGGAAAGCCTCTTGAAGCAGGCCAATGGCGGAAAGGTGGATTTTGATGTGAAGCGGGTTCTTCAACGTCTCGAAGACGTTGCCAATCCCAAGACACTCGAGGAACTCAAAATCGGGCCGCGAGGATATGATCCGACGCGAGTAGAAGATGCACAGGCTCGCGCCGAGCGCCAAAAGGACATCGGTATCTTGGAAGCTTCCGAGAAACTGGAGGATATCCAGGAAATACAAGATGCTGTCAAAGACAATAACAGCATGCCGCCCCTCATTGCCTCCCCTGAAGCCGTTCACGGAGAGCCCGACCCTTCGAATGCCTCAATTGTCCTATATCTTGGTGCGGCAATGGAGCTGAGCCGCGATCCGGAGCCTCCGATACGTGACAGTTCGGATATGTCCGTCTTAAAAATCGCCAAAAGCGCTTCATCATCCATTTCAGTGGACGACGATGCACCTGGCAAAATTGACGCGGAGGCAATGGAGCATGCCGAATTCGAGAAGTTGGAGGTTCCACAGCCGCCACTCATGGTCACAGCAGACGAGATCGGTCTCTACAAGCTCGTGAATAGAAGAGCAGCTGCCTGACGGATGGCTATCGGCATGACCCCGGTCATTCGGGTTGGGACGATAGCCTCCTTTTCAGACCCCCCTTGGACGTGCCTGCAGCAGATCTTCGAGAGCCAGCAACTGACGAAGCATTTCGGTAGCGCTCTTTTAGTCAATTGTTCAACATCGACACTGTCAAGGTGACCGTTAGTGGAGACTTCGCGCGAGGGCCGGTCCTTGAGGCAGAAGACGTTCCTTGTTCTTGAAGAGAGCCCTTCAGGGAAGGGTATCTCCATGTTAGCGGATTATTAACCAAGTTGATTCAATTCTTGTCAATCGATTGGCATTGGTTGCGCCATGAGGCGTCGAGGACCGTAGCGTAAGACCTTAGCGAGTACATCATCTCACCTCTCTAGCCGAACTGTCGTGTCACCGTTGAGCATGGAGCAGGTCATGCTGCCACCTCTTGGCGCTGTCTTGAGCGCCCCGAACGAATATTCCACGCGACATGCTTCCGAGCCACGCACCGTTCCCGTAACGCCCCGAAATATTGTCCGAATGGAGCTGCCAGCCAATCCGCCGGGCACAAATCGGATAGGCTCGGTTTCCATTTCCCGACAAATGCATATGGCCAAGGGGCTTTCACTTTTTGCGGAAACCATCGGTGCCCTCCTCAAGATCAACCATCGTGAAGGAGAGACCCTGATCGACTACACCCGTCGATTGGGGGTCGCATTAAGAGCACTGGATGCCACGCAACGATCTGTTCTGGAGCAACGACTAAACCAGATAGTCCGTGGCATGACACTTCACATCCTCGCGGAGATTCTTGATCAGCCACATGGTGCCGAAGCGAAACACCTCACCAAGTTGCGGCAGTCAGGGCCATTTTCTGATCGCGATCCCCTGGCTCGTTCAGTTGTCAGTTCCTACAGGCAAAACGCTGCAACCGACATTGTGCGGGACCAGACAGCTTCGAGATCTCCTATACGCCAGAACTCTTCCGGGCCGCCAGGAACAGCAATACAAACGAGCAACCCCAAGCAAGTTCTTTCTGCCAATGCGCAACTGTCACAGCCCGTAGTCATAAAGGTAACGGTTGCGTCGGCAACAATTCGAGAAAACGCAACGTTGGAGGCAATACCTTCCTATCAAGCACAGAAAATGAAAGGTTCGCCTGGCCTTGGCGAGATCGCAAATCAATCCCAGCATTCATCAAGTGCGGAACGCAATCATGACGGCTACGACAGGGTCTCTACACGGACTGAAGCGGGACCCCGCGCCAGGTCGCCACTCCACGATGCCCCACGGGACATTCCGACAGGATCGCCTGCGCGCGGCGACGCACGAGGCATTTCCGGGCAAGCTGTTCGATACCTCGCTGAACACCTCATGGTCCGTCGCGACTTCAATTCTTCTCGGATGACCCCGATCTTGCCAGCGGTTCTTACCGCATCCAACGCTCTTTTGGGCGTGGAGGAAACAACCTTGATGAAAGCACCGTCCGCTTCATACGATTCACAGCCGCCGCACCCGGACCGCAAAGAGATTTCCTTCGAGAGCCCGGCGAAAGGCCCGCTTGAAGCGGGGCTTAACGTAACTGCTCCCATATCGTCGGCGGAAGCAGCCGCCAAAACAACTGGTATCAATGCCCTCCTGGAGCAAGCATTTCTGGCCCCCATCGTCCAAACGGCAGCACGCGAGGGAATTATGCAGGCCTTTGTCGCCTACCCACCGCCGCCACCGCCCGCAGAAGAAGAAGAACGAGATGTCGAGCAACCCTCTCAGATCGACGAGGACGGAAAAGGTCGATCTCCAGATCAGGAGGCTGACAGCGACGGCCAGCGGGAAGCTGAAGATGATGATGATGATGATACCAACAGCAACACCTCGGAGGCGTTGGAACGAGCAGAATCCAACGACACGAGCGATCGTGCCCAAGACCTGTACTGGCGCATGGCTGATCTTAACTGATAGGCTCTATAGGAAAAGCCGCCGGGCTCACACCCGGCGGCTTTTCCTCTGTCAGTCGACGACGTAACGATTATTCGCCGCTGTCGCGGTTCTTCAGGGCTGCACCAAGAATGTCACCGAGTGATGCACCAGAATCGGACGAGCCGAACTGAGCAACGGCTTCCTTCTCTTCTGCGATCTCGAGAGCCTTGATTGACAGCATTACCTTACGGTCCTTCTTGGAGAAGTTGGTAACGCGGGCATCAAAGACCTGACCAACCGAGAACCGCTCCGGACGCTGTTCGTCGCGATCGCGTGACAAGTCGGCACGACGGATGAACGAAGTGATGTCATCGTGGTTGACGAGTTTCACTTCAATGCCACCGTCGTTAACCGCGATGACTTCGCACGAGACGACGGCGTTCTTGCGCAGTTCGCCGGACGCAGCAGCTTCGCCGACACTATCCTTGCCGAGCTGCTTGATCCCGAGCGAAATGCGCTCCTTCTCAACGTCTACATCAAGAACAACGGCCTTTACGACGTCACCCTTGTTATATTCCTCGATAACCTGTTCGCCTGGACGGTTCCAGTCGAGATCAGAGAGGTGGACCATGCCATCGACGTCGCCTTCGAGACCAATGAATAGACCGAATTCGGTCTTGTTCTTGACTTCGCCTTCGACTTCTGTGCCGGCCGGATGCGAGAACGCAAAGGCCTGCCACGGGTTCTCGAGGGTCTGCTTGAGACCGAGCGAGATACGACGCTTGGACGGATCAACTTCAAGAACGACAACGTCAACTTCCTGGCTCGTGGACAGGATCTTGCCGGGATGTACGTTCTTCTTGGTCCAGGACATTTCCGAAATATGGATCAAGCCTTCGATGCCCGGCTCCAGTTCCACGAACGCACCATAGTCGGTGATATTCGTGACCGTTCCGGAAATCTTCTTGCCAATCGGATACTTGGCTGCAATGCCGTCCCACGGATCCGATTCAAGCTGCTTCATACCAAGCGAGATACGGTGAGTTTCCTGATTGATCCGAATGATCTGAACCTTGACCTGCTGGCCAATGGACAAGATCTCCGACGGATGGTTGACGCGACGCCACGCCATGTCCGTGACATGAAGCAAGCCATCGATGCCGCCGAGATCAACAAATGCACCGTAATCGGTGATGTTTTTGACAACGCCGTCAACAACCTGACCTTCTTCGAGGTTCTGAACAATCTCAGAACGCTGTTCGGCACGCGATTCCTCAAGCACTGTACGACGCGAAACGACAATATTGCCGCGACGCTTGTCCATCTTTAGGATTTCGAACGGTTGTGGGTTGTGCATCAGCGGAGTGACGTCGCGGATCGGGCGGATGTCAACCTGCGAACGCGGCAGGAACGCAACTGCTCCGTCCAAGTCGACGGTGAAACCGCCCTTGACCTGGTTGAAGATGATGCCTTCAACACGCTCACCAGCTTCAAACTTAGCTTCAAGCTTGATCCAGCTCTCTTCGCGACGAGCCTTTTCACGCGAGAGAACGGCTTCACCAAGTGCATTTTCGATGCGCTCGACATAAACTTCCACTTCATCGCCAACGTTGAGCGATCCGTCTTTGCCCTTAACGCCAAATTCCTTGAGCGGAACGCGACCTTCGACCTTGAGTCCGACGTCGATGACGGCAACGTCCTTTTCGATCGCGGTGACGAGACCCTTGGCAACATAGCCTTCGGCCAGATCAGTCTTGGAAAACGACTCTTCGAGGAGGGCTGCGAAGTCCTCCCGCGTGGGGTTGGATACTGACATAAAATCTCCTGAGGCGTCCATATTGGACACACATGCGCCGGTGGTTCGTGTTGAACACGCCCGAAGTCGAGGCCCGCCTCATCTCTGGAGGCAATCCGGCGCGATGACCGAGACATCCGGGTTATTGGACAAACCGATTACCGGCTGTCGTCATTCTCTGATTAAGGCAGCATCGATACGGTTCTTTGCAGCCTGAAACGCGGCTTCTATACTCATTTCCGAGGTGTCAAGCAAGTACGCATCCTTGGCAGGAACCAAAGGGCTGTCAGCCCGGGCCATATCCCGCTCGTCGCGCCTCCTCACGTCGTCAAAGATTGCATCGAAGTCTGCATTGCCACCACCGGCAATAATCTCTTCGTAACGGCGTCTTGCCCTGACCTCGGGCGACGCGATCACATAGAGCTTCACGGCTGCACCCGGACATACCACGGTCCCTATGTCGCGCCCATCAAGGACAGCACCCGGCTCACGTCGCGAGAATATACGTTGCGCTTCCACAAGCGCTCTACGAACCGACGGCATAACGGCAATCCGGGATGCAGCTTCACCGATTTCGTGCCGAGCAAGCACCGAGCGGTCCAGCCCCTCCAGATCAACCTTACGTGCCATGGCTTCAGCCACTTGCTCATTATCGAGAGGCAGTCCGCCATCGAGGAGCGACTTTGCGGTTGCGCGATAGCTGAGACCGGTATCAAGGTGCCAGAATCCGAAAGCATCCGCAATCATACGCGCGAGCGTTCCCTTGCCGGCAGCAGCAGGTCCATCAATCGCAACAACGAAGCCCATCAGGCAGCTCTGCTCTCGACCGGTTCAATTCTTGCTCCGATACCGGTCATCAGATCCATGAATTCCGGAAAACTTGTGGCTATGATTCCCACATCATCCACGGTTACCGGATGTTGTGATACCAGCCCCATTACGAGAAAACTCATCGCGATCCGGTGATCCAGATGGGTCACCACGGCTTTTCCAGCCATATTGCCGTAATCCTTGCCGCCCGGATGGCCGCGGACGACAAGTGTATCCTCGCCTTCATCGCAATCGACACCATTGAGCTTCAGCCCATCAGCAACTGCGGAAAGCCGGTCCGACTCCTTCACGCGCAGTTCCTCGAGACCAAGCATTGTCGTCGTACCTTCGGCAAAAGCGGCAGCAACCGCAAGCACTGGGTACTCGTCGATCATTGACGGCGCCCTGTCTTCCGGGACCGTCACGCCCTTCAATTCGGAGTGACGCACCCGCAAATCCGCGACGTCTTCGCCACCAGCAATGCGAGGATCGAGAATCTGGATATCCGCCCCCATCTCTTGGAGAGTAAGAATCAGACCGGTGCGTGTGGGATTCATCAAGACATTCTCGATGACAATGTCGGATCCGGGTACCAAAAGCGCTGCAACGAGCGGGAAGGCAGTTGACGAGGGATCCCCAGGAACGTCGATCGTCTGGCCGGTCAGCTTGCCTCGGCCTTCGAGGCGAATGGTTCGCGCGCCGTTAGTTTCCATCTCGACGGAGAGATTTGCCCCAAAACCCTGCAGCATCTTTTCAGTGTGGTCACGCGTCATGACCGATTCGATTACGGTCGTAATTCCCGGTGTGTTAAGCCCGGCGAGCAGAACCGCCGACTTCACCTGTGCGGACGCCATCGGTACGCGGTATGTAATCGGATTGGATGCAGTGGGGCCACGAAGTGTTACCGGAAGACGATCACCTTCCGCTGATTGCACTTGAACGCCCATCCGGCGCAACGGTTCAAGAACACGACCCATCGGGCGCTTTGAGAGTGATCCGTCGCCAATGAACACGCTGTCAAAATCATAGACTCCAACAAGACCCATGGTGAGCCGACAGCCAGTGCCGGCGTTGCCGAAGTCGAGCGGTGCTTGCGGGGCCAGAAGCGCGCCATTTCCGGTACCCTGGATGATCCACTCACTTCCGACCTTCTCTACCCTTGCACCCATAGCACGCATCGCTTTTCCGGTATTGATGACATCTTCGCCTTCCAGCAAACCGGTAATACGCGTTTCACCTGACGCAAGGCCGCCAAACATGAAGGATCGATGCGAAATGGACTTATCACCGGGGATACGGACGGTGCCCTTCAAGTTTTCCGACCACAATGAACGAGCCGGTTTCAACACAACACCATGCGACATGGCCTGCCCTTCTATTCCTTATTTGAACGTGGGGCGTCGTTAGCATAAAGCGCAAAGCGGGTCATCCGCCTATTTGGTGAGTGGTAAAACGGCTGCCACGTTTACAGAGTAAGCGACAGAGCGGCTTCCCTCACACAGAATAACTTCACGTTTGACAGAGCTAGATTCAAGTTTACCTTTGACAGGACACACAGCAGGCCTTAATGGGACCGGCTAGTTTTTTCATCCGTTGACGACCGCTCCGGCGGCAAGCCGACTTCGTCGGCCATACTCACGAGGCTTTCACAGTGGCAAAAGCGGAATTCGGAACCAAGCGTACCGACCCCGATACCGGCAAGAAGTTCTATGACCTGAACCGCGACCCGGTGGTTTCTCCTTATACCGGCAAGTCGTGGCCGCTCTCCTTCTTTGAGGAGAACACCGCGCAGCTCAAGATGGAACAGGCCGAAGAGGAAGACGTTCAGGAAGTCGATGGCGAAAATCAGGACGTCGAGATTGTCTCTCTCGAAGAGGGCGATGAAGCGGCCAACGGCGACGACATCCCAGATATCGGTGACGACGACGTCGATCTTGGCGATGACGACGCGGACGACACCTTTCTTGAGGCCGACGAGGACGATGAAGATGAGGATGTCTCAGGCATCATCGGCGTAACCGGCGACGACGACGAAGCCTGATTTCGTTATAAAACGCCCGGCGAGTTTGCAAAATTCGCCGGGTCGGTAAGATTCGGCTTGCGCTCTCCAGAAACCGGAAGTAAGAAGCCGCCAACCCAAGCAGAATGCATGGGTTTCCCAGGACCGGATAGTTCCGGACCACCCTGATGGGGCTATAGCTCAGCTGGGAGAGCGCTTGCATGGCATGCAAGAGGTCAGCGGTTCGATCCCGCTTAGCTCCACCAAATTCTCCAGACATCGAGATTTGATAAGTTTATCAAACCCTTACAGGGAATTTCCCGAACCTTCTCAGACCAATTCAGACCAACCTTTCAGACCAATTTTCAGCTATTGCTGATATTATGGGGTTTCAGGCTGTGGCCGACTATCGGTCGGGACGGTGGATACCCGAGGCGGAAGCAGCAGGGGGTGCAATTGCACCTCCCTACTCATTGCACCCTTGGTGTCAGAAGTTGACGTCCTCCATCTCGTCGTCCGAGCAATCGGCATCATCGGTCAGGGTGTCCCCGAACCATTCGTCCCGTTCCTCATTCTCTCCGAAAAAGTAGTCAGCCAGTTCCTTGAAGCGCTTGTCGCCAATAGCCTCAAGGATTGCGGTATCGACCGCCCAGCCATCCCGTAAGATCGCCTTCTCTGGCCTCTTGCGTCTGTCGATGACGTCGCGGATTTCAGACACGAGGATTGCAATCTCCCGTTCCCGTCGAGCGTCGGTCATTTCCGACCCCTCCCGCTCCTCCGATGGACCAGAGCGGTCACACCACCATTCCCCTGTAGGCTCCTGCCCCGCCTTGACCATTTCGGTCCATCGGCTGCGCATATAATTGACTGTACGGGCCGACACGCTGGCCATGCCGACAATCTCCTTGCGGGTATAAGATGGCTCGACAGGTTCCCTTACCAGCCTCCAAGCCGCGTCCGTTCTCTCTGTTCGACTGAGTGGAAGGACCTGCTTTGCATTCGCCCCTACAGCAGCCAGCAACGCCGTTCGACGGTCACAATGAAGAATGACCGCCGGAATACCCCGCTTCCACCCTGCGGCCTTGTACGCCGCCAAACGATGCTCGCCATCAATGAGGACCAGAGCGGCACTCGTGTCTTGGCTGGCCTCGCTGTCTTGCCATAGGAGAACAGGATCAAGTCCCTTCCCGGTCTTCCGTATATGACCCGCAAGGTCAGCCTTATGGTACTTGTCGAGCTTCCCCCAACGGAACTTGAAGTGATCCGTCTGGTTGATCCGCTCAATGGCAACTGTGGCTCTCTTGCGGAGCGTGGCGGGGTTTCCCGCGCCCCCGCTCATACTGCGAC
Source organism: Pseudomonadota bacterium (assembly GCA_023390055.1). Taxonomy (GTDB): domain Bacteria; phylum Pseudomonadota; class Alphaproteobacteria; order Rhizobiales; family Rhizobiaceae; genus Neorhizobium. Next base: position 22,481 of record JAEWDP010000078.1, on the reverse strand, counting down.
CTCCATTTCGGAGATTGTCGCAATCTGGCCGTCGCACCTCTTGGCCGACCCGCGCCGACTTCTGAGATTGCTGGCTCTAAGATCGAGCCTATCCCCATTTGCATAGCGGACGATCTTCCCTCTCCCCGCGTCGGTGATCAACCTTGCGACCTGAACTAGAGTTGGCTTGCCGCTACCGCTCGCGAGGCTCCAGCATCGGACATAGGAGTTACCGTGTCCGTTGTCGTTCAACAGCCAGACGCCTGTGGCTCTGCCCGCTGTAGCTCTTTGATAAGATGCTTCGTCAATGACCGCGTATTTCTTTCTCTTGCTGTCCAACGGCACCCGAAGGCATCGCTGACCGAACTCGTCGACAAACGGGATAGGCTGTCTTTCCTGAGCCAGTCGGCTTCTCTCGGAAATGGTTCTTGTTGCTGTTGCTCTCATGAGCTTTTCCTTTCGCATAAAATGAAAAAGGCCCTCCGAGGGGTTCTCGGAAGGCCGCTGAGGTTGATTGATGATGTGGATGGTGAAGGCGGTTGCTATGTCGCCATTAAGCGCCCGATCGACATGGGATATGTGAAACGGGGATTGGTCCTAGTGAACGGCCTAATGGATTGAAGCTCGCTCATCAGAGAAATTATGTGGTTTGGTACGATTGGACGGCCCGATACCATCAAGCCCGAACGTGGGCATGAATGAGGGAATTGATCGAGCCTGATATTCTAGTGCGCGTGGTAAAAGGACCACTTGTCCTCAAGCATCCTAAAAGGGTCCGGCTGCGGATGGTCCTGATAGGGGAGGTTTCGCTTTTCTAGTGGACGTGGTTATCGTCGCCGTTGCACCTGTCCGATCAGAACAAAGGCCGCAACCGCTGCCGCACCGATGCCGGAAATGATAACAATCGACGCCAGCGTTCCGAGGTTCGACATGGCGAGGGCGAAGACGAAAGGCGCACTGGCGGAAACGATAAGCCGAGCCGACATGACCTTTCCTTGCAGTCGCCCATAGCCTTCACTGCCGAACAACGAAAGCGGGAGCGTTCCCGAGACGATGCTGAACAGCCCGTTCCCGAAGCCGAACAGGACCGCAAAGACCATCGCACCCATGGTGGCGGGGGAAGTACCAGCAAGAACCAGCCCCGAGACGGCCATGAGCGCTGCGGCTATGGTGGCCAACGTGAGCGGCGGGAGGTCTTTCCCTAGCACCATGTTGATCAACCGGCTGGCAACCTGTGCGGGACCGAACAGCGTCCCAACCAGCGCAGCGGAAGCGCCAAGCCCAAGGCCGGACAGCAGCGGCACCATATGGACAAGCACCGCTGAGCCTACGAGCGACTGGAGCGCAAAGGCTGTCACCATCAGAATGAAGCCTGTCTTCCGGGCATTGGGGGAAAGTGATCCCGCTACCGCATGGGTGGTCTTGTGAGCGCCGCCGCCCTTCCTTCGTTGCGTGGCGGTATGGGTCAGCCAAGCATGGATAGGAAGACAAACCAGAAGATTGAGGCCAGCGAATACGAGATAGACGCTTTGCCACGACAGGTGCGCGTGAAGAGCGCTTGTGATCGGCCAGAAGATTGTCGATGCGAAACCGGCGATCAGCGTCAAATACGTGATGCTTCGTTGCGCGGTGGCAGGACCGATCTGGACCAGTAGCGCAAACGCCGCCCCGTATTGCACCAGATTGGCGGACACCTCGACCGCAATGAGCGTCGCCGTGAAGGTGGTTCGATCGGGTGCCAGGGCGCACCCTATCAGCGCCATAGCAGCAGCCAGAGAGCCGAACGTCATAACCCTGCCAGCGCCGAAGCGATCTATCCAGCGACCGAGCCAAGGGGCAACAAGCCCGCCGACAAGCAGTGCGGCCGAGAGAACGGCGAAGACCCACTCCACGGACCAATTAAAGTCCCTCGCCATGTCAGGTGCAAGGATGCTGAAACTGTAATAGAGGCTACCGTAGCCGATGATCTGGGTGATGCCGAGGCCGAGGACGGCACCAAGGGGAAGCCGTTCCGGGGTCATATGGACTTGAGCGCCACGCGTTGCTCTAACTTCTCCGCATCCTCTTTCCGCTCGCTGTAGCGATCAACCAGATAGGCAGAAGCGTCCCTCGTCAGCAGCGTGAACTTCACAAGCTCCTCGCAAACATCCACCACGCGGTCATAAAATGGCGACGGCTTCATTCTGCCGTCAGCGTCAAACTCCTGATACGCCTTTGATACCGACGATTGGTTTGGGATGGTGATCATCCGCATCCAGCGCCCGAGGACACGCATCTGATTGACCGCGTTGAACGACTGAGAGCCGCCCGACACTTCCATCACCGCTAGGGTCTTGCCCTGTGTCGGACGAACCGAGCCGATGGCAAGGGGTATCCAATCGATCTGTGACTTCATGATGCCGGTCATCGCGCCGTGGCGCTCTGGACTGACCCACACTTGCCCCTCTGACCATTCCGACAGCTCGCGAAGCTCCTGCACCTTGGGGTGGCTTGCTGGTTCCTCATCCGGCAGAGGAAGGCCCTTTGGATCATATATGCGGACCTCGCAACCGAAATGCTCCAGCAACCGCCGCGCCTCGTGGGCGAGTAGCCGACTATATGAGACCTCGCGTAGCGAACCATAAAGGATCAGGATGCGTGGCTTATGGCTCGCATATGGCGGGCGAAGCGCCTCAAGATCGGGCTGCTGTAGATGGTCGAGCGAAGCTGCGGGCAGTTCAGACAATGCGCTTCCCCTGCTCGTTCAATACCTGTTCCCCGTCTTCCTTGGTGAAAGACCCCTGATGCGTATCTGGCAGAATGTCGAGGACGACTTCGGACGGTCTGCAAAGGCGCGTCCCCTTCGGTGTCACGACGAAAGGTCGGTTTATCAGGATCGGATGCTCAAGCATGGCGTCGAGGAGTTGGCTATCGCTCACACTCAGATCGTCTAGGCCGAGCTGTTCGAACGGCGTTCCCTTCTCCCGTATGGCTTCCCGCACTGACAACCCGGCATCAGCAATCATTCTGGCGAGCTGGTCCCTTGATGGTGGCTCCCTGAGATATTCGATCACGGTCGGCTCAATTCCGGCGTGGCGGATCAAAGCCAAGGCATTACGAGAAGTTCCGCATTCGGGGTTATGATAGATGGTGGCGTCCATGGTCATGCCTCCTTGGAATTGATGGAATGAGGGCCAGTGCGCACCCGAGGACCGCGCTCGTACCAACCCTTGCTGCGATTGACGATCCAGACAACGGACAGCATGACAGGCACTTCCACGAGGACGCCGACGACTGTCGCGAGTGCAGCACCTGACTTGAAGCCGAACAAGCTGATTGCGGCGGCAACGGCCAGTTCGAAGAAATTAGAGGCACCAATCAAAGCCGATGGACCGGCAACGCAATGCTCCTCCCCGCTCCAACGGTTGAGCAGGTAAGCCAGCCCTGCATTGAAGTAGACTTGGATCAGGATCGGGACAGCCAGCAGCGCAATGATAGTCGGCTGCGCAATGATCTGCTCGCCTTGAAAGCCGAACAGCATGACCAGCGTGGCCAGTAGCGCGATCAACGAAACAGGTTGCAGCGCGTCGGCCAGCCGATTTGCATCGGTGAGACGGCGAAGGACTTGGGACACGATCACCGGCAGTACGATATAAAGGATCACCGAAAGGGTCAGGGTGTCCCATGGTACGGTGATTGCGGACAGCCCAAGCAGGAGGCCAACGACCGGCGCGAATGCCACGACCATGATCGCGTCGTTCAGGGCGACTTGCGAGAGCGTGAAGTGCGGCTCGCCTTTGGTCAGATTGGACCAGACAAACACCATTGCGGTGCAAGGGGCGGCGGCAAGGATAATCAGGCCAGCAACGTAGAAATCGATCTGGTCCGTAGGAAGGTAGGGCCGGAACAGCCATCCGATAAACAGCCAGCCAAGTAGCGCCATTGAGAACGGCTTGATCGCCCAATTCACAAAGACCGTCACGCCGATACCGCGCCAGTACCGACCGACCTTTCCGAGTGCCGAGAAGTCGATCTTCATCAGCATTGGAATGATCATTAGCCAGATCAGGATCGCCATTGGCAAGTTGACGTTAGCGACCTCCAGCGCCCCAATAGTGTGGAAAGTGGCTGGCATAAAGTGACCAAGCCCGACACCTGCGATGATGCAAAGGCCAACCCAAACGGTCAGGTAGCGTTCAAACAGAGACATCCCGGCTCCTCACTCCACATTCTGGACAGGAGCGCAGCAAGCCGCGATGTCGGCAGCAGGAGCGCAAATTTCGGGATGGCCCGCGCAGCAGTCCTCCATGAGAAACCGCACTAGACCGCCAAGCGCCTCATAGTTGGCGAATGAGATGATAGAGCGCGAGACGCGCTTCTGAGTGATCAAGCCGGAACGCTCCAGTTCCTTGAGGTGGAATGAGACATTCGACGGCGACAGGCCTGTCTTCTCCGCAACCATTCCAGCCGCCATCCCATCCGGTCCTGCCACTACGAGCATTCGAACGATCTGGAGCCGGGTTTCCTGCGAGAGCGCGGCGAACGATGTCAGAGCTTGACGTTGATCCATATTTCAATGATCCTTGAACTATTGAAATGGGAGTAACGCAGATGAACACTCACGACAAGCCCCTTTCGCGATCCAATATCGACATCAGCCTTGGTGAACTCCTTTCCGCTCTCGTTGACGCAGAGGAACGCCCCCTCGTCTTCACCTATGATGGCCAGAGGATCAGAGGCGGCTACCACGTCACGGAAGTTAAGGCCGGTCAATTTGCAGCCCTCGACTGCGGGGCCAACCCCGAGGCGTGGACGGAGATATTCGTTCAACTCTGGGACATTGACGAGGACGACCGCACCCATATGCCAGCCGGTAAGTTTACTGCGATCATCCGCAAGGTGTCTGAGCATGTCAGCCTTGATGGCTCCGCGCGGTTGACGTTCGAGGTTAGCGACGGAGTGCAGCCGATGCGGCTCTATTGCGCTGCCGACCCAATCCTATGGGGGGATGCGCTGGAAGTAGTCCTCGAACCTCGTCCCGCAAGTTGCAAACCGCATGATAGGTGGCTGGAGCAACAGGCAACCGACGCGGCTGGTGCTTGCTGTGGGGAACCGAAAGAGGTCTCATGCTGCACTTGAGGTGACCAGTCACTGCACCGAACGGCGCTTTGGGGGAAACAGATAGGGACGCACGGACGGCGCTGGGTGACAGAGGACCGAAATGGTCAGAAGTATCAGTAAGTAGAAATGGCCGATTTTTTCGACGTCATTTCCTTAACGAAGGGGTAATCAACCGAACGTATAAATCTCAACCCATCGCTGTATAATCATAGTGAAGTCTGAGGATTTTTCCAGTATCCCTCCAAAGATATCGCCATGTCGCGCTGGCCTTCAAAATTCCTACTTCATAAATTCTTCTGCAATACGGACCTTATCTTACCTTAACTATCAGAACTCACAAGTATTCTTCTCATTTCGGCTCTGGCAATCAGCGTCGGAAGAACGTCTCCCATACGCCGATGATGCCCGCAATGGTCATACCGCCTATGACCAACCAGTGCAAAACTTGAACCGCAACCTCCATTGTTATGCCTCCTGTGCGGAAACGATGCGCTTCGCCAGTCGAGATAGCGTCGAGCGCGAGCATCCTGTGGCGCTCACGATGTTGTTCCAGCTTTGACCGGACTTGAGCATGGAAATGATTGCCTCGTTCCGCTTAGCGTCCTCTGGACGTCCGCGATAAACTCCATCGGACTTGGCTTTATCGATGCCCTGCCGCTGTCTTCTGCGACGGTCCTCGTAATCCTTACGGGCGATAGCAGCCAGCATGTCGAGCATCATGCCGTTGATGGCGTCGAGCATCCGGTTCGTGAACCTGCCGGAATATGACATCGTGATCCTCGCCATGGAATGCGCGCCACTCTCTTATGCGGCGTTCGAGTGTACGGCGAACGCTTGGATCAAGTTCAGGATGGCGTCTGCGAAGTTCCCGGAAAATCCCGACAGCTCGTAGACCTGGAGCGCTTTGCAGCATTGGGACCACTTCTTCGACGAAGATCCCTTCCAAAGGATCGGGGCGTCTTCGTTCGCGTTTGGTCTTCTTCTCGCTCGGTAGACGAGGATCGGCTTCAAGCCGATAGCCCGTTGATGCGCTGAAACCTGCTTTGGCTGCGGCTACGGGGACATTGTGTTTTTGACGATTTTGCATGTAAAGCCTCATCTGTTGATCTGTGATGTGTCTGCCGGGCATCGAATCTTCTCTCTTTGGACGGAAAGAAGAAAAGAGCCCAAACACATCGCGATCACCAGACGGCGCGGACCCCTTTGCGGGTTCGCGCCGTCGCCATGAGCGCCTCTCCGGTCGGGCTACGCCCTCCCTTCGAGGCGCTCATGGCGACGCAGCCATCTTGATTGACGAGCTTTCTCAGGTTGATCGTCGGGCCATAGTGGACATTCGCGACAACATTGACGAGTTCATGAACGACCTCAAACGCCAAGGAAAATGGGCGAGTTGGGCGGCATCAATGGCTGCACTATCGGTGGCGTTGCAGGGTGTGGATCAGCTGCTCAAATGATGTCCTTCACGCTCGACACGAACTGCTTGATCGACATGGCGGAAGACCGGCCAGCAGCCGTGCATATCCGGGCGCTGCTCGCCGCCAGTGCAAGAGGAGAAGCCGATCTAGCATTGGTCGCATCCAGTGCGTCGGAGCGACAGCAAAGCGGTGCGTTCCTGGCCAGCATGGACATCTTCGAAGAACGCCGGATCACGCTCGGCTTTGGCGGCTTGCCCCTCCTGCCGTCTATTGGCCGATGGGACGTATCATTCTTCAATCACTCCGTCTGGGGATCAGAGGAAGGATCGGCGCGTGAAGCCGCGATCTACAGCCTACTCTTTCCCACCTCGCCCGTTGAATGGGCCGAGTATGCGGCTGCGAGGGGTGCCGACGTGAACGACCTGACTTCACCAGCCGGGCTACGGTGGCGCAATCAGATGCTCGACGCCCAAGCTCTGTGGGCGCACGACCATGCGAGCCGCGACGTTTTCGTGACGAGCGATCAGCGCCTCAAAATATTGAATGGCCACCCGGATTTCTCCGCAATGATCATCCGAACGCCGGAGGAAGCAGCGGCTACGCTGCAATAGGCGGGACCCCACCGGGGGGAATACTACCTTCCGCATCCGTCGAGGTCGGTGCCTCGCAAATTTCTGCAATTTTTTCGTCGTTGCCCTGTAGTGGCAGGTTCACGGCTTCCACGCATTCCCTCATTTGTCGCCACGCCGGTCCATCTGAGTAAACGCTGAGGGCCATTTCCCTTCTTCCGTCTTCATGCCCCGCAACGAACGAGATCGTACTTACGGGGATACCTGCTTGCTCGCATTGTGTGATGAACCAACGGCGGAACGAATGAAAATTCACAAGGCTGCGTCGTTGGCCGGGACGCTTATCATCGACCTCGAGTTTCAAGCGGTAGGCCCGGAAGCGTTTGCCAAAGACATCGCCGGGATCACGCTCATCTTCAAGTTCATCGAACAGCCAGTCTTGCGGCCCTTTCCCTTTGCTTCGCCGCTCAACAATCTCGACAAGCTCCGGGTGCATTGGGATACGTCTCGCGGCAGCACCAGTTTTGCCCTGCTGCAAGTTGAAGCAACCTCCCCACTCGTCGTCGGTTGGGCACTCCTCCACCCAAAGGGTCGCCATCTCACTTTCTCGCATTCCCGACAGCGCGGCAATCTTCATCATGTCCTCAAGTTGAGATTTGAATGACATAGACATGCGCGGCGGGTATGCGGAGTAGAGCAGGGTTTTCATTTCCGCCTCTGTGAATGCCCGCTCCTTTTTCTTGCCGTCGCGCTCCACTCGCCGTCCATGGTCAGTCAGGTTCTGGCCGGTCCAAGGGTTCTCTCCCTTCACATGACCGCGAGCGATGAGCCAATCCCAATAAAGCTTGACGCTTCCGAGGTGCTTGCCGCCGGTCCGGACATCCAACGGCGCAATGGCTTCCGAGTAGTCGGCACCCGCTTTCTGGCGGTCGATCCGTCGCAACGGAAGCCCCTTCAATTTAGCCCATGCGGCGAAACGCAAAATCAGATTGCGGCGCTCTCTAATTGTGACCGGGGCAAGTCTCCGCTCTTTCAGGTAGGTTTCAACATGATGATCGACATCAACCCGACCTTGAACAAGATCGAGAAATCGGTCTTTCGCCTTGAAGCCATGGCTGCGCTCAATCTCATCGGCTTCACGCTCGACAAACTCCCGAGGAGTGTCAACTTCGTGGTCTTCCACGTCGTCGCGGTCTCGACCGTAAATTTTGGCAGTCCAACCCCAAGGATCAGCTTTTGCTTCGGCAATTTCTTGCGCCCAAAGCTCTGCCTTTTCCCGAATAGTATCTGCCACCGGCCCTGATGCTTTGCCCGATCTGACATCTCGGTAGAGCTTGTCGGTTTCCCGTTTGATCTCGTCTCGTCGCTCCATCGCCGCGCGGATGTCGCCAGTCTCAAGGTTCACAAGATATGCGCTCTTGCCGCCGAAATGGTGACGTATTGCGGCGGGGATGTCGCGCTTAAACCAGTATTTAAGACCACGCAAAACGAGATAACGTCGGGCATTTTTTGCCATTTCAGACCAATCACTCAGACCAACTTTTGTCCGGGATTATCGCGTCTTATCAATAGCTTCAATAGGTTATCAGGCAATCGTGGAGGCCCCGCTTAGCTCCACCAATTTTACCTTTGAAGATCAGTCATTTGGGCTCCTCCCCATGAACGCGAGATGAGGCACATCCGCCGTGGAATTCGGAATTCCAGCTTATCCAAACCCTTGTTCAGGGAAAGGCGACAGCGAGATCAAACCTGCAAAGCTCATAGATAGAATGTCAGACCCAGTCGGACCCGGCCCGTATGCGGCAGGTGGTGTAGCAGGAGCACGCAATTGCCGCCCTATACACTGATAAACATGCCAAGGCTTTCAGGCTGATTGACATTCCGGCTCGTTCAATCTGAATGGAGAGATGGTAAGATATTCAGCATCAACCGCTATCCCTGTGTGGACAACTATCCTTTCGCTCGTACTGGCCGCAAGTCTTTCCGGTTGCGCCGGACGACCACAGGGTGTGCTCATTCCCACCGCCGCGGCTGCGCAAACGCCTGGAACACAGGTCGACATGCTGGTGGCCACGACACGCCTCCCTTCAGAGAAGCCAGGTATACTATTCTCCGGTGAACGGGGTGACACGCTTGAAATTACCGACATCGCTATTTCCATTCCTCCGGATGCCAATCGCAAGATTGGTGAAGTGCAGTGGCCGAAGCGCCTGCCAGCCGATCCATCCAAGGAGTTTGCCACAGTACGGGTAATGCCTGTCGCTGATAAGGTGCAAGCTAATCACTGGCTCAACAAACACCTTCCTGCCAGTCGACGAGCACTTGTTTTCATTCACGGCTTCAATAACCGTTACGAGGATGCCGTCTATCGCTTGGCGCAGATTGTGCATGATTCAGGTACGGATGTGACGCCGATCCTGTTCACCTGGCCATCTCGCGCCTCAATCTTCGACTACAATTACGATAAAGAGAGCACCAACTATTCCCGTGATGCTCTCGAAGATATGTTGAGGTCCATCGCAAGGAATCCCAACGTCGGTGAGATCACCGTCATGGCCCATTCAATGGGCTCATGGCTGACAGTCGAAGCGCTGCGGCAAATGGCGATCCGCGACGGCCGTGTAGCATCCAAGATTGAAAACGTTATCCTTGCCTCTCCAGACCTCGACGTCGATGTATTCGCCCAGCAATATAGCGCCCTTGGTCCAGACCGACCGGACTTTACGCTCTTTGTCTCGCGCGACGACCGGGCATTGCAGTTATCACGTCGCATTTCCGGCAATATCGACCGATTGGGGCAGGTTGACCCGACCGTCGAGCCGTATCGCTCCGAATTCGAGAATGCGGGTATTTCCGTTATAGACCTGACTGCGCTCAAGGGTGGTGATCGCTTGAACCACGGCAAGTTCGCAGAAAGCCCCGAAGTCGTGCAGCTCATCGGGACAAGACTGCTGGAAGGCCAAAAGATCACTGATTCAACGATTGGGCTTGGCCATCGTATCAGTGCTGTCGCACTTGGTACCGCACAGACAGTGGGCGGCGTAGCAAGCGCTACAATCAACGCCCCGATTGCAGTTTTCGACCCGCATACCCGCCGAAATTACGATGAACAACTCCGCCGAGTAGGGCGCTCATTTGAAAATACGTTCATTTCCGCGCTGCCGGAATAGGCGATCAGTTCAGGCTCTTAACGCCTTACTATCCAGGTCGAACAGATGCAGGCGGGACATTTCGGGTGATGCAAAGACGATGTCATCCGCTTTGTAGGCGTGCTCACCAAACAGGCGCACCGTCAACGGTCCCGCAGTTTCGGCATCGATATATATGATCGTATCAGCACCGAGATGTTCGACATGTTCGACCTTGCCCTTCCACGCGCCACTATCGTGCGACAATGTAATGTGCTCGGGCCGGATGCCTACCGTTGCAGCGTCCGAGCGGCCAAGTCTATCAGCCGTGATGAAATTCATCTGCGGAGATCCAATGAACCCTGCGACGAATAGATTGGCGGGCCTGTTGTAGAGTTCCATCGGCGAGCCTACCTGTTCAATCGCACCGGCGTTCAGTACGACGATCTTGTCTGCAAGCGTCATCGCTTCCACCTGATCGTGCGTGACGTAGATCATCGTTGCTTTCAGCCGGCGATGCAGGCTTGCAATCTCCAGACGTGTCTGCACTCGAAGAGCCGCATCGAGATTGGACAGCGGTTCATCGAACAGGAAAAGTTTCGGTTCACGCACAATGGCGCGTCCAATTGCGACCCGTTGACGTTGACCACCAGAAAGTTCCGCCGGTCGGCGCGCGAGATACGGATCAAGTCCCAGCATCGACGACGCCTTGGAAACACGCTCCGCGATTACTGCTTTCGGCTCGCCGGCCTGCTTCAATCCAAGACCCATATTATCCTTGACTGAAAGGTGCGGGTAAAGCGCGTAAGTCTGGAATACCATCGCAATGCCGCGTTTTGCAGGGGGCGTGCTTACGACCTCACTACCATCGATACGCATGCTGCCGGATGTCGCGTCCTCAAGGCCGGCAATCACCCGCAGCAACGTCGATTTCCCACATCCGGATGGGCCGACGAAGATAACAAACTCGCCATCCGCAACATCAAGATCAATACCCTTGAGCACCTCATGCTTGCCGAAAGACTTGCGGATAGATGTTAGTTGCAGCGAACCCAATGGTGTCTTCCTTAGATTTCGTATTCACGCGATTTCGGACGTAGAGCGACTACCGGCTTTTGCCGAAACTGCCCTGCAGCCGGACCGGCGCACCGGTTCGCACGCTTTCGTCGGCAGCAAGGCAGATCCGCAGCGACTGAATGGCATCATTCATGTGGCGCCCAAGATCAATATCCTCGCGAATGGCCTTCAACACATAGGCCTGTTCGAGATTACAGAGATCCTGGTGGCCGGGCTCCCCGGCCATCGCGAGGTCCTGGTCTGGTTTCAGGAACTTTCCCTCCGGTCCTCTTTCGGCAGAATGAATTCGGATCAGTGAAGTCTTGGTGTGCGTATCGATATCATCAGACTTCGCATTCGGATCCATGACGATCGATACAGACCCATTCGGCGACATCACATCCTTCACGAAGAACGCGGTCTCGGAAATCATCGGACCCCAGCCGGCTTCATACCATCCAACCGATCCGTCCGCGAACATCACCTGCAACTGGCCATAATTATACATGTCTGGCGCAATCTCATCCGACAGAGACAATCCCATGCCACGAACCTGTACCGGTTCGGCATCCGTAATCTGGCACATGACATCGACATAGTGCACGCCGCAGTCAACAATGGGCGAGGTCGTCTGCATCAATGCCTTATGAGTTTCCCAAGTCGGGCCGCTGGACTGCTGGTTAAGGTTCATACGAAAAACATAGGGCGGTCCAAGCTTACGGGCCTCTTCTACGAGGCGTACCCACGATGGATGATGCCTCAAGATATAACCGATCACCAGTTTCCGGCCGCTTGCCCTTGCCGCGGCGACGACACGCTCGGCATCTGCAACGGTCGTCGCGAGGGGCTTTTCGACAAAAACGTGGCAACCCGCCCCGAATGCCGCCACAGCATAATCGGCATGGCTGTCCGAATACGTACAGATGGAACACAGGTCCGGTTTCAGCGCGTTCAATGCGTCCGGAAAGGATGGATGAATAGTGTACGTACGCAGTTCCTCCGGCAGGACTACCGGCGAACGATTAACCAACCCGACAATCTCAAAACCGGGATTGTTATGGTACGCAAGCGCATGGCTGCGGCCCATATTGCCGAGGCCGGCGACCAGAACGCGAACGGGTCTATTCTGAAAACTCACTTAACAGCTCCGGAGGTGATACCGCGGATCAATTGCCGCGAGAAAATAACGTAGAGGACAAGGACGGGCAGGATGGCAAGTGACAGAGCCGAGAGAACGGCATTCCAATTGGTGACGTACTGACCGATGAACATCTGGGCGCCCAGTGTGATTGTTTTCGTCGCCTCGCCAGGAGCCAGGATCAACGGAAACCATAGGTCGTTCCAAATCGGGATCATGGTAAAGACGGCGACCGTCGCCATTGCGGGACGAACCAAAGGCAATACAAGGCGAAAGAAGATAGCATATTCCGACAAGCCATCGATACGCCCGGCATTCTTCAGGTCATCCGAAACCGTACGTATAAATTCTGAAAGGATGAATATCGCAAGTGGCAGACCTTGAGCCGTATAAACAAGGACAAGTGCAGGCAGGGTATTAACAAGCCCTGTAGCAACCATGCCCTGGAGAATAGCCACGGTTCCGAGGCGGATCGGAATCATGATCCCGAGAGCAAGATAAAGACCCATCAGCATGTTGCCGCGAAAACGGTATTCCGACAGCGCAAATGCGGCCATGGCGCCAAACAGCAGCACGAGCGCGATGGAAACAACCGTAACGATCAAGCTGTTTTGGAAATAACCAATGAAATCTCCCTGCTTGAGGACGGTTTCGTAACCGACAAGGCTGAAGGTCTTCGACGTCGGCAAAGCGAGGGGCTCACGGAATATGGCATTGCGCGATTTGAGCGAGTTCACCAGTGTCAGAAAGACGGGAAAGAGAGCAATCGCCGTGTAAGCGATGAGGGCCAGATGGATAAGGCCGGAACGTAAAGTTGACGAGCGGGCTTTCGACATATCGGCAGGCCTTAGAACTGGTAACGACGCATGCGCCGCTGGATGACGAAAAGGTACAAGGAGACCCCCGCAAGAATGATGAGGAACATCACGGTTGCAATGGTTGCACCCATTGGTCGGTTGCCAAGCTGGTTCTGGAAACCAAAGAACGTTCGATAAAGCAATGTACCCAGAATATCCGTCGACCCATCGGGGCCCGCAAGTGCACCTTGCACTGTATAGATCAGGTCAAATGCGTTGAAGTTTCCGACAAAGGTCAGCACCGAGATGATGCCGATGGCGGGCAAGATGAGTGGCAGCTTAATTTTCCAGAACTGACTCCAGCCGGTAATACCGTCACATTCAGCCGCCTCCAGAACTTCATCGGGAATATTCAGAAGAGCTGCATAAATGAGCATCATAGGAATACCGACATACTGCCACACGGAAATCAACGAGACGGTAATCAGCGCACTTTCGGGCTTGCCGAGCCATGGTGCAAAAAGGAACTTCAATCCAACAAGATCCATGAGACTTGGCGCTATCCCCCAGATGGGTGACAGGATCAGTTTCCAAATAAAGCCGACGATGACGAAAGACAGAAGAGTGGGGACAAAGATGGCTGAGCGGTAGAACGCTGCAAAGCGCAATGTGGGGATCGAAAGCATTGCCGCGAGCGCAATCCCGATGGGATTTTGTACCAGCATGTGGATCACGAAAAAGATCGTGTTGTTCCAGAGCGCGTTCCAGAAGTCCTCAGCGAGGCGCGGATCACCAAAAAGGCGCTCGAAGTTGGCAAGTCCAACGAAGGTAAGTCTGTCATCGATCACATCGAAGAGCGATAGCCTCAGGGTCTCAATCAACGGCAGGATCATTACCGCGGTGTAGATCACAAAAGCTGGCGCCAGGAAGATCGCAATATGCCAGCGAACCGCACGCCTGTGTGGCACCGTCCTTATTTCGGTGGCGTCTACATGGCTCATAATTCAGTTCCGTCGATTGGTCTGCTGGTGGCAGGAATGCCACGTTCCTTCTCTCCGTCAAACGGAGAGAAGGAAGCTGCAAAGGCAGACAAGAGGCATCCCGTCATCATTAATTGGCAGGCTTGTACCAGCTATCGAGGCCTTTCTGGGTCTCTTCTCCAGCCTGCTCAGGGGTCATCGTGCCGTTTATGACATTTGCAGACACCCGCCACATTTCGAGATCCAGGTTCGGATCGCCACGACCGACAATTGCAGCACTCGGACGGATCGTCGTTTCGCAATTCTCGCGCCAGGAAACAAATTCCTGAGCCAGTTCATCCTGCATCGTAACGGGGGTGGAGTTCAGACTGAAGAAGCCTGGTGCCGAGTTTGCGTAAAGATCGGCAAACTCTGGTGAAGCAACCCAGGACAGGAAGACCTTGGCAGCTTCAGCGTTCTTACTGTTGGCATTGAGGCCTATACCGATATCGTTGTGATCGGAAATATAGCATTTGTCGCCTTCGGCCTTCACTGGCGGAGGAAATGCGCCCATCTCGAAATCAGCCTGCGACTTGAATGGCGCAATTTCCCACGATCCCGCCGGGTAGATTGCCGCACGTCCAAGCGTGAAAAGGTTCTGACTGTCCGGATAGGTCTGCGCTTCGAAACCATCACCAAGATAGTCTCTCCATTTAGCAAGTGTCGCATATGGTTCGACCCACTGCGGGTCGGTAAGCTTCTGGGTTCCGGCGATCAGGGCCTTTCTTCCTTCCTCACCTTTCCAGTAGTTTGGACCAATATTATAGTAGCCCATGGTCGCAGCTTCCCATTGATCCTTTGTACCCATGGCAAGCGGAATGTAGTTGCCGTCTTCCTTGAGTTTCTCAAGGACAGCAAAAAACTCATCTTCGGTTTCCGGCACTTCAACACCGAGTTCTTCAAATGCGGCCTTGTTGTATATGAAACCATGGATAACCGAGGCCATCGGGACACAGAACGTCGTGCTGCCATCGTCCGTGGTCCAGGCCGACTTGGCAACGTCAGAGAAATTTTCCATCCCGGGCAGGTCATTCAGGGGAGCCAGCTGCCCCTTTTCGAACATGGCAAGCGACAGGTCGAAAGGACGGCACGTTATGAGATCGCCGCCAGTTCCGGCTTCCAGTTTGGCATTGACGGCCGAATTGTATTCGGTCGGTGCCATGGGTGCGAAGGTCACCTTAATGTCCGGATGCGCTGCTTCAAATGCGGGAATGATCTTCTCCTGCCAGATTGGCAGGTCGTCATTGCGCCAGCTTTCGATTGTCAGCTGGGTTTCTTGCGCCAATGCCAGACCTGCCGGGGCAAGCATGGTTGTGGCGAAAAGCATGCCTTTCAGTACGCGGGTCATGATGTTCTCCCTCTTCGTTCTCGCGCTTCAGGCGCGATTGTGGAACTCGGTTGCAACGTTAAATTCAGTCAAGGCCACACGCAGAACCCCTCCCGAACGGGCAAGGATCGCGCGGGCAACTTCTGCATCCGGCGCGCCGGCACACAACAGGACCGCGATCTTCACCGATCCAGAGGCGTGCTCAATGTGACGCGACGCATCCTCCTCGCCAATGCCCGCGATATCTGCGACCATGCGCACGGCACGGGCATGCAGTTTCTCATTATCCGCAAGAAGATTGACCATATGTCCATCATGAACATGGCCAAGTTTCACGGCAGCGAGTGTGGATAGCATGTTGAAGGCAATCTTCTGCGCAGTCCCTGCACCCATCCTGGTTGAACCGGCAATCACCTCTGGTGGCGTTTCAAGCAGAATGGACACATCCGCATGCATGAACAGCGGGGCCCCAGGATTGTTGGCAATCGCAATGACCTTGGCACCTCGGCGACACGCAATGGCGGCAATGGCAACAGCATAGGGTGTCGAACCACTCGCAGAAACACAGATGACACAATCATCCGGGCCGATTGTATCTGCATCCTTTTCTGCCAGCACCACATCATCCTCCGGAGCACCGGCAAGCTCCGCAAGACTGTCAACACCACCGGCAAGGAGCACAACAATCTGCTTTCTTTGAATACCGTAGGTGCCAGGCAATTCGAGGGCATCTGCCATGGCCATCAGTCCGGAACTGCCTGCACCCGCATAGATGAGCCTGCCGCCGTCACGAATTGCCCGAGCCATGAGTTCAGCACCGGCTTCCATAGCAGGAATGGAATCATTGACAACATGCGCAGCCGCCTGCTGTCCCACCGCAAGGAGATCAAGGATGTCGCGCGACGGCCGAACGTCTAACCCTTGCGCTTCCCCATGCCTAGCCTCCGTGGCCGTTCCGTTCATCGGCTTCTCCCTCTGCTAAAATGATGCCAAAAAAATACCAATTGTCCAGAAGCAAAATTAACAAAAGCATCGAAATCGTTAACCGAGGCCCCTGATCATCAATTTTATTGCATATAATCAGTCTCTTAACCGTACAATGCTAAAGTTGCTCCTATTCACTATTGGTAATTGGTATTTTTTTGGTATCTTTAACTATGGAGGTCACCACGTGTCGGATTATTTCATTGGTATTGATGGTGGAGGAACAAGCTGTCGTGCAGCGGTTGCTGACAACGCTGGCCGCATTCTCGGCCGCGGCAATAGCGGCCCTTCAAATATTCTGACTGATCCCGACACGGCGCTCAAGCATATAAGCGAGGCTTCCCGTCAGGCATTGTATCTGGCGGGCCTGGATGAAAATCTCATCCATCGTTGTTCAGCATTGCTTGGGCTTGCCGGCAACAATGTCGGCGATGCCATTTCCTATGTGCAGGCGCGCCTTCCATTTGCCCGCTCGCAGATTGTCTCCGATGGGCTGATTGCCCTTCAGGGCGCGATTGGCGACAGTGACGGCACGATCGCGATCGTTGGCACCGGCACAATATTCATTACCCGTCACGAAGGCAGGCTTCGCTATCTAGGCGGCTGGGGTTTTCAGGTCGGAGATCTCGGCGGTGGTGCACGTCTCGGCCATGCCGCACTCCAGGAGGCACTGCTCGTTCACGATGGCATTCATTCGACAAGCCAACTGACGTCAAGCCTTCTCGATGCGTTTGACCACGATCCCCGCAACATTGTTGACTTCGCCCGTGCCGCGCAACCTGGTGACTTTGGCCGATACGCACCAAAGGTCGTGGAATTTGCCAATCTCGGCGACGCAACTGCCCTCAGGCTGATCCGTCAGGCCGCAGTTCATGTCAACGAGGCGCTGGACGAGGTTGCAAGACATGGCAATGGTCCCCTTTGCCTGCTCGGCGGCCTGGCCAAGGTCTATCCCGCATATCTGGCAGAGCGCCACCGAACGCGCCTCGTTGAACCGCTTGCAGATGCGTTAACGGGCGCAGTTGCACTGGCGGTCAAGAATTTCGGGACGGAGGTTGTCCGACAATGAGCAACAGCCTGGCCTCCATACTGCCGCTGGACAGCTTGCGGGCCGCAAGCGGCGGCCCACTTTACCTGCGACTGCGCCAGACACTCGAAGATGCCATCCATGCAGGTCGCCTCAGCCATGGAGATGCCCTCCCGGCAGAACGCGACCTTGCCAATTATGCCAATATCAGCCGTGTGACAGTTCGTAAGGCGGTCGATGATCTGGTGAACGCTGGCCTGCTCGTCCGACGCCAAGGGTCAGGTACCTTTGTCGTCAAGCCGGTTTCGCGGGTACAACAACCCCTGTCTCGGCTGACATCGTTTACGGAGGACATGGCGCGCCGCGGACTGGCCACACGTTCAGAATGGCTGGAGCGCGGCCTGTTCCATCCGTCCCCCGAAGAAATGATGATGCTGGGTGTCGCCGCAGGCACACTGGTGGGACGCATCGGACGCCTTCGCATCAGCGACGACATGCCCCTTGCGATCGAGCGCGCGAGCATATCTTCAGAATTTCTGCCAGACCCGGCCGCTGTTTCTTCTTCGCTCTACGCGGAACTCGAAAGGATGGATGCCCGGCCCATACGCGCAATTCAACGCATTTCAGCCTGCAATGTGAAAGAACCGGAAGCAAAGTTGCTGGCCGTACCTGTGGGAGCGGCAGGCCTGTCAATTGAACGCATTTCCTACCTTGCCTCTGGCCGGGTCGTTGAGTTCACCCGTTCACTCTATCGCGGCGATACGTACGACTTTGTAGCCGAGCTTACGTTAGGAGAATGATGATGCCGACGCACATGCGCCAGGAAATCGACGAAATACCAGACGCGGTGACCCGGCTGCTTGACCGATCTTCAGAAGTGATTGCAACAGCAGGGCGTGCACTTCGAGATCACGACCCCGCCTTTCTTGTCACGATCGCTCGCGGTTCATCAGATCATGCAGCGAGCTTCGTCAAGTACGCCATCGAGCTTTCAACCGGGCGACCGGTTGCTTCGCTGGGGCCCTCATTGGCATCAATCTATGATGCGCCCATGAGGCTCGGTGATGGTGCAGCCATCACCATTTCGCAGTCCGGCAAGAGCCCCGATATCGTTGCCATGACAAAATCGGCAACGGACGCCGGCGCACTGACCATGGCTTTGACCAATACGCTACCCTCCCCCATCGCTGACGCCTGCAGCCATGCGGTCGACATCAATGCCGGCCCTGAGCTGGCCGTTGCAGCGACCAAGTCCTATGTCAATTCTATCATTGCCGGTCTCGCCCTTCTTGCCGAATGGACTGATGATAGGGAACTGCGTATTGCGTTGCGCGCATTTCCTGACCATGCATCAAAGGCCATTTCAATAGAATGGCGCGATCTTGCAGACCAATTGGGCGATGAGGATTCGCTGTTCATGCTTGGCCGGGGCCCAGCACTTGCAATCGCGAGCGAGGCGGCCCTCAAATTCAAGGAAACCGCCAATATGCACGCGGAAGCATATTCCGCGGCAGAGGTCCTGCATGGGCCGGTTGCACTCGTTAACCAGCATTTTCCAGTCATTGCATTTACAGCTCGTGATCGAGCCGAATTGCCAACAGTGCAACTCGTGGATGGATTGGCCGAAAAGGGCGCACTCACCTTTGCGACATCAGATAATGTAGAGAAAGCAACCGCATTGCCATTCATTGCAACCGGCCATCCGCTAACTGACGCCGTTTGCCTCATCCTGCCGTTCTACAGTTTCGTCGAGTCCTGGTCGCGCAATCGCGGCTTCAATCCAGACGCCCCAGCAGCACTCAGGAAGGTGACCGAAACAAAATGACCAAAGCGATTTTCGGGGCACGCATTTTCGACGGCAAAACCTGGTACGACGAAGCAGCGCTTCTGATCTGCGATGGAACGATCACCGACATTGTCCCGGAGGCGGACATACCGGCGCACGCAACCCCCATTTCTGCCGAAGCCGATATCTTGGTGCCTGGCTTCATTGATCTTCAGGTCAATGGCGGCGGCGGCGTAATGTTCAATGACGCACCAAGCATCGAAGGTATTCGAACGATCTGTACTGCCCATGCACGTTTCGGTACAACGGCTCTCTTGCCAACATTGATCACCGATACCCGCGAAACAACGATGGCCGCAATTGTTGCTGGTCGGAACGCAATCTCGCAAAGGCTTCCCGGTTTCCTGGGTCTCCATCTCGAAGGCCCGCATCTTTCCGTAGCGCGCAAGGGAGCGCATGACCCCGCTCTCATACGCCCGATGGAGGAAGCCGATCTTCAACAGCTTCTCGATTGCCGGAGCGTCTTTCCAGCAATGATGGTCACGGTCGCACCTGAAAATGTCCTGGAGGGCCAGGTTGCCCGTATGGCCGAGGCGGGGCTCATCGTCAGCCTCGGCCATACCGAAACCAGTTTCGAAACCGCCGAACGCTACGCAAATGCGGGCGCGCGAACTGTCACACATCTGTTCAACGCCATGAGCCCACTCGGGCACCGCGAACCCGGCATGGTAGGCGCTGCTCTCGACAATGGCTGCCTTCATGCCGGCATCATTGCCGATGGCATCCACGTCCACCCGACAGCGATGCGTGTGGCACTGCGTTCGAAAACGGGGCCCGGACACATTTTTGTCGTCACAGACGCCATGTCGCCGATCGGCACGGACCTCACCAGTTTCACACTTAACGGCCGCGAAATACTACGCCGCAACAAAAGACTGACACTTCGAGACGGCACGCTTGCCGGAGCAGATATCGACATGATCTCTTCGTTCAGATTCCTGCACCACACTGTCGGACTATCACTGGAGGAAGCGATACAAATGGTGTCGGGTCATCCAGCCGAAGCCGCGCAGGTCGCTGATAAAAAGGGCGCGCTGAAACCAGGATTTGATGCTGACTTCGTCTTGCTTGGGGACGATCTGACGATTAGAAGCACCTGGATTGACGGCACTTGCGTCTATCGAGCGTAAACTGCCGACGAAAGAATTTAAAGCCTTTGGGCGCAACCTGCACCGTCCGATCCGCCCATTAATCCGTTCATCCAGGGCGGCGGTCCGGCTTCCGTAGTACCTTGCCTTGCTCTCGACCAGCCTGACACACTCGTATCGGCAATATCACGGTCCAAAAACGGACCAGCCGGTTTTCTGCGTCAGCAGCTCAAGTGCCAGTGATCCCACCTTCGAATTGCCGTGGTGATTGAGACCGGGGGACCAGACAGCCACTGAGGCCTTGCCTGGCGCAACCGCGAGGATTCCTCCACCCACACCGCTTTTACCGGGAAGGCCGACCCGATAGGCAAAATCCCCCGACCCATCATAATGTCCGCAGGTCAGCATCAAGGCGTTGATGCGCCGTGCCCGCTGTCGAGACACAACAGTGTGGCCAGTAACCGGATTGCGTCCTGAGGCGGCGAGGAATAGACCTGAACGGGCAAGTTGCGTGCACGTCATCGCCAACGCACAATGATGAAAATACACCCCGAGCACATGTTCGACCGGGTGTTCGAGCTTTCCGAAGCTACGCATGAAATTGGCGAGTGCAATATTGCGATAGCCAGTTGCCGCTTCGGACTTTGCAACAGCGGGATCGATTGCAATTGTCTCGTCATCAGCCAGGTACCGGACAAAGCGGACAATCTCCCCGATTGCTTCGCGCGGCGTATGGCCGGCCAAGACGAGGTCACTCACCATGATAGCACCGGCATTGATGAAGGGATTGCGAGGCGTTCCCTGCTCGGCCTCCAGTTGCACGACCGAGTTGAATGCCGAACCCGACGGTTCGCGACCGACTCGCTTCCATACATTCTCACCATGCTTGCCCAGCGCAAGTGTCAGGGTGAATACCTTTGAAATACTCTGGATGGAAAAGGGCTCGTCGCAGTCGCCAGCCTTGTACAGCGTTCCCGCGACATCAATAACCGCGATACCCAGCTTTCGTGGATCAACATGCGCCAATTGAGGAATGTAGTCTGCGACCTTGCCTTCCCCCAGGCGAGGCGTAAGCTCATCATGGATTTCATCCACTATCGCCTGCAAATCTTCCACCTGGAGACCAACCTTCATCGTATTTCACGCTCGCGAAACCCGGAATTCAGGCCGGGAAAGTATTTAGGGCGTCTGGTGGGACACAATTGGATTGTATCGCGTGTGGGACGTCGCATGATCGTGATGTCAACTCCGCTCGGTTAGTCCTGTTGTCGGGGCAAAAACTTTGCCCTCCCCTTGCCGGAAAGTAACGTCCTTTTGACAGGGGGACGTTACTCGAATGCTGCACCGGACAGGTGGTTTCTGGCAGATTCTTTAACAGCACCGACCTCCGCCCATAGCGAATCGATCGTGGGCAGATCGACGTCGGACATGATATCACGCAGCCAGCTTTCGTGAGATGCAGCCATCGCGATGAAGAGGTCTGTCCCTTTTGGTGTCAATTGCGCAACGGTGACGCGTCGGTCCCCGTCGGGTGTCACCCGCTTCACGAGTCCATCTGCCTCCAGACGTTCTACGAGGCCGGTCACATTGCCATTCGTTACCATGGTACGCTTGGACAGTTCTCCCAAGCGAAGGCCATCCTTTTCCCGATATAGCTGCGCCATCAAATCAAACTGCGGTAACGTCGCACCAAACTCGGCGCGAAGCCGACGCCGGATTTCCGTCGTAATAAGCTTGGTCGTTGACAGCATGCGCAACCAGAGCCGGGTTTCCGGCTTGTTACGGCCACTCGGCCCATGCACAATCATTTCCAGGTCGGCGCTTGCCGCTTCCATTTCGATTATCTCCATCCATCCAGCGAACAGTTACGAAGCAGTATTTGAATTGTCAAAGGTTCCGTTGCCGAGCGTGATCCATCACGCAAAAGAACTTGACCGATATCCAGCACGGCATATAGTTTAAACTTAAAATAATAAGATTGGGATCCCCAGAAGGAACTATACCATGC
>JAEWDP010000031.1 GCA_023390055.1 Pseudomonadota bacterium | reverse complement strand
GGATTACACGTGCAGGTACTTGTCCGCGACAACAACGTTGATCAGGCTCTCCGCGCTCTGAAGAAGAAGATGCAGCGAGAAGGCATCTTCCGCGAAATGAAGATGCGTGATTTTTACGAAAAGCCCTCGCAGAAGCGTGCCCGTGAAAAGGCCGAGGCCGTTCGCCGCGTACGTAAACTGGCTCGGAAGCGGGCTCAGCGCGAGGGCCTGATCGCAGCTCCTCGCAGCGGTCGCTGATTGGCCGTTTTTTCGACGTTTTTGACGTGCTTATGAAGCGGGGGCGACACTGGCGCCACCGCTTTTTTGATTTTGACGAACGGATCAATCCGTTCTCTCAACGATACGAGGAACCGCGCCAGATGGCCTGCAAGACTGCCGCTCCTTCGTCCGCGCTTATCAGTTTCCCGGGCTCAACATTCTTATTTCGCAGCAGAACATCGCTTTCTGCTTTGGCCCTTGTTTCTTCTATGCTGCTGGCCAGTTGTTCCACGACCTCTCCATCAACAGACCTTATCGCGGTCGATCGCGCACAGGGATCAGACGAAAACATTGCGTCGCTGACAACTGTCATCAACGCCAACCCGCAGGATCCGGAGGGCTACAACGTTCGCGGCTCCGCTTTCGGTCGAGCAGGTGAGTTCAGAAACGCACTTGACGATTTCAACCGCGCAATTGAACTCAACCCCCAGTTCTATCAAGCCTACGCCAATCGGGCACTTGTCTACCGGAATATGGGTAAGCCCGCCGAAGCTGCGCACGATTACAACCGCGCACTTCAGCTCAATCCCAATTATGACGTCGCCTATATCGGGCGCGGAAACATATATCGCCAGGCCGGGCGTACCAACGAAGCATTCAATGATTTCAACCGGGCAATAGAGCTCGACACAACAGATGGCCGCGCGTACCACAACCGTGGCCTGATCTATCAGCTTCGTGGCCAACATACCCAGGCGATTGAGGACTTCTCAAAGGCAATCTCCCTTTCGAGAAGCTCACCCGAGCCCTATAACGGCCGCGCTGTATCTTACCTCGCGCTGAACGATGACGAAAACGCGTTTGCCGATATCAATACCGCCATCGCGCTGAACGACAAACAGGCAGAATCATGGACGAACCAGGGCCTGGTCTATGAAAGGCGAGGAGACAGGGCGCGTGCCGCGCGATCCTTCAGCCATGCAGTACGGCTCGATCCAAATTACCAACCGGCCAAAGATGGCGTCGCACGCACGCGCAATAGCTGAACTGTTGGTTTCTGGATCAACGCCAACCGAGTGCGGGCGCAACATACTTCAAGATCGCCTCGATAACGTGTGTGTTGTAATCGACACCGAGTTGGTTCGGAACAGTCAGCAATAGCGTGTCCGCCTCCGCTATCGCCTCATCTTGCCTCAACTCGTCAATCAATACATCCGGCTCTGCACAATAGCTTCGACCAAATATTGCTCGGGTATTTTCATCGATGAAGCCAACAGAATCTTCTTCCCGACTTCCGCCCCCGAAATAGGCCCGATCACGATCGTCAACTAGCGCAAATATACTTCTGCTGACCGAAACACGCGGTTCATGCATATGGCCGAACTCATTCCAGGCTTTCCTGTAGGCACGGATCTGTTTTGCCTGCTGTAAATGAAAGGGCTCACCTGTCTCGTCGTCCTTCAACGTTGAACTCTGCAGATTCATCCCAAGTTTTGCAGCCCAGACAGCAGTCGCATTTGAACCCGCCCCCCACCAGATACGCTTCAGCAAGCCTTCGGAATGTGGCTCAAGGCGAAGAAGCCCTGGTGGGTTGGGAAACATCGGCCGCGGACTGGGTTGCGCAAAGCCCTTCCCTCGTAACAGTTCGAGCAGAACTTCCGCCTTTTGGCGCCCCATCTCAGCATCAGTTTTTCCCTCAGGTGGCTGGTAACCAAAATGACGCCATCCGTCGATGACCTGCTCAGGTGACCCACGGCTGATCCCGAGTTGCAGCCGACCACCGGCAATCAAATCCGCAGCACCTGCATCCTCCGCCATATAGAACGGATTTTCATAGCGCATGTCGATCACAGCCGTACCTATCTCTATGCGTTTCGTTCTGGCACCGATGGCTGCAAGGAGCGGAAACGGCGAGGCCAGCTGTTGCGCGAAATGATGCACACGAAAATAGGCACCATCTGCACCAAGTTCTTCAGCAGCGACAGCTAGTTCGATCGATTGAAGCAGGGTATCAGCCGCAGAGCGGGTTTTTGACTGTGGCGACGACGACCAGTGCCCGAATGATAGAAAGCCGATATTCTTCATGGTGGGTCCTTGAGTGGTATTTCGTATGCATCCTAGATGGAGTACATCATCGTAATTCTGTAGGCTCGGCCGCCAATCTCATTGGAAACAGATTGTTCGCTGAACGTGAACTGCAATGAATTCGACGGTAGCCATGGGTCGCATCGCGATCATGGCAATACATACGGGCGAGAGATAGCCACGAACATCGTACTGACATGAGATCGTTCGCTCGGGGTCACATGCGTCAGACACTTGTTCCCTTTGTGGCGGGTCCCTCTTATGTCTCCTCAACAAAAAGCCCGGACGAGCCGGGCTGTCTTGTACAATTGAAGAAGGTGAGGGTCAGTGCTTCATTGCCTTGACGATATCTTCCGTCATCTTCTTGGCGTCACCGAGCAGCATCATCGTGCCATCCTGATAGAATAACGTGTTGTCGATACCTGCGTATCCTGATCCGAGTGACCGTTTGACGAAGAGGCATGTCTTGGCCTTGTCGACATCAAGGATTGGCATGCCGTAGATCGGTGAGGATTTATCATCTCGCGCTGCCGGGTTTGTCACGTCATTTGCACCGATGACATACGCAACGTCCGCCTGGGCAAACTCTGCATTGATGTCTTCAAGTTCGAAGACTTCATCATACGGAACATTGGCTTCGGCGAGCAGCACATTCATGTGGCCCGGCATTCTACCGGCAACAGGGTGGATTGCGTATTTCACCTCGACGCCATTTTCTTTCAGCGTATCTGCAAGCTCACGCAACGCATGCTGCGCCTGGGCAACAGCCATGCCGTAGCCAGGCACAATGATGACTTTTCCCGCATTTTCCATGAGGAACGCTGCATCATCGGCAGATCCCTGCTTCACTGTGCGCTGTACACCATCGTCGGCCGTTGCCGATGCACTCTCCCCCCCAAAACCGCCAAGGATAACAGACACGAACGAGCGGTTCATTCCCTTGCACATGATATAGGAAAGGATGGCACCCGATGATCCAACCAAAGCGCCCGTGATGATCAGGGCCAGGTTGCCAAGTGTGAAGCCTATCCCTGCTGCAGCCCAACCTGAATAGGAATTCAGCATCGAGACGACGACGGGCATGTCGGCACCCCCGATCGGAATGATGAGGAGGATCCCGAGCGCAAGGGCAAGCACGACAATCAGCCAGAAGTCAAAATGGCTTTCCGAAAGCGTCAGGCCGACGATGACGACGACGATTGCGACGAGAAGCGCAATGTTGATCAAATGCCGGAAGGGCAACATGATTGGCTTGCCGGACATTCTTCCGTCAAGTTTGAGGAAAGCAATAATCGACCCAGTAAACGTGATCGCTCCGATCGCTGCGCCGAGAGCCATTTCGACAAGGGCTTGCCCGTGAATTTCTCCAACGGTGCCAATACCAAAGGATTCAGGGTCATAGAGTGCCGCTGCAGCGACCATCACGGCTGCAAATCCAACCAGTGAATGGAAGCCCGCAACGAGCTGCGGCATAGCTGTCATCGGAATAGTTCGGGCGATATAGGCACCAACGCCACCACCGATAAGCAGTGCCAGACAAATCAGGAGCAGACCACCTATACCCGGCATCGCGAGCAGAAGCGTCGTACCAATCGCGATGCCCATGCCCACCATGCCATATATGTTACCCTTTCGGCTGGTGGTCGGATGCGAAAGTCCCCGCAGCGCCATGATGAACAGCACGCCGGAGATCAAATACAGAAAAGCTGCGAGGTTCTGTGACATTGTTCAGGACCCTCAGCGATCTTTTTTCTTGTACATGGCGAGCATTCGGCTGGTTACCAGGAAGCCACCAAAAATATTTACCGACACAAGTACCAATGCAACAAAGCCAAAACCTGTAGCAAAGCCGCTTGCAGAGATACCAACAGCGAGAAGCGCACCGACAACAATCACCGAAGATATCGCATTCGTGACAGCCATCAGGGGAGTGTGCAGGGCCGGTGTTACCGACCAGACAACGTAATAGCCGACAAAGATGGCCAGCACGAAGATGGCCAGCCGGAATACAAACGGATCGATCGCGCCACCAGAGACACCGTGCGCCGCGGCAGCAACAACATCAGGCGCCTGGTCAACAGCAACCCTTACAGCGTCGACAGCCTGTTCAAGCTGCTCCAAAGCGGAGTTCACCATGTCGCTCGCCATCAAAGCTCCTCCTTCTTGTCGGTTGTTGTCGCTCTCTTGCGCTTCGGCTTCTGGATTTCCGACCCTCCGGAGGTCGGTCCCACCGCGTCAGTGGATTTGCGGGTGGCCTTGCGGGTCGGTTTGCCTGCCGACTTTTCAACGGTGGCAGACGTGGCCGCCAGGGCGGCTTCCGCAAAGTTTGGGTGAACAACCTGCCCGCCATTCGTCAACATCGTCGCAGAAATCAATTCATCGTCGGGATTGATCCGGAACTCCTTGCTCTCCTTGTCGACCATCGTCTCCAGGAAGGCATAGAGGTTCCTGGCATAGAGCGCCGACGCGGAGGCAGCCACACGACCAGCCACGTTGGCGTAGCCGATTACCTTTACATCCTCGACGACTGCAATGGAGCCCTTGACTGCGCCCTCGATATTTCCACCTCGCTCAACAGCGAGGTCAACCGCCACGGAGCCTGCTTTCATTGAGGCGAGCATGGCGCGCGTCACAAGACGCGGCGCAGGACGGCCCGGAATCAACGCTGTCGTGATCACGATATCCTGCTTCGCAATATGGTCAGCAACAAGGGCCGCCTGCTTTGCCTGATAGGTATCCGACATCTGTTTGGCGTAACCACCTGCAGTTTCGGCCGCCTTGAACTCGTCGTCTTCGACGGCAATAAACTTGGCACCAAGGGACGCAACCTGCTCCTTGGCCGCGGGACGAACGTCCGTTGCGGACACGACCGCGCCAAGACGGCGAGCGGTCGCAATTGCCTGCAGGCCAGCGACACCAGCACCCATCACGAAGACCTTGGCCGCCGCGACCGTACCCGCGGCCGTCATCATCATCGGAAGTGCACGGCCATATTCATGGGCTGCATCGATGACAGCACGGTATCCGGCCAGATTTGCTTGCGAAGAGAGAACGTCCATCGACTGGGCCCGCGTAATGCGTGGCATCAATTCCATGGCAAAAGTGGTAAGTCCGGCCTTGGCCATGGCGGCAAGGGCCGCCTCGTTGCCGTATGGATCCATGCTCGCAAACACGGCCGCTCCGGACTTGTATCCGCCGATTTCCTGTATCGTTGGCCTGTTGACCCTCAAGACTATGTCTGCTTCTGCAGCATCCTTGATGGAGCCGATACGTCCGCCTGCTGCCACGTAATCTGAATCGAGGATGCCCGAGGCGAGACCAGCGCCTGCCTGGATGATTACGGAAAAGGAAAGGTTCGCCAACCGTTTCACCGTTTCCGCAGATGCGGCAACCCGCTCTTCACCTGCCTCTTCACACGGAACAAAAACAATCTTCGCCAACATAGCCTCCCAGTCCTTGCCCTTGACGGACACCTTTACGTCGCGCCGTCTTTCGACATTACGCAAGCGCTATCAGCGAAGTAGATAGAAACCGGCTACATTGAGCACAATGAAGAGAATGAGCGATCCGAAGAAACCGGCGCCACCCATAAAGCCGGCAGCCATGGCAATCAACAATACGACCATGGCCATGGTCCCCCACTTCGTGAGGGCGAGAAATACTTCGTACGTCTTTTCATGCTCCGGATAGTCCATGGAAGCACCCGTTTCGACCGGACCGCTCTGATGATTATCCATTTACCATCTCCCTTGATCAATCGTATCGGCAAGGCACGCCGCTATGATCGCTAAAACCTGATCGTCACTGACTGAAGCCCCATAAAGGCAGCCAAGCCAAACCTTCGTTTTGGCCTTACACAAACCCGCTATAAAGCGCAATGCCGCCGATTGGCACACATGACCATATCAGCCGTTTTCAGTTGGTTAGAACGTCCTTTGCAGCACTATTTTGCACGGACCGGGCTGTTGGAAGAATGGTCAATGGCGCTACACCTCGCAGCGGTGAGCGACCAAACATGAGTCGCTGCTCGTAGGGCTGCGAGTCGAAGAAGGGATATCGCTTCATCAATTTCAGCCACACGTCCCGTGGACGCGATGCGAGCAAGGTCAGTTCAAAACCGTATGTCTCCGTCATGACAGGATGCACGATGGTATCTGCCTGAAAGACGCGGCGATAGAAGGCTGCATGCGCCGGACGAATATGCTGCAGGACCCGGTCTGCATCAAAGTAGATGGCACCCATGATACTTGGACGCAACGTCAAGTAGGAAATTGATGGCAACTCTCCGACTACATCTGGATCGGCGGCAAACCGTGCCGGATCGATCAACGTCATTCCCGCGTCGAGAAATGCATTGACGGCATCGGGAAAAATTCCGCTGGACTGGCACGTCCGGTGCTCAGGCGTCACGTAATGCACGCGCAACGTGCTGATCAACTCTTCATAATAATAGACCCCGAAGACATAAGCATGGGTGTCAAAGTCTATTTCTTCCAGCATGCTTACTGCGGAGACGGGAAGAACTCCTCGAGCACGATAGGCCTTGTATCGAAGTCGTGCAATATCTTCAAAGTCTTCTTGACTTTCAATTCTTCGATACTCGACACGATCAAGAATATCTAATAGGTTTCTACTAAAATTACTTATTGATACAACCTGATCCATCGGAAAGCAGCGCCCAGTTCGTTAATAATTTATTAACGCTAAAACTAGATCACGAAGCAAGAACTGTTCAGGAAGTTAACAAGTTAATAAGAAGTATGGTTAACACGAGCTGCCGCCAACATCGGAATGCCAAGGCGCCATCGGCTTTACGCAAAGTGACGGACAGAAAAAAGCTCAGGCGTTTCCAATTGCCTCTTTCCGACATTCAACCTCCGCGAGAAGCGAACACAACTTCTGCGAAGAGATTGGCGGCGAAAAGATGTAACCCTGGACCAGATCGGCGAAGCGGTGCTTCTCGATCAATGCGAGTTGTTGCGGCGTCTCTACGCCTTCGATCACAATCTTGAACCCGAGCTCGCGAGCAAGATGGACGATTCCGCCCAGAAGCTTCACTCGCGTCGGCTGGCTGTCGATGTCTCGAATGAACGCACGATCGATCTTGACGATGTCAAGCGGCAGAGAATCGAGGTAGCTGAGACTCGAAAAGCCGGTACCAAAATCATCTATGGAGATAGTAACCCCCATGGCACGTAGTTGCTCAAGGATCTCGCACACGGCAGTGGGCTCCTCCATAAAGAAACTTTCCGTGACCTCTACATGAAGTCTACCGGCAGGAAGCCCATGCGTGGACAACGCTTCGGATACCCATCCGATGACTTCATCGTCATGAAGATCATTGACTGACAGGTTTACGGAGACAGCCACATCACTTGACCAACCGGCACATTCTCGACAGGCCCGGTCGATAATGAATCGGCTGATCTGGGATACAAGCCCCATCTCTTCGGCAAGCGGGACCAGGATGTCAGGAGCGATAAGCCCCTTTTGCGGATGTTCCCAACGTATGAGAACCTCGCAGCATTCTATGCGCGAACCATCCAGCGAGTACATTGGCTGGAATGCAACGTTCAGGTCTTCGTCCTGAAGCGCCTGGCGCAGGTCCGCCTTGAGCTTCTGCTCCTCGACATAGGTTGTGTCCATCTCAGGCCGGAATGGAACAAGGGTACCATTTCCTTTCAACTTTGCATGGTTCAGCGCCAGATCGGCTTTTATTCGCCAGCCTTCCATGTCGAATGCACCGGATAGCGAAGCGACATAACCGCCGTTGACGATTACCGAAATTCGATGATCGCCAATGACATAGTTGCCCTGAAGCTCCTTATGCAGTCTGCCAAGAAGGTCGATGAAGTCATATTCTGTCTCATAAGCTGCAAGAACGGCAAACTGGTCACCAATCATCCTCGCCACAATCATTCCGTCACCGGCATTTGCAATCAGTCGCGCAGCAATCGCCATCAATAGGTCATCACCTATTCTGTGGCCGCGCAGATCGTTCACATGTCGGAAACCTTCAATATCGAGCAGAAGCAGGCCAGCTTGCTCGGACGGATGACTTTCAAGCCGCTCTTCAACCAACTCGCGAAAGAACTGGCCGTTCGGGAGTTGGGTGAGAGCGTCGAAACGCGCCATATGGCGAATTTTCTCGTCTGCGGCGATACGTGCCGTAACATCTTCAAATACGAGCACGACGCCGCCGTCGGAACGTCGACTGACAGAAAATTCGAGCGACGTGCCATCGTTCATAGGAACGAGCACATGGGACGTGGCTCCATCCTCGAGCCACTCGAGCATTTGCACGAGACCTTTGGACGTTTCGCCTAGCCCGTCACCCAATACCGTCAACAGATCCGCCCCCTCCCCAGCAGAGGGACCCGACAATCCAAGCAGGCTGCGTGCTCGCCTGTTAAGGACCTGGATCCGGTGATCTCCATCCGTCATCATCAGGCCGTGAGAAATTGTTGTCAGAGCAATATCAAACCGCTCCGCCAATCGCGCCATCTCAAGCGAGGCCACCACATTGCGACACAGAAAGTCACGCACCCCGTTGGCCATGGAACGGGTCGTCAGACCAAAGGGAACAAGAAAGAGGGACATTACGGCCAGATGGACATCTCCAGTAAGAAGGCACGCGATGACGATCGGAACACAGCAACCAAGCGTCTGGAGATTGACGGCCAATGAGGAGCCGTAGTTTCGTCCAACAATCGAGACCATCGACGCCATTGTCACGGCAATGCACATGAACGCGGCGAACGTATTGTTGAGAACAAGTACCGCATAGCCGCTGGCGATACCGAGCAGAAGTGCGGTTGCAGCTGCTCCATAAACGTAAATGACTTCCCAACCATGGATTTCGCGTCGCGACAAAAGATCCTGGTTCACCTGGTCGAAGCAGCGAAACCAGTAGAGGCGATAGGCAAAGACCACGGCAAAGACAGCCGCCAGCCAGAGATAGAACGCAGAACTTGTATATGCAAAGATCACAAAGCAGGACAGGATATGGACGACCATACCTGTGAACAAAGTTCCGCGATTTCCAAACAGCGAACTTACCAATGACAGATAGACATCTGTCGGAAGTATTGCCGCATCCTGCGCCTTCATACGGCCGATTTCCCTCGTTCCAACGCATCACCTTGGGTCAAGAGCACTTAATTTTACTTACCCTCCGACCAAACCGCCCCATGCACCGGTCGGTATTTCTTGATTTGCTTAACAAACGTGAAACGGAATGTATCGAAGATACCGCAAGCACTCCTATGGCAACGCAACGTCTTAAAGGTCCGACACAAGAAACACTCGAGACGCGGCAATCGCCAAAACGATGAGGATGCCATTCAACAGGGCAACCAATACCGACATCTTGAACTTATGAAGCAATTGATTTTTGCCCGTCCAACCAATAGACGTCGCACCACTGACAACAGAATTCGGCGATTCCGGCTTCCGCGACGAGTGGGTGCGTTCAGACGTCATAACGTTCGGCAGGAGATGTAAATGGCCGCACTACTTGCGTTCAGTCGGATCATCGACACCGTGACCACGGTCGTTGGGAAGTCTGTTTCATGGCTGCTTCTCGCAGCTGTCCTGATCAGCACAACCAATGCAATCGTTCGCAAGACGCTAGACATGTCATCCAATGCCTGGCTTGAGGTGCAATGGTACCTTTTCGGAACAGTCTTCATGCTTGGCGCTGCATATGCACTGTTGAAGAACGAACATGTCCGTATCGACGTCTTGTCTTCGAGGTGGAGCAAACAAACCCGTGATATTATTGACCTCGTACTCCACGTCATCTTCCTGGTGCCATTTGCAACCTTGATGACGTATCTCGCGGCACCATGGTTTTTACTGTCGTTCAAATCCGGGGAAGTCTCTTCCAATGCCGGCGGCCTGATCATCTGGCCAGCAAAGCTGGTGATCCTACTCGGATTTGCTCTTCTTTTGCTGCAAGCCATGTCCGAAATCATCAAGCGCTTTGCTGTTGTTACTGGTCGCATCGAAGATCCCCGACACGACAATGCCGATGAAATCCCACCGGCAGCGACGGAGGTCTGAGCGTGATCGATCTGATTGCCCACAATCTCCCGCTGGTGATGTTCTCCACGGTGATGCTCATGCTCCTGCTAGGCTACCCGGTGGCGTTTACGCTGGCGGCCGGCGGACTCATATACTTCGTCGTTGGCGTTGAGCTCTCCACGATTTCACCAGAAATCAGACTATTCTGGCCACTGCTTCAGTCGCACCCTGAACGCATTTACGGCATCATGTACAATGATACCTTGTTGGCCGTTCCATTCTTCACATTCATGGGGATCATACTCGAGCGATCACGAATGGCCGAAGATTTGCTCGACACGATTGGTCAGCTCTTCGGCCCCATCCGGGGCGGACTGGCCTATGCCGTAATCCTTGTCGGTGCGTTGCTTGGCGCAACGACCGGCGTTGTGGCAGCCTCTGTAATGGCAATGGGCCTGATATCCCTGCCCATCATGATGCGCTATGGCTACAGCCGTCCATTGGTTTCGGGAACAATTGCCGCATCAGGGACGCTGGCTCAGATCGTTCCCCCATCGCTGGTTCTGATCATCATGGCAGATCAGCTCGGCCGCTCTGTAGGCGACATGTATGTCGGGGCGGTTTATCCGGCAATGCTCATCGTGGCCGCCTACTGTCTCTATATCTTTGCCGTCACGCTCATCAAGCCCAGCTGGGCTCCCGCCCTTCCAATGGAAGCCCGCACACTAGGCAGTGGCATAACATCACTGGCCGTAATACTGGCGCTCACAATTGGCCTTTACTATCTCGGCCTCCACTACTTTTTTGTGGGCATTGAAAGCTACGACTGGCGGCTCGTGGCAGCCATGACCTTCGCAGTTGCTGTCGCCTACTCAATAGCGCTGGTCAACAGCAAACTGAAGAAGAAGATCATTTCACGCCTGGCAGAACAGGTGATTATTGTCCTCATTCCGCCCCTTGCACTCGTCTTCCTCGTACTGGGAACAATCTTCCTCGGCATTGCCACGCCGACCGAAGGTGGCGCAATGGGTGCCACGGGGGCGCTTGTTCTCGCTCTTGTCAAAGGGCGCCTTAACTTTGCAACGGTGAAGAATGCGCTCGATGCCACAACGAGACTCGCCGCCTTTGTCATGATGATTTTGATCGGTGCGCGTGTCTTCGGTCTGACATTCTACGGCGTCAATGGCAATGTCTGGATCGAAGATCTGTTGCTCGCCTTGCCGGGGGGAGAACATGGTTTTCTGATCGTCGTGACGATCATTATATTCATTCTCGGCTGCTTCCTCGACTTCTTCGAGATCGCGTTCATTATGGTTCCTCTTTTGGCACCGGTCGCCGAGGCCCTCGGCATCGATCTCATCTGGTTTGGTATTATTCTCGGCATCAACCTGCAGACATCGTTTCTTACACCTCCTTTCGGATTTTCGCTGTTCTTCCTGAGGTCGATCGCTCCGAATGCACCATGGGTCGACAAGATAACCGGCAAACGCATGCCGGCAGTTAAGACCACAGAAATCTATCTGGGTGTCCTCCCCTACCTCGCCATCCAGTTTCTGATGATCCTCGTCGTGATCTTCTTTCCCGGCCTAGTGACCCACTACAAGACTGAACATCCGGCAGCCGATCCAGGTAGCGTCCAGATCGAGGTTCCGGGTTTTGGCAGTAATGGTGGAAGCGGTACTGACCTTAGCCTGCCTCCATCCTTCGGATTGCCACCGATCAATCTTGGTGGCGAGGAGGCTCCCGCAGCAGAACCGACCATCCCAGCCGCCCCACAAAGTCTGGGTCTGCCGGCTTTGGAAGGACTTCCGGGTCAACATCCGGCTCCGAACCAACCTGCGCTTGGCGAGCCGCCACGGATCAACCCGTAGAGAATGAACAAGCCAATCCCTGTTGGACCCGGGTCAAAAAGGCCAGGGTTTCGATTGCAGCTGCAAGTGACGGTTGAAACTGCATCATCGGCAAAGGTTCCACGCCAACGGAAACGCTCAGTTTCCGGATAGCACAGCTTGACACACGCATGGATCCAGCGTGAGAAGTTCACCAGACCTGCGGAGACTGGACATGTCATACCCAATTGTTGCCCTGCCCGCCGATATTCGCGAACTCGAAGGCGCGATATGGCATGCAACACCCAATCAATACGTCAAGGCGGCTCTCAAGGTCGCAAACGTCATGACGTTTGTCATTCCGGCATTTGAAGGCGAAAACGACGTTCATGCAATTCTCGATCGAGTCGATGGATTGCTCGTCTCCGGCTCCGCAACAAACGTTCACCCATCACTGTATGGCCGGGAAGCAACCAGTACCGATGGCCCGTTCGACAAAGCCCGCGATGCAACATCGCTGGCACTAATCCGCGCTGCGCTAGACCGTGGCATGCCGATGCTCGCTATTTGCAGAGGCATCCAGGAGCTCAATGTGGCATTGGGGGGAACACTTGCAACGGAGATCCAGAATGATCCTGGCATGTGGGATCACCGCAAGCCGGAACTTCCGGACCGCGATCATATGTATGCAATCCGCCAGCCTGTATTCATTCGCGAGGGTAGCTGCATCGCTCATCACCTTGGACTGTCGGGAGAAGTCCTCGTCAATTCCCTGCACCGCCAGGCGATCGCCGCGATAGCTCCCAGCCTGCAGGTCGAGGCGGTTGCACAAGATGGTACGATTGAAGCTGTCTCCGTCGCTGGAGCGAAGGGATTTGCCATTGGCGTTCAATGGCACCCGGAATATTGGGCTGAGACGGATGCGCCCTCACGCGCACTTTTTGAAGCCTTCGGCAAAGCGGCCCGAGAGTACGCGATAACGAAATCGCCGGTGGCTGCGGCAACCAGAGCCACAGCCACCGGCTGAGCATAGCGCAATAGACCGGCCCAGGATCAGGATCTGACGGGTGTCTCCGGTACGGGCGTAAGGACTTTCTTCTCCCTAAACCATCCAGTCAGGTTGTTTACAACCAGATCAGCCATGGCATTGCGGGTCGGTACGGAAGCCGACGCCACGTGCGGCAGCAAACTGATATTGGGGAGATCCAGGAACTCGGGCGGAACTTCGGGTTCACTGTAGAAGACATCGAGTCCAGCAGCAGCAATAGTCCCATTCTTCAGTGCCGCGGCGAGATCTGCTTCATTCACGCTCGTGCCACGCCCCACATTGATGAAGACACCATTCGATCCAAGAGCGGAAAAAATCTCCGCGGAAAAAATTTTGTGCGTTGCTGCTGTACCCGGAACGACCGAGATCAGCGTGTCGACATCTTCCGCCATCGCCTTCAGTGAAGGATAGTAGGTATAGGAGACGTCCTCACGCCGGGTTCGAGTGTGATACCCAATTTTCACCTTGAATGGCTCGAGTCGCTTTGCAATCTCGAGACCAATGCGGCCAAGACCCAGAATGCCGACAGTGCGTCCCATCAGCGACAGTGGCGTTAGCGGGAATGGACCGTCGCTTTTCCAACGCCCTTCTCGCAGGTAGTTTTCCGCTTGTGGGAAACGCCGAACAGTATTGAGCAGCAGGGCAATTGTCGTATCGGCTACTTCATCATTCAATACGTCGGGTGTATTGGTGACCACAATATTGTGTTCTAAGGCCTTCTTCGTGTCGATGCCATCGTAGCCGACCCCAAAATTGGAAATGATCTCTAGGTTTGGCAAAATATCGATCCAGCCGTTGTCCAACGTACCGGAAATCGCCACACCCCTGATTTTTTGCAGCTGCGCTTTGTCGATCTCGGTCACTGGGCCTGCCGGCACAGCTACAACCTCGAAGCTCTGCTCGAGTTGCTCCAGGGCACGCGCGTGTATGCGGCCAGGAACAAGAATGGCTATGGATTGATCGGACATTATGCCTCCAAATTCACTATCAACTGCGGGGTCTGTAGATTCCTGTCGACTGGCGGATACGCATCTCCGGCTTGATGAGATGGATGCCATCCGGTTCATGGCTTCCGTCCAATCGATCGAGAAGAGCGCGTGCGGCAAGTCGGCCAACTTCACTCTGCCCGTTCCATACTGTCGTCAATGCCGGAGTAGCGATCGACGCCTCTTCCAGATCATCGTATCCGGTGACGGAAATATCCTGGCCAGACACCAGACCGGCACGTGCAATACCGTTCATCAGGCCGATGGCAACCAGATCATTCCAGCAGACGGCAGCAGTCGGCTTCTGAGGTAGGGATAGAAAATTCACTGCGGCCTCGAACCCGCCCTGCTTCGAACGGGGCCCCGGGATGCGCAGGTTGGGATCCACCTCGATTCCTGCCTTGCGCAAGGCATTCACATAACCCTGGTAGCGATCACGACCGGTAGATGTCTGGTCGGTCCCGCCAATCATCGCGATGACACGGTGGCCCAGGCCAATGAGATGGTTGGTCGCAAGTGAGATACCGTAGCTATCGTCGCCGCGGTAGGTCGGTAGGTTCACGCCTTCCATTGAGCGCGCCACCAGGATGGCAGGCATGCCGTTGGCCTCGGCAAGTGTGGCATCTTCTGCCGGTGTGCCAATAGCCGGAGACATGATGACGCCATCGCCACCCAGTTGCAGCAGCGTTTCTATGAACGTCCTCTGTTTCTCCACCGAATCGTAATGGTTGGACAAGATGAACGTCTGACCACTACGATCAAGCTCACTTTCAATTGCTTTCAGGATCTCACCATAGAACGGATTCATGATGTCGTGAAATACGACGCCGACAATCCCTGATCGCGAGGTTCGAAGACTGGCAGCCCGGCGATTGTAGATGTATCCCAGTGCTCGCGCTTGTTCCTTGATCTTCTCGCGCGTATCAGATGCGACAAGTGGACTATCGCGTAACGCGAGTGAAATCGTCGCGGTTGAGAGCCCGAGGCTCTCGGCGATCGTCGAAAGCTTTATTTTTTGTGCCACGTTCCCTCCGGTCGCGCAAATACCGGCTCGCCGATTCAAAATCCTTTAAATAGTTAAGTTCATTTTCGCAACTCGTTTAATTCAGCTCAATCGGTTCGCCGTCCGTCTTCATGCCTTCCTGAATATTGCTGTCCATCGCTCGCAACAGCCGCAACAACGTCTTCAGTTCCTTGTCCGTGAAATTTGCAACAGCGCGCTTACCGCAGTCGACGACACTGCGGTCGATTAATTCGACGCTGGCGTGCCCTGCTGCGGTAAGGAATACCTTGGTCAGCCGCCCATCATCGCCATCATCACGGCGCTCGAGAAAACCCTGCGCTTCCATACGACCAATTGTCCGCGTCATCGTTGGTGCCTTTACCCCGAGTTGCGAAGCGAGTTGTCCTGCAGTCAGTCCGTCAGCATGGGCCAACGCCAGCACGACGCCATCCTGCCCGGCGTAAAGACCGCTGTCAGCAAGACTCCGGCTCAGGGCTGTCCGCATCGAACGCGCTACCTGGGTTACAGTATTGGCAAGATCCACTGGCGAGAATTTGTTGTCGTCCTTCTTCTTGCCATTCTTGTTCTTTTTGCCGCCCTTCTTCTTGCTCATTCAACCCATCCGTCTTTATGCCAGGGCATGCAAGACTATATGCTTGCATGAGCTACCCATAGCGAAACGGGATATCAATCGCCAGATGCCTATGCC
Source organism: Pseudomonadota bacterium (assembly GCA_023390055.1). Lineage (GTDB taxonomy): Bacteria > Pseudomonadota > Alphaproteobacteria > Rhizobiales > Rhizobiaceae > Neorhizobium. Next base: position 51,026 of record JAEWDP010000031.1, on the reverse strand, counting down.
CTTACCATACTTTGAGGAAAACGATCCGTCACTCAAGCCATCAGATCGCGGGGATTGGATTGTTGTCCTGCCGCTCGGCGCCCATGAACAGCATGGGCCGCACTTGCCGTTTGAGACGGACACGCTAATTGCCGAGGGCATCGTCAAACGGACGATCAGCGCAATGCCCCGATCCCTTCCGGTAGCTTTCCTGCCGGTAGAACCTGTCGGTTATTCCATTGAGCACATGGGCGTGGCGGGGACGAAAACTCTTGGCTTTGATGAGGCCGTTCATAGATGGCTCGGCATTGCAGAAAAACTCCACGACCAAGGAGTTAACAAGTTCATGATGCTGAACGCCCACGGAGGCAACTCGCCGCTGATGACAATCGTTGCCACCGAGGCGCGCGTTCGCTTCGACATGCTTGCTGTCGCCACCAGCTGGACACGGTTCGGGCTACCGGAAAATCTGATCTCTGCAGAGGATAAGGCAATTGATATCCATGGAGGTGATATCGAAACGTCAGTCATGATGGCCTTCCATCCCGAGAAGGTTGACATGTCGGAGGCGAAAAATTTCAGCTCCAGGCAATCGGAATATGAAAAGCGCTTCAGGCATCTTCGTGCCTATGGGAAACACGCTTTTGGCTGGAAAATGTCCGATCTGAACAAAACTGGCGTTTCCGGCAACGCAGCAGCAGCCAACGACCAAAAGGGTGAAGCTCTCATTGCTCACGCGGTAAAAGGCATCGTGGAACTACTCCACGATATGGCAAAATTCGATGTGGCAGAGCTGCGTCAGGCGCCAGCCTCCCGTTGACGATGCCAACTGACACAACAGTCGATGCGACCCGCAATTCAGGTTAGCAACTTTATCCCTTTGAACTCACTTCCTGGTGGCCTTATATGAGCATGACATGTCTCTGTGCCAATCCGGCATCCATACATTCCCGAGGTTTCCCATGACCGAAAAGACCGCCGACATCACCAAACCCGTTCCCGTAACGGTGCTTACCGGCTATCTTGGCTCCGGCAAGACAACACTCCTCAACCGCATCCTTTCCGAAAGTCACGGCAAGAAATATGCTGTCATTGTGAACGAGTTCGGAGAGATCGGCATCGACAACGATCTCATCGTCGAGTCGGACGAGGAAATCTACGAAATGAACAACGGCTGCGTCTGCTGCACAGTGCGCGGCGACCTGATCCGTGTTGTGGAGGGCTTAATGCGACGCCCCGGCCGTTTCGATGGAATTATCGTGGAGACAACCGGCCTTGCCGACCCGGTTCCAGTCGCACAAACCTTTTTCATGGATGATGATGTGCGCGTCAAGACCGAACTCGACGCGGTCATCGCGCTCGTCGACGCCAAGCATCTGCCACTACGCTTGAAGGATAGCCGCGAGGCTGAAGATCAGATCGCGTTTGCAGACGTTGTCGTCATCAACAAGACGGATCTTGTGACACCGGACGAACTGGCACAGATCGAAGATGTCGTGCGTGCCATCAACCCATCTGCACGGATCTACAAGACGAGTCGCTCAGGTGTCGATCTCGCACGCGTTCTAGACCAGGGTGCGTTCAACTTGGAGCGAGCGCTGGAAAACGATCCGCATTTTCTTGAGCACGGACATGACGATCATGTCTGCGGTCCGGATTGCGATCATCACGACCACAATCATGATCATCATCATCACCACGACGACGACGACCACCACCACCACCACCACAGTGCCTCACCAATCCACGACGTAACCGTAAAATCGATCTCATTACGTGGCGGCGAGATGGTTCCTGAGCGATTCTTCCCCTGGATTCAGAAGGTAACCCAGGTGGATGGGCCTAACATCTTGCGTCTGAAAGGGATTATCGCTTTCAAAGGCGACGAGGAACGCTATGTCGTACAAGGTGTTCACATGATCGTAGAAGGCGACCACCAGCGTCCATGGAAGGACGGTGAGAAGCGAGAATCACGCCTCGTGTTCATCGGACGTGACCTGGATTCTGAAAAGATCGAAAAGAGCTTTCTCGCCTGCCAGGCAGCTGCTTGATGTGTAACATACTTGCCTGAAAGAAAATTCCGCTGATGCCCACTGTTGCACCCCTTGATCTCGAAGGCCATGTTCTTGCAGCGCATTTTCTTGGCAGTATCCCATTCTTCGCCACTGCGGCTGGCACCATTCACCGTCTCGATGGCGGTGAAAAGGTTACTGAAGCACATCAGGGATTGCTGACCTGCATTCGCGACCCCTTCAGCGCAGCCCTGATTACCGGAGGAGAAGATGGCAGGGTCCTTCGTGTATCACATGATGGCAGCCTCGAGGTGTTGGCGGATATACCTCGCAAATGGATCAACGTTGTTGCCGGCGGCCCGCAAGGCGCTGTCGCCTACTCTCACGGTCGCGCAAGTTATGTGCGGCTTGCGGATGGGACTACAAGGGAATTTCCTGAATCCAGAAGTGTCGAGGGTATCGCATTTGCGCCGAAGGGCATGCGCATCGCTGCTGCCCGTTACAATGGCGTAACTTTGCATTGGGTGGGCACCAATGGTGCATCCGTCGATCTAGAGTGGAAGGGTGCGCATACCGGCGTTACTTTTTCGCCCGATGGCCGTTTCCTTGTCACCACGATGCAGGAAAATGCGCTGCATGGCTGGAAGCTTGACGGCAAACCTAGCGAAGCCCGCCATATGCGAATGACTGGCTATCCCGCAAAGGTTAAGTCGCTTTCCTGGTCGGCGAAGGGTAGATGGCTGGCTTCCTCCGGCGCCCCCGCCGCTATCGTATGGCCATTTGCATCAAAAGATGGCCCCATGGGTAAAGCTCCCCAGGAACTGGGCACTCGTGCCAACATCATGGTCACGCAGGTGGCATTCCATCCAGCCGAAGACGTTCTAGCCATAGGCTTTATTGATGGAATGATCCTTGGCGTGCGCATTGCCGATGGCAAGGAAGCATTGCTGCGCCGGCCTGGCAAAGGTGCCATTACGGGAATGGCCTGGAGTAATACAGGCAATCTTTTGGCATTTTCATCAGAAGCCGGCGACTGCGGCGTCATTGATATTTCAGCGTAAGGCCTGCGATTTACAATGATCCCATGGACACTGCTCGACACGGCTCAGATCCCCGACGGGAGCGGAGAATTGCGGTTGAAACAACGCGGTTCCGAATTCTCGATCATGCTTGGTACGAACGAGTTGATGAATAGTCGACTGAGTGGCTCGGAAGAGGCCTTGGCACGGCTGTCCATCGGCAAGTTCAAAACGCGCAAACAGCCGGCCCTGCTGATCGGTGGGTTGGGAATGGGATTCACCCTGAGGGCAGCGCTTGCGGAACTCCCGAATGATGCAGAAGTTGTTGTGGCAGAACTCGTGCCTGCGGTTATCCGTTGGGCAAGGGGCCCCATGGCTCAGATCTTTGGAGGTTGTCTTGAAGATCCTCGCGTCGATATTATCGAGGGTGACATCAGCACCGTAATTCGCAGATCAAAGGCAATCTATGATGCCATCCTGCTTGATGTAGACAACGGTCCAGACGCGCTGGCACGCCAGGAGAACGACCAGATATATTCTATCTCCGGTCTCGCCGCCGCCAAGGCTGCATTGCGTCCCGGTGGCATCCTGTCCGTTTGGTCATCGGCCCCGGATCCTCGTTTTTCAAGGCGGCTGCAAGCGGCAGGTTTCACCTATGAAGAGGTGAAGGTTCGGGCAAACGGCAAGCGTCGGGGTGCCCGCCACATGATCTGGATAGCAGCCAGGCCACAGAACTGATTTTCTGCGCCCGCGAGACCGGAGGCAACCTTAAGGTGACGCAAGTTTTCGTCCACTGGCAACAATCATTCCCGCGGCCCCGTCAAGCCATCCAGCCTTCAGTTCAAACCCTAGAAGGCGTGCTCGTTCACAGGGTCCGGGCATCAGGAGATGCTTGGTCCTGTCGGCTGAAAATCCAAAGCGCTGGTAGTACGACCCGTCACCGACGAGTATGATGGCACCATGGCTACGAATAGCCGCAGCCCTCATGCTCGTACGCAAGAGAGCAGCGCCTACACCCTTGCCCACATGATCATGATCTACAGCAAGTGGCCCGAGCAACAGGGCTTCGACTGGTAGCCCCCTTGGAGTGACACCAGCTTCGATATTCCAAAGTCGTACGGTACCGATCAATTGTCGATCAGCGGTTCTGGCAACGACTGCCAAACCATCACCTGGAATACGACCACGCCGGACCCTCTCGGAGGCTTTCTTGTGCCGATCTGTTCCCATCACACGATCAAGAAGCACCTCGCGTGCGACGACATCCGCTGGCGTCTCGACATCAATTGTAAAATCGGATGGTGCGAACAATGCACGCACAGATGAAAGAACAGCGGCCATTTTGACCTCCAGAACATGCATCGATCAGGTGGCCGGGATCAAGAGTACCGACCCGGACATTTCCATTTAGCACAGTGGTTTGAACACTGCTGATAGCGCCGCCCAGCTCTTGCTGGAGCCGGCGATATCGAACTGTCAGATGACGTAGCTCTTCAAAGGATCGAAACCATTGAATGCCACCGCCGAATAGGTCGTCGTATAGGCGCCGGCACCCTCGATCAGGACTTCGTCACCGATCGTCAGGGAAACAGGTAACGGGTACATGTCCTTCTCGTAAAGAACATCGGCACTGTCACAGGTCGGTCCTGCAAGAATGCAGGGTTCCATTTTGTCCTGATCACGCTGCGTCCGGATCGGATAACGGATTGCTTCATCCATGGTTTCGGCAAGACCTCCAAATTTCCCTATATCAAGGAAAACCCAGCGGTGATCATCATTGTCGGATTTCTTCGAAACCAGAACAACTTCCGCCTTGATCACACCAGCGTTGCCCACCATACCTCGACCTGGTTCGATAATCGTTTTCGGCAGGTTATTGCCAAAGTGGCTGCGGAGTGCGGCGAAGATCGCCTGGCCATAAGTTTCCGCCGACGGAATGTCACGCAAGTACTTCGTTGGAAAGCCACCACCCATATTGACCATGTGCAAATGAATACCTTGCTTGGCAAGAGACGCAAATACGCGTTTGGCATCGCCAAGCGCCGAATCCCAAGCATCCACATCCATCATCTGCGACCCGACATGGAACGACACACCGTAGGAGACCAGCCCCAGTTGGTGAGCGTAAACCAGGACATCAACTGCCATTTGCGGAACACATCCGAATTTCCGCGAGAGCGGCCATTCAGCTCCCTCTCCGCTCGTCAGGACACGACAAAACACCTTGGAACCCGGCGCCGCACGGGATATCTTTTCGACCTCTTCATGGCTATCAACGGCGTAGAGTTCGACGCCGAGGGCAAAAGCGCGCGCAATATCACGCTCTTTCTTGATCGTGTTGCCAAAGGAAATGCGGTCGGCCGACGCGCCAGCATCCAGAGCCATCTGGATTTCAGCGACTGAAGCACAGTCAAAACTGGATCCAAGCGAGGCAAGCAGTCCCAGGATCTCCGGTGCCGGATTCGCCTTGACCGCATAGTAGACAGCGCTATCCGGCAACGCGTGACGAAAAGCATGGAAATTGTTGCGTACAACGTCTAGATCGACAACAAGGCATGGCCCATCTGGTCGTCGGGTCTTGATAAAATCGAGAATACGAGCGGTTGTCATTTTGCAGTCCCTCAAATTCCAGACTCCGGCGAACCGGAGGACAAAGGGCGGATGAGAATATGCAATTGCACCGGCCGGTGGAGGCCCCGGCGCCGCAATACGCTCATTCGCGCAAACAATAGACCAGCGCCCTGCCACGAGCATTGATCAGGCTTTGTCTGCCATGGATTGGAGGGATTTCCCCGCCGCACTTCCGGCAATGATGGTGTGCCTCTTCAGTATTGCAGGCTGTTGGAAAGCCTACAGAGACCAGAAAGGCCCGCACCGTCGTTGCTTCAAGATGTCCTCGCATTTTCCGGTTGGCCGGAGTAGCGACTGGAGGGGTTAGTTCCAGGTACCTTACCGATGACCTCACCTTAGGGAAACATCCCAGTTCGAGGGTCGGCGGACACCCACAGGCACGTGCGACTTTGGGCAGCACGGGAAATAGGAACATTCGTCTTCACAATCAAGAGATTTTTTTGATTTTGCGCTAGAATTCACATTGCACGGTTCGGGGGCAGGCCCCAACTTGGCGCTGGAATAACGGAAAGGGAAAATTTCATTGGATACGTTGACGCGAATGCGCGCCTTTATCGACGTGGTGGAGGCGGAAGGGTTTTCTGCGGCCGCGCGAAGGACAGGCCGCTCAAAGGCACTGCTTTCCAAATATGTAAAAGAACTCGAGGACGATCTCGGCGCCCTTCTCCTGAACCGCACAACCCGTCAGTTTTCGATGACCGAAGCCGGACACACCTACTACCGGACTGCTGCCGACATCCTGAAGGAAGTCGATAATCTTGCCGACCTTGTTCGTGAAAACAATGCTGACCTCAAAGGTCGATTGCGCGTATCTGTCCCGCGCACCTTCGTGGACGCCGACGTCGGGCAGTCCTTGATCGATTTCGCCAAGGAATATCCGGACGTCTCGCTTGAAATTCTCGCCGAAGACCGTATTGTCGATCTGATTGAAGAGAGTTTTGACTTGGCAATCCGGATCACTAAGCTCGAGGATTCGGGTCTTATCGCCCGCAAGATTGCAGACTTCCGGGTTTATGTCTGCGCATCGACCGACTTTGTCGCACGCCACGGCCCCATCAAGACTCCACAGGATCTATCCCATGTGCCATTCATCATCGATACCAATTCCCGATGGCACAACAACGTTCGTTTCTCCGGAACGGACGGTAGTACGATATCGGTACCAGTCAGCGGCCCTGTAGAAGTAAACAGCCCACTTGCGACCCTGCGCGCAGCAAAAGTAGGGCTTGGTGTCGCTATCATTCCAGACTTCATCGCCGGTCCTTCTGTCCAGTCCGGTGACCTCGTGACGTTACTGGACGACTACATTGCCAAGGACCGCGGTATCTATGCTGTTTATCCGCACCGACGCTATTTGCCAGCAAAGGTACGTAGTTTCGTGGATTATCTGGCAGCATGGTTTCGCAAACGAAATTAGGCTCTGCCGAAATTCCGGCCTGTTTGCGCAGCATCTTGCAAATGATCTCCGACGAAAGACGCCGAACCATGAAGTCCGCATTCTCATTCCTGGCACTTCTAGCCGTATCATCTCCCGGCACAGCAATTGCCCATCCCCATATATTCGCGGAAGCACGCCTGGAGATACTGACGGGTGACGACGGAACAGTCGCAGAGTTGCGCAATATCTGGCGCTTCGACGAGATTTTCTCCTCGAGCGTCCTTCTCGACTTCGACACCAATACAGATTTGAAACTCGACGGGTCCGAACTGTCCGAACTGGGGGAGATCATGCACAAATCGCTCGCCGACTTCGATTATTTCACCACGATTTCGGTCGATGGAAGGGAGGTTCCTATCCAGAAGCCGGATGTTATTCACGTCTCATACGAGGAGGGTCAACTCCTCGTTTTCTTTGCGGTAAGAACGGAAAGACCCCTGCCATTGAAGGGAAAACTCACTTTCGGTATCTACGATCCCTCCATGTACACGGCGATCGATTTCCCGACCGACGAGGATCTCATCGCTCAAGGACCCTCTATCGAAGCCTGCAAGCAGCAGGTTGTCCGCCCCGATCCGGACGAGATCATCTCCCAAAACAGCGCGTCGCTTACCGAAGCATTTTTCAACGACCCTTCCGGTAATGACATGACAAGACTTTTTGCAACGCGACTTGAGCTGGTCTGTTGATGCGCAAGAGAATAGTCGGCACTCTATTGCTGCTTGTGGCCGCCAGCCTGGCACATGCACAATCACCACTCGGCGTCGGTACGGCTGAACCATCGTTCGACACGAGCGGTTTCATGGGCGGTTTATTCAACTGGATTAATACCCATCAACAAAATTTCTATCGCGCACTCACCAACGCGCTGAAGGCCATGCGGGAAGATCCCTGGGCATTGAGTGGCCTGGTCGGTCTTTCCTTTGCCTACGGCATATTTCATGCCGCGGGACCCGGACATGGCAAAGCTGTGATCTCGTCATACATGGTTGCCAATGAGGTCGAATTGCGCCGTGGCATCGCAATATCCTTCCTCTCTGCACTTCTGCAGGGTATCACGGCCATCCTTCTCGTTGGCATTGCCTTTTTTGCCTTACGCGGTAGCGGCATCACGATGACGGCAGCAACAAGGGCAATGGAACTCGCAAGTTTTTCATTGATTGCAATCTTCGGAGCGTGGTTGCTTGTTCGCAAACTGTGGTCATTGTGGAAGCCTCCTGCCTCCGCCCTTGCGGGCAGGACGTCCACATCACCCGGCTCGACCATGGTATCTTCTGAAGGATATGCCCGAACAACACGCTTTCAGGCCATTGAGACCACTGATCACGATCGTGCCGGCGACGGGACCTATTGCGAGGCCTGCGGACATGCCCATGCGCCGGATCCCCGTCTTTTGGGAGGACAGAAGCTAAGTCTCTCTGAAGCCTGGTCGGCAATCGTCGCCGTAGGTCTGCGGCCTTGCTCAGGTGCCATCCTCGTCATGAGTTTTTCGCTTCTGAACGGCCTCTACGTTGGCGGCATTCTATCCGTGTTAGCAATATCTGTCGGCACAGCAATTACAGTAGCCATTCTTGCAAGTGTAGCCGTACTCGTAAAGGGCGCAGCCTTAAGTCTCGCGGGCGAAAGTTCTCAAAATGCAAAACGGATCGCCGCCGGCTTCGAGATTGCAGGCGCAGCGTTCATCCTCTTGATTGGCCTTTCATTGCTGGGAGCATCCCTCCAAACCTAGATTGCGTCGTACTTCTCGCGCGAAGACGCCGAATATCCAACAGGCACGGCAAGGCTGGTTGTACCATTGGCTGGCCGATCACGTTCGATCTGATCAGGTTGTGCACGCCACCCGCTGCGGAACTTGGCCCAAACAGCGACACTGCCCAGACCGTATGTCGCCAGTTCGCTGCATAACACAAATTGCATTGCAGGCGTACGCGATGGGAACCGCTTTTCAAATCCATGTGAGCACTTGGCATGTGAGCGCTTGGATGGATACCATTCATCGCCCGCCAGTACGCGTTGACTGCGATCCCTTCATAACCTCAAACGCCGCGTCCAGTTTTGATAGAATCATCCTTCAGGACGGGGAAGACACTACGATCTTCGCTGGCGTTGATAGCGAGCACGCAGCCAGAAAATCAGGAAGAATGCAACAATTGTGAACATGCCGAAACCGGCTGCCACATACGGTGAGAACTGTTCGGCCAACCAGATCATGATTGGGGGCATTACAAAGAATAATGCAAGGAAACCAAGAAAAATGATCGCCGCAGCGATTGCAGGACCATGTTTGCTACCATCACTCATGCTTCGCACCTTCGGCAAGACTTGCCCGAATAACCTCAAGTCGGTGTCGTTGCCTTCCTGCCTCATCGAAATTATCTGCAGACAACCAGGCTTCAAAGGCCCGCTTCATCATAGGCCATTCGCGATCGATCATCGAAAACCATGCCGTATCCCGATTGGTGCCCTTCGAAATGACATGCTGACGAAACACGCCCTCGAAGGTGAAACCATAACGAACTGCAGAGCGCTTGCTTGCTTCATTATCGTTATGACATTTCCACTCGTAGCGGCGATAGCCGAGATCATCGAACACGTGACGGGCCATCAGGTAGTGCACTTCCGTTGTCAACGGCGATCGCTGGACATCTTGCCCATGCGCAACAGATCCTACCTCGACAACGCCATTTTTTGGATCAGGCCGCATGTAGCTTGCCATGCCCACAATCCGATCATTCCGATTGTCCCTGAACACAAGTGTAACAAAATTACTTTGGGTGCGGGCCCTCTCCAGCCACGCGGCAAAGTCCTCCACGCCAGTGAAATCATTGTTTGGAAAATAGCGCGTCAGCACATTGATCTGCATGCCTCCGAGCCCCGTCCATAACGCATCAAGATGCTTCTCTTGCTCATATGGCTCTAGTTTCACAAATCGACCCTGCAGCGTTACCGGGCCCGGAGCTTCGACTTTGTAGTTTCTGAGATCATCCATCTTTCAGCCTCACATCGATACTGCGGATTAGGCCAGTCAATCTGTAAAGGCAACTCACCGGATATTCTCAAGTCGTGACCTTTGCCGACGAGACCGCAGCGTCTATGTGATTTAGCAGTGCGTCTGGCAAACCAAGCCGCCCGGCCAACAAATCAAGATAACCGCGTTCTGCTCGGGTGTCAGGGTCGATTGTCAGTCTGGTCGCGGTATAAAGTTCGACCTTCTGCTCTTCGCTTCGAGCGGCCGCAACAAGGCTATCGATATCAACCGGACTGGCCAACTCATTGTTGATAAAGGCTTCCGCTTCAGCGCCAAGATCAACCGCATGGATCTTCTCCATGATGTTTGCACGCTCAGCAGAGTCGATATGGCCATCGGCCTTTGCAGCGGCAATCATTGCCCGGATCAAGGTCAGGGCAAAATCGTTTGTAAGCTCCGGTGATTGAGGATCAAAGGCAGAATCAGTCGGCGGAGGAAGGAGCTCGGGGCTTTCCTGAGCAGCAGTCTGCGGAGACTTGCCAGACTGATAATTCTTGTAGGCGAGGTAACCAAGGCCTGCAATGGCGGCCAGGCCGCCCACTGTTGCAACATTGCCGGCGACCTTTCGGCCCGTCTTAGTGCCGAGAAGCACAGCAGCAATAGCACCTGTTTTCCAAGGGTTCTCACGCGCAATATCGGTAGCTTGTCCTGCCCGATCACGCACTGTTCCCGCTATGCCCGGCACTTGCGAACCGAGGAACTGATCAATAAGCCTCTTGGCATCAAACATCTGCTGTCTCCATTTAGATATCTGGAGGCAAATAGGGTTCAAAATTCGAAATTACAAAGGCGTGACGCAACAATCAGCTGCCGAGTGCCGCGGCCTCAGCAGCAAGCCTGGTAATTCCGGCCCAGTCACCGGACTTGACCAGTTCCTTCGGAGCAACCCAGGAGCCTCCCACACAGACGACGTTCGGAAGCGACAGATAATCACGAGCATTCTTTAGCGAGATGCTGCCTGTGGGGCAGAAAAGTGTTCCTGCCAGGGGTGAGGACAACGCCTTGAGATAGGCAGCGCCACCCGCCTGCTCCGCCGGAAAGAACTTCATCACTTCAACGCCGTCATCTCGCAATGCCATGACCTCACTTGCTGTCGCAGCACCGGGAAGCAGTGGCACATCCGAAGTCCTTGCGGCATCCAGTACGCTACGCGTAGAGCCGGGGCTGACAACAAAGCTTGATCCCGCATCAACGGCCGCATCGAAGTCCCGGGAATTGAGGATAGTTCCGGCACCAACATTGGCTCCTTCAACCTCGGCAACAACCGCCTTGATGGCATCAAGTGCGGCCGGTGTGCGCATGGTGATTTCAATTGCCTTCAGTCCTCCTGCAACCAGAGCCCGCGCAAGATGGACCGCCGAGTTGGCATCATCGACGATCAGCACTGGCACGACTGGTTGGGCTCTGAGGATCAAGAGAAGGTTTTCAGTCTTGCCAGTCACGGGATTTTCCCCTTTCAAACGTTTGAAGGTGCGCCGGAGATACCCTTCACACTCGCACTTGTCGAGAAAAATCAACGACACCATAGGATTACACCGTTGCCAAACTTCGTCTTTCCAATAGGTTTATGCCAATGAAACGCGGAATCTTCCATGGCCAAGGAAATTGAACGTAAATACCTCGTGGCTGACAACGGATGGCGTAGTGAGATCGCGTCGACGTCGGTATTCCTGCAAGCTTATCTTGCGGCCGTCGACGACCGATCCTTAAGAGTAAGGCTGATCGACAACGAACGGGCTGTACTAACCATCAAGATCGGGCGGGAACTACTCTGCCGTGAAGAATTCGAATACGAAATCCCGGTCCTCGATGCGAAAGAACTCATTCAAAATGCACTTGGTATCGTACTCGAGAAGACACGACACAAGGTGGAGCATAAAGGTTTCACCTGGGAAATAGATGTCTATACGGGCACATATGCTGGCCTCGTCGTCGCCGAAGTGGAGCTGGAACACCAAAACCAGCACCCCCCTCTTCCCTCTTGGATCGACCAAGAGATTACCGGTGACCGTCGTTACTCCAATCTTGTCATGGCGACGCAAGACTTGAGCATGGAGCTTTGCAATGGCCTTTCGCATTCGGCCTGATCGATCATTTACGGCCGAATTTCGTGCACTGTCACAGCGGCAGCTTGATAAGGCTATCCGTTCTCTTGAGGAGCAGCCGGGCGGCCCGCATGAGGCCATCCATCAGGCACGCAAGAAATTCAAACGTGTACGGGCGCTTTACCGTCTCATCCAGCCCGATGCACGACGGTTCCGGCAGCGTGAAGATGAGCGTGTTCGTCTTATGGCCCGAACATTATCGACCGTGAGGGACGCAACTGCGCTGATCGGGACCGTTGACTACCTTGCCGCCGGAGCTGCATCATCTGAAGAAAGATCCGCTCTGATCACGGCTTCGCTTGCACTAAAGGAACGCCGCGACCGGATCGCCTCCAAGGAAATTGACCTACCAAAGAAGATATCCTGCGCCATTCGCGATTGCCACAAGGCGATCGATGCCTTGGACGAATTGAACCTCGATGATGATCCGCGCAAGACTGCGCGTCGTCTGGAAAAAGCATGGAGAAAAGGCCTCTCTCGTGCTTCTGCCGATCTCGTTGCCTGTGCTGAACCGGTGGGTGCGGAAGCCTTCCACGACCTTCGTAAGGTAGGGCAAACCTACTGGATTCACCTTTGCCTTCTGTCTGATATCTGGCCCTCGGCCATGAGAGCCAAACGGACAGACGCTAAGGCACTTGTCGACGTGCTAGGACGGGTTCATGACCTATCAGTATTGACGCAGGTCGTGAACGAGCACCCTAATCTCATATCTGACAGCGATACATTGGCCCAGTTGATCGGCGCAATCATCTCCCACCAACAAGAATTGCGGCAGGAGGCGATCGACAAGGCGAGGCTCGTATTCGCAGATGACCCCGACCGTGAAGCCGCCCGCATTGCGCTGCTATGGCAGGAAGCTGCTTCGCGCAGGTAAAATTGTTTCGAGAGCTTTGTATTGCAGTGACACATAGCGCGTTGCACCAGCCCGCTTCTGGTTGTATGCCCCAATCATGAGCGACAATTCTTTTTCCAAAACTTCGACCGCTGACAGCTATTGCGTTGCAGCCCTCTATCACTTTGCCGACTTCTCCCGCTACGAATCCATGCGGGGACCGCTGCAGATGATCTGTGATGAAAACGGCATCAAAGGAACACTGCTCATTGCCCCGGAAGGCATCAACGGGACGGTTTCGGGCACTGACAATGCAATCGCGATATTGCTGGCCTTTTTGCGGGCGCAGCCAGAGTTTTCGCAATTAGAGCACAAGGAAAGCCGTGCTTCCACGATACCTTTCATACGGATGAAGGTACGGCTGAAGAGGGAAATCGTGACGATGGGTGTCGACAACATCGACCCCAACAGGATTACAGGAACCTACGTCGATCCGAAGGACTGGAACGCACTGATTTCCGATCCGGACACGCTGGTCATCGATACCCGGAACGACTACGAAACGGCGATTGGCATTTTCAAGGGAGCAGTCGATCCGAAGACAAAAACGTTTCGGGAGTTTCCGGATTGGGTGAGGAACAATACTGGTCTGCATAACAAGCCAAAGATTGCGATGTATTGCACAGGCGGCATTCGTTGTGAAAAGGCAACAGCCTTCATGAAGGAACAAGGTTTTGAGGACGTATACCACCTCAAGGGCGGAATCTTGAAATATCTGGAGGAGGTGCCGGCAGAAGAAAGCCTTTGGGAAGGTGCCTGTTTCGTTTTTGATGAGCGTGTTTCCGTGGAACAAGGGCTAAAGGAAGGTCCTCACAGCCTCTGTCATGCTTGCCGCAATCCAATTACTGAAGACGAGAAAAGTTCGCCCTACTACGAAGAAGGTGTTTCCTGCAGCCACTGTCATGATGCTCGCACGAATGTCGACCGTGAACGGTACCGGCAAAGGCAGCGGCAGATCGCGCTTGCCAAGAAACGCGGGGCAAAGCACATCGGAAGCTAAACCGATCTCTACCGATGCAACCCGACCCCGGCGCATTATGAAACTATGTCACTCAAGCTGGGTTACGCCACTGGCCCGCTATAGAATTCTGCATCTCGAATAACTGAAAACCGCCATTCGGACTTTTCAAACGACCTCGTTTGTTCGAGATCAAAACCAGAAGAGGCTGCCTCTTGCAAGCGGCAGCCTCCTCGTTGCACCAATCAGGTTTCAAATCTTACCAGGACGGAATGACTGAACCCTTGTAGCGCTCAAGAATGAAATTCTTGATGATTTCATCGTGATAGGACTCCACGAGGGTCTTTACCCAAGGAGCGTCCTTGTCTTCCGTACGCACGGCAATAACGTTGGCATAGGGAGATTCCTTGCTTTCGATGGCAATTGCGTCAGTGTTCGGGTCAAGACCGGCATCAAGAGCATAATTGGTGTTGATGACCGATGCATCGGTGTCATCCAGCGAACGAGGCAACTGCGCGGCGTCAAGCTCGACAAACTGAATGTTCTTTGGATTTTCGGTCACGTCGACCGGGCCGGCCTTCAGCCCAGCCTCCGGATTGACTTTAATCAGTCCCTCGGTCTGCAGCACCAGCAATGCACGTCCACCATTGGTCGGATCATTCGGAATACCAACTGTTGCGCCATCTTGCAATTCGTCCAGGCTCTTCACCTTCTTGGAATAGACACCCATCGGAGTCGTGATCGTAAGACCAACAGTCGCAATGTCGAAGCCACGGTCGGCAATCTGGTTGTCGAGATATGGCTGATGCTGGAACGAGTTTGCATTCAGGTCTCCGTCATTCAGCGCCTGATTTGGGACCACGTAATCCGAAAACTCAATGATATCAATGTTGAGGCCCTTGGTTTCTGCGACTTCCTTGACCTTCTCCATGATCTCGGCATGCTCTCCGACACTCACGCCTACCTTGATGTCCTCGGCCAGTGCGGAACCAGCTGACAGGACAGCTGCGAGTGCAGCTGCGGCGACAAACTTCTTCATTTTGGTACTCCTTTGCTTGAGAAAACAGGGTTTCAGTTCTTGCGGGTTCGTTTATCGAAATGCCGTGCAAGTCCATCACCTGCACTCTGTATGGCTTGAACCACAACAATCAGAACGATAACAACGGCCAGCATGACATCCGGCATGAAGCGCTGATAACCATATCGGATTCCGAGGTCACCGAGCCCACCGCCGCCAACGGCGCCAACCATGGCTGAATAACCGACCAAACTGACAAGTGTCAGGGTCAACGCGAGTATAATACTTGGAAGTGCCTCTGGAAGCAGCACCTTGGCTACGATCTGCAAAGGCGTGGCTCCCATAGCACGCGCGGCCTCGATCAATCCCCTGTCCACCTCCCGGATGGACGATTCGATCAACCTGGCGATGAAAGGAATCGTTGCGATCGTCAGCGGAACAATGGCAGCAGCTGTGCCAATGGATGTCCCGGCAACCAGCCGCGTGAAGGGAATGATCGCCACCACAAGGATAATGAATGGCGTTGAGCGTGTGGCATTGACGATGGCGCCAACTATTTTATTCAGAGTTGGCGCTGGAAACAATTCACCCCGATTGCTTGTCGCCAGAAAAACACCGATCGGCAAACCGATAAGCGTGCCGACAAGGCTGGAAACGAAGACCATGTGGGCCGTCTCAAGCAAGCCTTTCCAGAGCAATGAGATCAGCATGTCAAGCGCCATAGCCGAGAACCTCCGTTGCAAGTCCTGTTTGTTCGTAGAGCCGGTTCGCCCGATCGAGAGTGGCCGGGTCAGCCGGATAGGATACAACCAGCGAGCCGTATGGTTCGCCAGCAATCTCATCGATCGCACCAGCCAGAATGTTGACATCCGGACCAATCTCCGCAACCAACCGGGCTGTGAGTGGCTGGAAAGCCGTGTCTCCGAAGAATATCAATCGTACGAGAGCCCGATCCCCTGACGTAGCTTCTGCTTTCAGGTCGGAATGGATCCATTCCGGCAATTTTGCACCAACTGTGGCAGACAGAAGGGAGCGAGTTGTCTCGTGCTGTGCCGAGGTGAATACATCAAAAGTCCGCCCATTCTCGACAATCTGGCCTTTGTCGATGACGGCCACCTGCGAGGCAATGGCCTTCACGACTTCCATCTCATGAGTGATGAGCAGTACTGTCAGATCAAGATCACGGTTAATGGTTTTGAGCAGTTCGAGGATTGACTGCGTTGTCTCCGGGTCGAGAGCTGATGTTGCCTCATCGGACAAAAGCAGCTTTGGTTCTGTGGCAAGTGCACGAGCGATCCCTATTCGCTGTTTCTGGCCACCAGAAAGTTCTGATGGATAGCGAGCCGACTTGTCACCAAGACCAACGAGATCGAGGAGCGGTGCTACGCGGTCACGTATTGCCTTGCCATTCATACCGGCAATCTCGAGCGGTAATGCAACATTGTCGAATGCGGTTCGCGAAGACAGGAGATTGAAATGCTGGAAAATCATCCCAACCTGCCTGCGCAGACCACGAAGCCCTGTCTCGGAAAGATTGTTGACTTCAACGCCATCAACAAAGACCTGACCCGAGGTTACTCGCTCCAGGCCGTTAACAAGCCGTATCAATGTTGACTTGCCGGCTCCCGATCGGCCGATAATGCCGGTGATGGAGCCTTTGGCAATGGTTAGGTCGACACCATCAAGTGCAACAAAGGCTGGTTGCCCTCCAGCTCCGCCGAAGCGCTTTGTGACGGCTTCAAACGCAACCATCGTACCGACTGAACCGGCGCCAGGCGCAGAATTTTCATTAGACATAAGGAATGCTCACGGAATTGACGTCTCGAGTGTCAGGCGCACTGATTAATGCAGATAGGCTGCCGCACCACACATTCGCTTGAAACAGACTGTTCCGGACATTTCGATCCCAGCTTTCCTGTCGACAACCTCGGCCCGAGGCCTCGGGATAACTAGATGCCTCTTCCATGAAGGAAATGATAGCAAATATATTTCTGTATAACGCGATTAGGGGAAAAAATTCCCGAAATGTTGATATTCACGTCTATTGGCGGCAACAAAGCCGAGCATGAAACCATTACAGCCTTCTTCTTGCCAGTCCGGTAGCAGCTCGCCTTACGCTGTTTGAGGCTTTGCCATCCACCTTGCCCCCACAGGCATTTTTCAAGACCAAGACAGCCACACCTATGCGCTGAGTGCTCGCGGGATTTATGTACCTGGAACGGCCACCAGTCGCCATTATAGAGATTGTCGACCACTGTTCCGGCATTCCATCGTGGAAGGAGCGTCGCGACCGACACCTTGCCCGACTGTCCAGATCATTGGCCGGTTCATCCAGAAGCGCAAATTCCGGTTCCGAAATGACGAGGGCTGAAAGAACCGCGCAAGGGTTCGTCTGCCACAGACAACGGTCGGACAGAATTCGCGTGTACCAGGCCAACTCGTAAAACGCGGTGGCGAATTTCATTCGGGTCTGCTTGTCCCGTTCAACCTTTCAAAGTTGGGAAAGGCGCGCTTCAAGCATCAAATTTGTCAGCAACAGCTCGTTCTCATCGGTCCGGACATCCCGGCGCAGGATACCGAACCGACATCCGCCGAAAAGCGAAGGCTATAGTTTCACCCAGGCTCCATTCCTCTTGGAGGAGGCGACGCAAGCGCCCACGAAAGCCACGCCTTGAACACCATCATCGATAGTTGGATAGATGACACTCTTGTCAAGTTCGCTGCCCTGTTTACGAGCTTTGATAGCGCGTGCCGCTTCCGTATAAATAGTTGCGAATGCTTCCAGATATCCCTCTGGATGACCTGATGGAATGCGGCTGACACGTGCAGCGGCTGCGCCGGCCCCGGCGCCATTGCGGGTGATCAGCCTTTTCGGCTCTCCGAACGGCGTATACCAAAGAATGTTTGGATCCGGTTGCGTCCACTCCAGGCCGCCCTTCGTGCCGTAAATGCGTATTTTCAGCCCATTCTCGTTGCCGGGCGCCACTTGGCTGCACCAGAGCATTCCCTTGGCTCCGCCCTCGAAGCGCAGCATGACGTGGGCATTGTCGTCCAGTCGGCGCCCGTCCACGAAACTGTCAAGGTCGGCAGCGAGGCTTTCAAGCTTCAGGCCAGTAATAAAGCAGGCAAGATTATAGGCATGCGTACCGATGTCGCCCGTGGAGCCACCCGCCCCGGACTGTGACGGGTCGGTTCGCCAAACTGCTTGCTTGGCTCCCGATTGCTCAATCGCTTCCGTCAGCCAGTCTTGGGGGTACTCCACCTGCACGATACGGAGTTTTCCAAGATCACCGTTGAGGATCATCTCCCGTGCCTGGCGAACCATCGGATACCCCGTATAATTGTGGGTCAGAATAAACAGCACACCACTCTCGTCGGCAACTTTCTTGAGCTTTTTTGCATCCGCAAGATTCGATGTAAGTGGTTTGTCACAGATCACATGGATGCCACGGCGCAGGAATTCCTTTGCCGCATCGTAGTGCACATGATTGGGAGTCACGATTGAGACAGCCTCGATACCATTCTTCAACCGCGCCTCCCGGATCGCCATCTCCTTGTAGGAACCGTAAGTACGCGTCGGGTCAAGACCAAGTTCAAGACCTGATGCAAGGGCCTTTTCTGGCGTGGAAGACAGAGCACCCGCGATCAGTTCGAACTGATCATCCAGCCGAGCCGCCATGCGGTGAACAGCCCCGATAAATGCACCTGCGCCACCGCCAACCATACCCAATCGGATACGAGCCTCGCGAGCTTGCTCGGTCTTGCCTTCTATTGTCATTTAAACTTCTCCCTGAAACCTGACTGAAAGGAAGGCCATTCCTGTCGACAACCCTTTCATGCGAGGTCAGCCAAATCGTTACGCCCCACCCCACCTCATATACCGATATATGTCGATCAATAGGCAGGCTCTCTTCAATCATAGGGGCTGCCGCCAGATCAACTTACAGTCCCAGCAGTCGTCGATTGGCCGCCTCATCCGTTCCACCGGCCGCAAAGTCGTCAAACGCTTTTTCCGTGACGCGTATGATATGAGCCTTCACGAACTCCGCTCCTTCACGTGCGCCGTCTTCTGAATTCTTCAATGCGCACTCCCATTCGACCACAGCCCAACCATCAAAATCATTGGCGGAAAGTTTGGAGAAAACGGCGCCAAAATCGACCTGGCCGTCACCGGGCGAACGGAAGCGCCCAGCGCGCTGCACCCACCCCTGGTAACCGCCATAGACACCTTGCCGGCCCGTCGGATTGAACTCCGCATCCTTGACGTGGAACATCTTGATGCGATCCTTGTAGATGTCGATGTTATCGAGATAGTCGAGGCATTGCAGCACGTAGTGCGACGGATCATAGAGCATATTGGCCCGCCTGTGGTTCTTGATGCGTTCAAGAAACATCTCGAACGTGACGCCGTCGTGGAGATCTTCGCCAGGATGGATCTCATAGCAGACGTCGACACCACAATTGTCTGCATGATCAAGAATCGGCAACCAGCGGCGCGCAAGCTCGTCAAAGGCCGTCTCCACGAGCCCTGCCGGACGCTGCGGCCATGGGTAGATAAATGGCCAGGCGAGCGCCCCGGAAAAGGTCGCATGTGCCTTGATTCCTAGATTCTTTGATGCTGACAGGGCCAACTTGACCTGATCGACAGCCCATTCTTGGCGCGCTTTCGGATTACCACGTACCTCAGGTACCGCAAAACCATCAAACGCTTCATCATAAGCCGGATGAACAGCAACAAGCTGGCCTTGAAGATGTGTGGACAATTCGGTGACTTCGACACCATTTTGGCGTGCAATGCCAACAAATTCGTCGCAATAGTCCTTCGATTCGGCAGCCTTCTTGAGGTCAATCAGTTGAGCGGCCCAGGTGGGCACCTGGACGCCGACATAACCCTTTCTGGCTGCCCAGCGCGTGATCTCGTCCCAAGAATTGAACGGCGCTTCATCGCCTGCAAACTGACCGAGGAAGATAGCCGGCCCTTTGATGGTCTTCATACGTATCTCCTTGAAAAGGACTGAATGCCTGCTTGCGGCAGGAAACGGACGTGCACAAACTTGCGCACGTCCGTTAGTACTTAGAACGGTGAATCCGGGAAGTAGAATTGCTCGGCATTGTCCTTGGTGACGAGCGTAGCATCAAGGATATATTCTCCGCTGACAGGAACCTGGTCGTAAATCCCTGCTGCAGTGAGTTGCATGGCTGTGGCGATCATTGCCGGTGGGTAGAGCACATCAACCGGCACGAGCTTATCACCGTCGATAACGCGCTTGACCATATCCTTTGAGCCTGCACCGCCAATAACATATTGAATGTCGCTGCGATCAGCCTG
This sequence comes from Pseudomonadota bacterium, assembly GCA_023390055.1. Classification (GTDB taxonomy): domain Bacteria; phylum Pseudomonadota; class Alphaproteobacteria; order Rhizobiales; family Rhizobiaceae; genus Neorhizobium. The sequence goes on along the minus strand of JAEWDP010000031.1, from coordinate 30,617 downwards.
CTCGATGGCTTCGATAACACCAACCAGCATATCATCATCCTGGGCCCACACCACGTCGATTTTCGGGTACTTCGTCAGGTAATCCTGCATGACCCGAAAGGCGTCATCGCGGTTCCAATTGCCGTATTGGCGCTCTAGAACCTTGACATTGGAACCCTCGATACCCTCGTCAAATCCATCCTGGCGCTGCTGGTCGATCGGAATTGGAAGTCCACGGATTACGACGACTTCCGCATCCGGTGTTGTCTCAGCAATGTATCTGCCGGCCACTTCACCAAGCGCCGGGTTGTTGCCGGCAACATAAAGATCGCGGACAGAACTGTCATTATTGGACGGAGCGCGGTCAACAAGGGCAACGAATGTACCTGCTTCCTTGACCTGCTGGATTGCGTTCACCAGCGGATCCGGATCCGTAGGCAGGATCACAAGCGCATCGATCCCCTGAACCGCAAGGTCCTGGACGGCATTCGCCTGACTCGTCGGATCAGGGGACGTTTTTACGATGACATTGAGACCAGGATACTCTTCTGCAAGCAGCTTTGCGACGCGTTCCGCATGATAGACAACGCCAGCCGTCCAACCATGGTCCGCAGCCGGAATCGAAACCCCAATGGTGGCTTTTTTCTCTTCCTGGGCCCATCCGAGACTTGGACCGATGGCGACTGATGCCGCAAGTGATGCGACAGCTATCCCGAAAGTTCTTCTATGCATTTTCTATCTCCCAAGTACGGGTCTATGATTTCGGCCGGGCGCGACCCGGAAGAAGCCCAGCCGGTTTCATGACCGCCGTGCCAACGTGCGTTGCACAAGCATGGCGATAATGATGATCGCACCCTGAATGGCGCCAATGAGGTATTCGCTTATAAAATTCGACAGCAACATGATATTGCCAACAATCTCGAGGATGAAGGCACCGCAGACAGTGCCCCAAATCCGCCCTACTCCGCCACGCAATGCTGTTCCACCAACAACGACGGCAGTAATTGCTTGCAGTTCCCACAATATGCCGGTTGTGGCAGAGGTTGAACCAAGGCGTGGGACATAAAGCAGTACAGCGACTGCCACGCAAAGCCCCTGGACGACATAGGCGATAGTTCGTACGCGATTGACCTGGATACCGGAATAGCGGGCAACGTCCTCGTTGGAGCCGACTGCGATCAGATGGCGCCCATAGCGCGTTCTATACAAAACGAATGCGGCGATCGCTGCGGTCACAAAGATAACAATGATCGGCACCGGTACACCAAGGATTTCGCCGAAATAAACCGGTCGGTAAAGCGACTGCAATTCACGGTCACGCAGTGTTATTGCGCCACCTTGAGAGAGCCAGGTCGTCAGGCCTCGATAGATGCCCATCGTGCCAAGTGTCGCGATGAATGGCTCGATCTTGCCCGCTGTCGTGATCAGTCCATTCAAGAGACCACAGGCCGCACCGATCGCAAGTGCCACCAGCATGGCTACTACCAACATCAACAGTGGATCAGCAATTATTCCTGAGTTCATGAACAAAATCATGAGGCTGGCCACGAACGCAACCATCGAGCCTACAGAAAGGTCGAGGCCTCCTGAGGAAATTACATATGTTGCCCCAAGAGCAATGATGGCGATGAATGCGCTGCGGGTAATGACATTCAACAGGTTGGTGACTGAAATGAAGTTTTCATTTGCGATTGCACCGAGCACGAGCAGAAGGGAGAGCGCCACAAAAGGCGCTATGGCTGTCAGATCCCAATCACGCGAAGTCCTCGGCTTGGCCGTTTCAGTTGCTCCGTTCGTCATTTATCAGGCAACCTCCCCTGTTTTCACACCAGTTGCCAAGATGACGATATCGTTCTCCGTCATTTTATCTCCAGATACTTCTCCGACAATCTGTCCGGACCGCATGACAAGGATGCGGTCGCAGATACCGATCAACTCCGGCATTTCGGATGAAACCACGATGATGGAGCGCCCCTCCTCGGCCAACCGAGCGATGAATTTGTAGATCTGCTCTTTGGTGCCGATGTCTATGCCACGGGTCGGTTCATCGATGATAACGATCGACGGATCGAGCATCATCATCTTGGCAATCAGCAATTTTTGCTGATTGCCGCCGGAAAGTTGTCCCGCCAGCAAGTCTTTGCGGCCAGTGCGAATATCGAATTCGCTTATTGCCGCGTCGAGTGCCTGGCTCTCTTTCCGACGGTCGATCTGCAAGCCACGCACAAACCGGCCAATGGAAGCAAGTGTCAGGTTGATGGTCAGATCCTTGAACAGCAACAGTCCTTTGCTTTTCCTGTCTTCGGACAGATAAACGATACCGGCCTCAAGGCTGTCCTTCACGTTGTGAAAATGAACCAGTTTTCCGTTATGACTGATCCTTCCATGGCCGCGCCTGAGGCCGACCAGTCCCTCCATCAGTTCCGTACGGCCCGCGCCCACAAGGCCGGCAAAGCCCAGAATTTCCCCTCGTTTCAATTGGAAGGATGCATCCCGGGCATATCGCGGAACCGTAAAGCCTTCAACATCCAGAACCACCTCACGCAGCTCGGTCGCATCCCGGTCAGGATAGAGTTTGGCGACATCACGACCGACCATGAGCCGCGCCATGTCTGTCGGCTCCAACTCAACCGCATCATGGGTAGCGACGAGGCGGCCATCACGCAAAACGGTCACACGATCAGAGATCTCTTTTACCTCCGGAAGGCGATGGGAGATATAGAGAACACCGACACCTTTGGCGCGAATATCCTTGATCACTTTGAGGAGAGCCGTGGTTTCGAATGGCGTGAGCGATGCGGTTGGTTCGTCAAAAATGACTATACGGTGTGGAACAAGCAGTACACGCGCAATTTGTACGAGTTGGCGCTGGGCGATGGACAGATTACAAACGATGGTCTTTGGGTCCAGATCGGCACCAAGATCGTGCAATGCCTGGGCCGCGCCCTCGTTCATTGCATTGTCGTCAACCGTTGGCCCCTTCAACAATTCACGGCCGAGATAAATGTTTTGCGCAACGGTGAGGTCCGGTGCGAGCAGGATCTCCTGATGAACCAGAACGATTCCACGGTTCTCGGCATCCACCGGCCCAGAAAGATGGACCGGCTCCCCATCAATGAGAATGACCCCGCTGGTCGACGGATGGTTACCCGCCAGGATTTTCATCAGCGTGGACTTGCCTGCACCGTTTTCACCAATGATGGCATGCACTTCGCCAGCTCGAACTGATAGAGATATATCGCGGAGAACTTCAACAGGACCAAAACTCTTGGAGAGACCTCTGGCCTCCATAATGGGCGCTTCAAGGCTTGCGACACCTGGCGTCATCGGGCCCTGCCGGTTCCTGCGGAAGCAATCATGCCGCCCCCAAGAAAGAACATCAAAGACCCGCGATCATCATTATCTGCTAGACCATGCACCTGAACGTCCTCCAAAGTTCAGGCTAACGAAGTTTCTGAGGTACGTAAAGCAGATTTGCCGGCGATAGACTTCAGAACTCTGTCTATTTCGGTTCGTGATTTCAGCCTGCCTTGATAATTTCGCAAAATGACGTTTCCACCGCGGTTCAGGCAGCGGTGGCGTGGCAGCTTCCGCGTTCTTCAAACATCTTGTTTATCCCATCGATCGACCCTGCCTGACCAGAGGGTGGGGTCACGCGCCGCGGCCCCACCTCTTGCATCAGACGTAGCGATTGACAATGTTTTCCAGGGCTTCCTGGCGGCCAGACCGCGGTTCAGGATTGATATTTTCCCGTTCGACCATTGCAGCGATCTCGTCCAGCTTGTATTCGCCGCGCAGCATTTTCTGCGCCTCTGCATTGTCCCAGCCAGCGTAACGCTCGCCAAGCGGCTTGGACAATGCACCATCCTCAATCATTTTCAGCGCCGCTTTGAGGCCACGAGCACAGCAGTCCATACCACCGATATGGCCGACTAGAAGGTCTTGCGGATCAAGCGATTGGCGCCGAAGCTTGGCATCAAAATTCGTGCCGCCATTCTTGAAGCCACCCCCTTGCAGGATATGGTAGTAGGCAAGAGCCATTTCTGGGACGTTGTTTGGAAACTGGTCTGTATCCCACCCTGACTGATAGTCGTTGCGGTTCATATCGACCGAACCGAAGATGCCGAAGGCGTTTGCCATGGCAATCTCATGCTCGAAGGAGTGGCCAGCAAGGATGGCATGCCCTTGTTCTATGTTGACCTTTATTTCCTTTTCGAGACCGTGCTTTTGTAAAAACGCAAATACTGTTGCCACATCGTAGTCATACTGATGCTTGGTCGGCTCTTGTGGCTTCGGCTCTATCAGGATGGTTCCTTCGAAGCCGATCTTGTATTTATACTCGACCACAAGATTGAGGAACCGGCCCATCTGGTCGAGTTCGCGCCCAACATCGGTATTGAGCAGCGTCTCATAGCCTTCACGTCCACCCCAAAGCACATAGTTCACGCCGCCGAGCCGTTTTGTTGCATCCATGCATGTCTTTACCGTGGCTGCCGAGAACGCGAAGACGTCAGGATCAGGGTTGGTCGCGGCGCCCGCCATGAACCGACGGTGGGAGAACATATTGGCGGTTCCCCAGAGGAGCTTCACACCGGTTTCAGACTGTTTCTTCTCGAAATACTCGACAATCTCGTTGAGATTTCTGGTATTCTCCGCAAAAGAGCTTCCTTCCGGCCGCACATCCGCGTCATGGAAGCAATAAAATGGCGCTCCGAGCAGCTGATAGAACTCGAACGCAACATCCGCCTTTAGTTTCGCTGCTTCCATGGTGTCGGAAAACCATGGACGCTGGAAGGTTTGGCCGCCAAAAGGATCGCCGCCTGGCCACGTGAAGCTATGCCAGTACGCAACCGCAAAACGCAGATGGTCTTCCATCTTTTTTCCGGCAACAACTTCGTCGCGATTGTAATGGCGGAATGCAAGAGGATTGGTGCTCTCCGGTCCTTCGTACTTTACCTCGGTGATATCACCAAAAAAACCTGTACTCATGTTGATTCTCCTTGAAGCGGATTAGATTGCCAGCGACCGGATCGCTGGATAGAGCGAACGATAGCGCTCGTAGGCAGTTTCATACGCATCGATAAGTGTCGTTTCCGGCTCGATGGTCTGCGCTGTCTTGGGTGGTACGCAGACCGTCAGCGGGTCTGCAGCGGTGGCAGCAATCAGGCCGAGACGGGCCGCACCGAAAGCGGCACCAAAGTCACCGTCCGTCGGAATATCCACAGGTATGCCGAGCGCAGTGGCGATCGAAACCAGCCAGTAACGGGAGCGCGAGCCTCCGCCAATCGCTGTCACTCGATCAATCGTGGTTCCGGCGGACTTCAGCACCTCAAGGTTGTCACGGATAGCAAAAGCAACCCCCTCGAGAACAGCCTGGGTTAACGCATGACGGTCCGACATGCGGTCAAGTCCAACAAATGCGCCGCGGATTACCGCATCATTGTGTGGCGTCCGTTCACCGGAGAGATAGGGGAGAAAAGTAACCGTCGTTGGCGCATTCAAGGCATCACCGAGCTCATCAGCCAGTTCGGCAGCGCTCACTCCAGCGACACGTGAATACCAGTTCAGTGCATCGGTCGCCGACAAAATGACGCCCATCTGGTGCCAGGTATTCGGCAACGCGTGGCAGAATGCATGCACTGCACTTTCAGGCTTCGGCAAATATTTGTCCGTTGCAGCAAATAACACCCCGGATGTCCCAAGAGAGGCAAAAGCGGCGCCGTGATCTACAACACCCATACCACATGCCGAGGCTGCATTATCACCCGCCCCCCCGGCGACCACGACGTTGTTGTCGATACCCCAGGCCGAAGCAAGCCCCGCACGCAGTTGACCACCCTGTTCCGTACCTTCCACAAGGGATGGCATTTGCTCTTCGTTGAGATCCGTCGCCGCAAGCAGCTCAGGTGACCAGCAACGTTTGCCTGTGTCCAGCCAGGATGTACCGGCCGCATCCGACATTTCGGAAATATACTCCCCCGTCAGCCAAAGACGCAGATAGTCTTTTGGTAAAAGGATCTTGGATATCTTTGCGAAACAGTCTGGCTCATTATCCCGCACCCATGCCAGCTTCGGTGCAGTAAACCCTGGAAAAACGATATTGCCCGTGACCTTGCGAAACCGGGGATCGGCGTCAAGTATCTGGGCCTGTTTGTGAGACCGTGTATCATTCCACAGGATGCAGGGACGCAAGACTGTGTCGCTGTCATCCAGAAGTGTTGCCCCGTGCATTTGTCCTGACAGGCCGATACCCTTTACAGCCGACAGCTGCTTGGAAAACTTCTGCTTCAGCTCTCCAACGGCTTCTTCCGTTGCCCGGATCCAGTCTTCCGGCTTCTGTTCGGACCACCCGGAATGAGGACGCAACACATCAAGCTCGCCACTTGCTGAGCCGATGACAACCTGATCGTCATCAATCAGCATCGCCTTGATGCCAGATGTCCCAAGGTCAAGGCCAAGATACATGGTGTTTTTCTCCTTCCGCCATCAAGTCAGATTATCCTTCAAGAATATGTCGATCCGGATACGTTCCTGTGCTGTGAGCACTGGCAGCCCGTCCGCCTTGGCCTTCAATACCCGAATGGCACTGCGCACCTCATGCCCGGCATCCTGGTTAAGAACGGCGTCAATAGTGCCATCGAGAAGCGCCTCGCGTGTCGAGGCACTCACCTCATGGGCAATCACGACCGGTCTCGTCTGGGTTTCACGCAGAGCCCGAATCAGTCCTCGGTTACCCGCTCCCAGGCTGTAAATTCCGTTCAGACCGACATGACAGCGAAGCGCATCCCGGATCATGGCTTCCGCCAGAACTGGATCATCACGCGCCTCCATAACCGGGAGGATGGCGACTTGTGGAAAATCCTCTGCGAGGACAGACAGGAAACCTTCGAGGCGTTCCCTATGATCGCGTACCAGCATCGAGCCAGCAAGGACGCCTACGCGACCATCAGACTTGCTGAGGAATCGTCCCATGAGATTTGCCGCTGTCCGGCCGGCCGCGATATTGTCGATACCTGCATAGTGGTGTCGCCCCGGACCCCCCAGGTTCGAAACAAGCGTCACGACGGCAATGCCCGCATCTATGAGTTCACCGACAGCGACGCGAACTTCTGGCGCATCGATGGCAACGACAGCAACTCCATCGGGATTTTCATCGGATAAAGTCTTCAGTGCCTGCACCAGCGCGTCGACGTCAAAGGCGGGAACTTCGATGATGCTGATCCTGGTGCGTTCGACAATCGATCGCGCGATAGCCGCTTCGACTTCCCGTCTCAGGCCAATCATGAAGGAATTGTCATTCCCGGGTAATATGAAGCAGAATTTGTAAGTACGGCGCTTGGCAAGGTTTGCGGCAGCGACATCGCGTACAAACCCCAGCGCGGTGATCGCCTGTTCAACTCTTTGACGGGTAGAATTGCGCACTCCCGGCCGCCCATTCAGGACGCGGTCCACTGTTGCCAGGCTGACGCCTGCGCTGCGCGCGATATCGTGAACCGTCGGTTTCATCAATCCTCCAGATATGGTGGTATCGGATTTTCTGAGGTACGTAAATCAGAAACTGACAACCAATCAACAGATCGGTTCACGACGCTTGACATGAACTCTCCCGTTGCACATATCAGGAAGAAATCGAACCATTTGGTTCGAAAACCCACAGAACGGCCATGAACAAGGAATTGAGAGAGCACACGAGCTCGAGGTTAAGTCCGCAAGGTCGCTTCGCTGCTGGTGAAGACCCGCTCAAGCGCGAGCAGATCATTGATGGCGCAAAGCGCGTCTTCATGCGTCTTGGCTTTGATGCCGCCAGCATGAACGACATAACGCGCGAAGCGGGCGTATCAAAGGGCACGATCTACGTATACTTCGAGAACAAGGAGGACTTGTTCGGCGCCATTATCGAGCGTGAACGTTTCCAGATAACATTGAAGCTCAAGGATATCCTGGCAGGCAGTGAAGAAGTCGAAGATGGTCTCTACCGTTTTGGAATGGGATTTGCCACGCACATCACTTCACCTCCCGTGATCAACGCTATGCGGACACTGATCGGGGTGACAGGCCGCATGCCGAAGCTCTGTCAGCGTTTTTTCCACTCTCCGGCAAATGTTCGCACGGTTCTACAGGATTTCATCAATAGGCACGCAAAGCTTGGGACACTGAAAGTCGCCGATACCGATCTTGCCGCACGCCAGTTCATTGAACTTGCCAGCGGAACGTTCTTCAAGTCGCGGCTATTCGGTGACCTCGATGATGTACCGCCCCAAGAAGAAATGGACCGTATCGTAAGAAGTGCCATCCGCATATTCATGGCAGGTTATGGAGTAAGCGACACTTCAATCCGCAAATAGGGGAACTCTTTCACATCGTCGTTCTCTTGCTTTTGGCGTCTCAGGTCTTAAATCAACCGGACACAAAAGCGCCGCGAGCCAATAAGGGGAAGATTGTGCAGGAAATTATCGGGCTCCTACAAGATCCCGCTGCCTGGGTGGCGCTATTGACGCTTGTCGTCATGGAAGTGGTCCTTGGAATCGATAACTTGATCTTCATCTCGATTATCACCAATAAACTTCCCTTCGAAAAACAAGACAGTGCCCGGAAGATCGGAATCGGCCTCGCATTGATCATGCGATTGATGCTGCTCGGAACTGTCGCCTGGATCGTCAAGCTCACAAATCCACTCTTTGAGATATTCGGGCACGCATTTTCATGGAAGGATATCATTTTGATTGCCGGGGGCCTTTTCCTCGTATGGAAGGCGACCAAGGAAATCCACCATTCAGTCGATCCCGAAAGCCATAAACAAGACATGGTCGGAAACGCGGCCACGCTCACGTTCGGTTCCGCTATCAGTCAGATCCTGCTCCTTGACCTTGTCTTTTCCATAGACAGCATCATCACGGCAGTGGGCATGACACCCCATCTGCCAATCATGGTTGTAGCCGTCATTGCCGCAGTAACCGTCATGCTTGTCGCGGCCACACCACTTGCCAACTTCATTGGGCGCAATCCGACGATTGTCATGTTGGCGCTTGGTTTCCTGCTCATGATCGGCACCACTTTGATCGCAGAAGGCATGGGCTTTCATGTTCCGAAGGGTTACATATACGCTGCGATGGCATTCTCTGCCTTCGTCGAGGTCCTGAATACGATTGCACGCAATGTCCGCCGCAAGAAAAAACCAGCAACGACATCCGATTGACCCAATGCGCAACGGGACCCAGGCTTCAGCCAGATCAGGACGGTCCCGACAGGGACGCCATCAACGTTTGCCAGGTCGGCTTCAATGCCACAACTGAGCATTGATATGTTCGTCCGCTCCTGCGCACGAGAATATGCCAGACCGGCTGCAATAGAAGGTCTGACGGCAGGCCGGTCAATTTTCTGCCGCCTGGACATCTTTCCGTCGTTCCGGCGTTATGCAACTCTTGAGGCCAGCAGTGGTCGAACCGGTCCTGCGCGGCACATCTCTGGGGGCACATGACTACCGAGCAAATCCTTGCCTTTACCGTCATCGGCATAATGATGGCCGTGTTCATCTGGGACCGGTTTCGCTACGATATTGTCGCCTGTTGCGCACTTGTCCTTGCCGTTGCGGTCGGCATCATCCCGGTGGACGAAGCTTTCTCCGGTTTTTCTGACGATATCGTCATCATCGTGGGAAGCGCCCTCGTAGTCAGCGCTGCCGTCGCTCGTTCGGGCATTGTCGATCTGGCCATCAAGAAATTTTTTCCAAACCTCACTTCCGTTCGCGCTCAACTGGCGCTTCTTATGGTTGCAGTGGCGGTACTTTCAGCGTTCATCAAGAACATTGGTGCGCTGGCAATCATGATGCCGGTAGCGTTTCAATTCTCCCGACGATCTGGCGTTTCACCCTCGAAATACTTGATGCCGATGGCGTTCTCGGCCCTGCTTGGCGGCCTAATGACACAAGTCGGAACCTCACCAAACATTGTCGTCTCACAATTGCGTGCAGACCTTACCGGCGCACCTTTCACCATGTTTGACTTCACCCCGGTCGGGGCTGTCCTGACACTTGTAGGCGTCACATTCCTGTTGTTTTTCCATTGGCTTGTTCCGGCGCGCACGAAACAGAACAGCTCAATCGAGGACGCCGTCGAAATTGCCAACTATACCTCCGAGGCGACAATCCCTGCACAGTCCAGTGTGATCGGCAAGCCGCTCAGCGAGTTGCTGAAATTTGGCGATACGGAAGTCATCGCCACCGCAGTCTTGCGTGGCACCACTCGCATGTCACCATTCCCGGACCTAGAGCTGCATGAAAATGACAGCGTAATTCTTGAGGGCAGTTCCGCAGCGATCGATCGCGTCGTTTCCAACGCCAAGCTTCATTTGTCCGGAAAGCCCTTGCGGGACAAGGGTCAATTACGTGACGATGCGGTTTCGATCGAGGCCATAATTTCGCGCGACTCTCCTCTTTCCGGCCTCTCAGCCCGTGAACTTGCACTTTCTTACACACGTGGCGTCAATCTGCTTGCCGTTAGCCGTCGCGGCCATCGACTGAGCGAACGCCTGCGTGACCTGACGTTGATGTCAGGGGACGTCATCGTGCTGCAAGGAAATCGCAATAGTCTGCCCGGTGTCATGCAGGATTTCGATCTTCTGCCGCTGGCACAACGCGAAATCATGCTTGGTACCCGGCGTCGCGCATTCATCCCGTTGGTGATCCTGGCTGCCGCAATGATTACCACCGCCTTTGGATGGGTGCCCGTCGCGATGGCCTTCTTTGCTGCAGCCTTGGGCATGGCTGTTTTTAGAGCGATCCCACTGACGGATCTGTACAAGGCTGTTGACGGACCGATCCTGGTAATGCTGGCAGCGCTAATTCCCGTTTCCGACACGCTGAGGACTTCTGGAGCAAGCGAACTGATCGCCGCTTGGCTTGGCAACATTGCCGGGGGCCTTCCCCCCTATGCTGCACTTGGCATGATACTGCTTACTGCCATGGGGGTGACGCCTTTCCTCAATAATGCGGCGACCGTTTTGGTCATGGGGCCGATCGCAGCGAGCTTTGCTACAGCGCTGGAATATCGACCGGAGGCCTTTTTGATGGCTGTTGCGATCGGTGCAGGCTGCGACTTCCTCACACCAGTGGGACATCAGTGCAATACGCTCGTTCTGGGACCTGGCGGGTACAAGTTTTCCGACTATCCTCGTCTTGGACTTCCACTTTCCTTTATCATTGTCCTGGTAAGCGTTCCAACCTTGCTCTGGGTGTGGCCGGTCAGCTAGGCATGCTTCACGTCCATTCAGTCTTGACGCTCGCCGCTGAATATGCGCTAAGGCCAGGAAATCCCGAGAATAAGCAGGTCCGCGCCTCAAATGGCGCCAAATCGAGCATTACCCATGAGCACTTCCGGCCCTCGCGTCCGCATAGCCCCCTCGCCGACCGGCGAACCACATGTTGGCACCGTTTATATCGCACTGTTCAATTACCTGTTCGCCAAGAAAATGGGCGGCGAGTTTATCCTTCGAATTGAAGATACCGATGCTACCCGATCAACGCCCGAGTTTGAGCAGAAGGTTCTAGACGCGCTCAAGTGGTCGGGCCTCACCTGGTCGGAGGGGCCGGATGTTGGTGGACCCTACGGTCCCTACCGCCAGTCCGAGCGCAAGGCGATGTACCAACCCTATGCCCAGGAACTCCTGGACAGCGGGCATGCTTTCCGTTGCTTTTGCACACCGGAACGGTTGGAGCAGATGCGCGAGGCACAACGCGCCGCTGCAAAACCGCCAAAATATGACGGGCTTTGTCTCAACTTGAAGGCTGAGGAAGTTACGGCTCGCATTGAAGCTGGCGAACCTTCTGTCGTGCGGATGAAAATCCCGACGGAGGGCTCCTGCGACTTCACGGATAGTGTCTACGGCGATGTCTCAATTCCATGGGACTCCGTTGATATGCAGGTGCTGATCAAGGCTGACGGCATGCCGACATATCACATGGCGAATGTTGTCGATGACCATCTGATGAAGATTACCCACGTTGCGCGCGGCGAGGAGTGGTTGGCGTCAGTTCCGAAGCACATATTGCTCTACCGTTACTTCGGCTGGGACGAGCCGGTATTCATGCATCTCTCGCTCATGCGCAATGCTGACAAGTCAAAACTATCAAAACGCAAGAATCCGACCTCAATCTCGTACTATTCGGCGCTGGGCTATCTTCCGGAAGCGTTGATGAACTTCCTCGGTCTCTTCTTCATCCAGATCTCGGACGGCGAAGAACTGCTGACGATGAGCGAGTTGGCTGAGAAATTCGATCCTGACAATCTCTCGAAGGCCGGAGCAATCTTCGATATACAAAAGCTTGACTGGCTGAATGGCCGATGGATACGGGAAAAACTGACTCCCGAGGATTTCATCGACCGCACCTTGGAATGGGCAACGGAGAGTGGTCGCCTGACCGAAGGCCTGAAGTTGTCGCAAAGTCGCATTTCAAAGCTTGGCGAACTCCCGCAACTTGCAGGATTCTTGCTTGCGAATGATGTGGGGCTGACTTCCGCGTCGTTTTCCGGCCTCAAGACCAGCCCTTCAGAAACACTGGAAATCCTCGAAACCGTCCAGTCCGACCTGGAGAAGATTTTCGAATGGGATGTCGAAACTATCGAGCAGGAACTTCGTAAGGTGGCCGACAAGCTAGGCAGGAAGTTGCGTGTTGTTACTCCACCGCTCTTTGTTGCCATATCCGGATCGTCACGTTCATTGCCATTATTCGACAGTATGGCTCTGCTTGGCCGCGCTGTTGTACGCCAGCGACTGAAACTTGCTACAACGATCGTGAAATCTATGGTCAGCTCAGATCAATAATCAGAAAGGTCCCGAAGAATGACCGATACAAAGACAGAAAACGCTCTCTCCTCGGACGTCACTGAAGTCCGCGCCCAGAAGCTGGCGCTGTTACGTGAAAACCTTGCAGAGGTTTATCCCGCGCATTTTCATCGGACAATTAACAATGCCGAACTTGCGCAGAAGTACCAGGATCTCGAGGCAGACATCGAGACCCAGGACATTGTGACTGTCGCGGGTCGGGTTTATTCCTCCCGCAACTCCGGCATGTTTATCGATCTCCGCGACGCATCAGGCAAGATCCAGATCTTCTCGCACAAGGACACTACTCCCGAAGAAGCTCGCGCTCTGCTACCAATGATAGACCTCGGTGACATTATCGGCGTGACCGGAAACGTGAGACGCACAAAGCGCGGCGAACTGACAATCAACGCACAAGAAATCACAATGCTGACCAAGTCGCTCCTGCCAATGCCGGAGAAGTACCATGGCTTGTCGGATATAGAGCTGCGCTATCGTAAGCGTCACCTCGACATCATGACCAACGAGGAGTCAAAGCTGCGCTTTCAACAACGTAGCCGCATAGTTTCGGAAATCCGCCGCTTCATGGAAGATGACGGTTTCATGGAAGTCGAGACACCAATGCTCCATTCCGTATACGGCGGAGCAACAGCAGAGCCCTTCAAGACACACCACAACACCTTGAAGCAAGATATGTACATGCGTATCGCACCGGAGCTATTCCTGAAGCGCACACTGGTCTCTGGCCTGACTGACAAGGTATTTGAAATCAATCGGAATTTTCGCAACGAAGGCGTCTCCACCCGACACAACCCCGAATTCACGATGATGGAGTGCTATTGGGCCTATGCCGATTACGAAGACGTCATGGGTCTAGTCGAACGGCTGTTCGAAAGACTTGCCATCGCCATCCACGGCTCGAGCGGTTTCAGCTACGGTGACAAGGAAATTTCCTTCAAGGGTCCATTTCGTCGCCTCCCCATGCCCGAAGCGGTTAAGGAGGCTACCGGTATCGACTTTCTCACGCTCAAAACAGACGAGGAGGCTCGGTTTGCAGCGAGGGATTCCGGCTTCGAAATCGAAAGTGACTGGACCTGGGGTGAATGCCTTGCGTTCATCTTTGAAGAGAAGGTTGAACCCACCCTGATCCAGCCTACCCACGTCACTCATTTTCCCAAGGACATCTCTCCATTTGCCAAGGAGGTTCCAGGCGAACCACGCCTCGTCGAACGCTTCGAGACCTATTGCAACACCTGGGAACTCGGTAATGCCTTTTCGGAATTAAACGATCCGGAAGAGCAACGTCGTCGCATGGTTGAACAGCTCGAGCAAGCCCACGCCAGGGGCGAGAATGAGAAGCAGTTGGACGAGGAATTTCTTGATGCAATGGACCAGGGTATGCCGCCCGCAGGGGGGCTTGGGATCGGTGTCGACAGACTGATCATGCTTTTGACAAACGCACCCTCCATCCGCGACGTTATCCTCTTCCCAGCACGCCGCGCCAAAGGGGAGTGATCAATCCTGGGCCTGTCAAACGCGTGAAAGCCAAAAGGGCAATGACGTCCATGAAGCGGCACTCTCAACGTCTGCCGCTTCATTAGATCCTGCAGATGCATCGGTCTTGCGCGAAAAGATCATCCGTCGATGCACTCCAGCCAGGACCCGGAATTCAGCGCGTTCGATCGATCGGCGTTTCCTCGGCCGGACTGGAAAACATCATTGCTTCCACCTTCGCAACAATACTTGAGAAGGTCCGGGCGCCCGCGGCCAAAACTGGACCGTGTGAATTGGTGTTTCCGGCAGCCTCAAAGCTTTCCTCGCGCTTTACGTCCTGGTCATTTGCATCTTTAGTGCCGTGTGCCAGTTGTGCGCCGCCATTAGGTTCGACGCAGCCCGACCCGAGCCCGATTTCGTCGGTTATTCTCTGCGCGTCTTCATACGGAAGATCGATACGCATCCCCCAGAATTTGCCGCTTGTATCAGCAATTCCATCAATATAGTAGGCACTGATCGGCTGAACGAGCATTCCTCGTGGCGCCTTTGAGAGATCAGGCATGTAGACAGCCTGAGCACCGATTGCGCGCCCGCGCATCTGCGCCCGTTCGACCGGTCCCGCCTTGTCCAGAACTGTAACCTGCACCAGGTCGGCTCCTTCGTTTCGCTGGACTTCACCAGCAACGCGCAATGCGGTCCTCATGCGTGCCAATCCGCCCGCCAACTCGTCGGTGACGACATATTTGCGAACCCAGAAACGACCAGCCTTCTTGATCCTGACTGTCTGGAGCGTTGTGCAGGTAAGACCATCTCGATCTCCGGCCGGCAGACCAAGCAGCTTTTCGGCACCCACATATACAGCTGCGGCACCACTTCCGCCACCAAGGACGGTAATTCCAACAATAACCAGTAGGAGCTTACGCGGAATGCGGGACAAGGTATTACTCATCCGCAATAAACCTGCATGCCAATTTTACTCAATACTCGTACTCACGACACAGACTTCAGTAGACAACAACGTACAATGCGCCAATGTCATTGATGAACCTTTAAACCCGAACCGCCGGAGCATCGACATGTATCGTCCATCTCACACACGCACGAATGCAATTGACTTGCATTAGCATTAATGTAAGAAGCGATGTAGATGGTATTGCAACTTATTTGCAAAAGAGGCTGATCGTCCAAATGATGTTTGCACTTCCTCGCATTGCCATTCTCGCAGTTCTGCTCTTGGCCTCTGCGGGTATCGCTACGGCGCAGAACAAGTTGAAGGTCGTGACCACCTTTACCGTCATCGCCGATATGGCTCGCAACGTAGCGGGAGATGCCGCCGAGATCCAAAGCATCACCAAGCCGGGTGCTGAAATCCATAACTATCAGCCGACTCCGCGTGACCTCCTGCGCGCGCGTAATGCCGACCTGATCCTTCGAAACGGCCTGAATCTGGAGCTCTGGTTCGAAAAGTTTCTTGCCAACCTTGGTGATATACCAAACGTCACTGTTTCTGATCGAGTCGACCCCATAGCGATCACCGGGGAGGCATACGACGGGAAGCCAAACCCACATGCCTGGATGTCTCCGGAGAACGCAGTTATCTATGTCGAGAATATTCTTCATGGTCTGGCAACCGCAGACCCCGCCAACGCTGCCACCTATGAGGCAAACGCGGCTGCCTACATCGAGAAGATCCGCGCAGAAATCCAGCCAATTCGCGACATGCTCTCCTCGCTGCCGCCTGAGAAGCGCTGGCTTGTTACGAGCGAAGGAGCATTTTCCTACCTTGCCCGCGACTTCGGCTTGAAAGAGCTCTTTTTATGGCCGGTCAATGCCGACAGTCAGGGAACACCACAACAGGTTCGATCCGTGATTGATGCAATGCGCAAAAACAAGATCCAGGTGATCTTCAGCGAGAGCACGGTATCATCCGATCCTGCAGAACAGGTCGCCCGCGAAACAGGCGCCGCCTATGGTGGTGTCCTTTATGTCGATTCCCTGAGCGAACAGGACGGACTGGTTCCCACCTATCTCGACCTCCTGAGTGTGACGGCAAATACCATTGCCAAGGGGCTTTCCAGATGATCATGGGAAAGGCGAAAGCACTCGCGAACGGTCTCGCAATCAACGACATAACAGTCGCTTATCGGAGCGGTCTCACCGCTTTGAAGGACGCCACCTTTTCCGTCCCCAAAGGCACGATCACCGCACTCGTCGGCGTCAATGGCGCCGGAAAATCGACCCTGTTCAAGGCGATTATGGGTTTCGTTCCACTTCTCAAAGGTTCAGTGCAAATTCTCGGCCTACCGGCATCCGAAGCACTTCGCAAAAATCTCGTCGCATATGTGCCGCAAGCAGAAGAGGTGGACTGGAATTTTCCGGTCCTTGTCGAGGACGTTGTGATGATGGGGCGGTATGGGCACATGAACTTTCTGCGCATTCCCAAACCTTATGACAATGCCATGGTATCGGACGCGCTCAAGCGTGTGGACATGCTGGAATACCGAAAACGGCAGATCGGTGAACTGTCCGGGGGCCAGCGCAAGCGTGTCTTTCTGGCGCGGGCCCTGGCGCAGGAAGGCCAGGTCATTCTGCTCGACGAACCCTTTACAGGCGTGGATGTAAATACCGAAGAACAGATTGTCGCGCTTTTGAAAGATCTGCGCGACGAGGGACGGATAATGCTCGTTTCCACGCATAACCTCGGCAGTGTGCCGGATTTCTGTGACCGCACCGTCTTCGTCAAGGGTACTGTCCTGGCCCACGGCAGGACCAAAGAGACGTTCACAGAAGCCAATCTGGAAAAGGCATTCGGAGGTGTCCTGAGACACTTCATCCTCACGGGCCCTGAACTTCATGATGATGCGGATCCACGGCATCTCAAGGTCATCAGTGATGATGAGCGCCCATTCGTCGTCTACGGTGACGGTCGGCAAACAAGCGTTGAGAAAGACAATGTTCCAGACGCTACTTGAGCCATTCACCTATGAGTACATGCGCAATGCCATCTGGGTAAGCAGCCTGGTTGGCGGTGTCTGCGGCTTTCTCTCCGCTTATTTGATGCTGAAGGGATGGTCGTTGATCGGTGACGCGCTGTCCCATTCAATAGTTCCAGGTGTTGCGGGCGCTTATATGATCGGGCTTCCTTTTGCGCTTGGAGCCTTCCTGTCGGGCGGACTTGCGGCGGGTGCGATGCTCTTTCTCAATCAACGCACTCGATTGAAGGAAGACGCCATCATCGGACTGATCTTCACCTCGTTTTTCGGGCTTGGGCTCTTCATGGCTTCCCTTTCACCAACCTCGGTGAATATCCAGACGATCGTACTTGGAAACATCCTCGCGATCACACCGGAAGACACGCTCCAACTTGTCATTATCGGTGGCGTCAGCCTTGCTGTTCTGGCCGTGAAGTGGAAGGACCTGATGGTGACTTTCTTCGATGAGAACCACGCCCGAACGATCGGCCTGCGACCCAACCTTCTCCGCATACTTTTCTTCACACTTCTGTCCGCATCCACGGTTGCGGCGCTGCAGACAGTTGGCGCCTTTCTCGTCGTTGCGATGGTCGTGACCCCGGGCGCCACCGCTTATCTTCTGACAGACCGATTTCAGCGCATCATCCTGTTCGCATTGATCATTGGTGCGGCAACCAGCCTGATCGGCGCTTACCTCAGCTATTTCCTCGATGGAGCGACTGGCGGCATCATCGTCGTACTGCAGACAGTTCTATTTCTTCTGGCGTTCCTGCTTGCACCCAAGCATGGAATGCTCGCAGCACGCCGGCGCCTCAGCAATACGTTGGAGGATACATGAGCGGAATGTACGACGTCATCGACCTCCTCACCTTCCCCTTCCAGATCGATTTCATGCAACGCGCCTTTCTTGTGACGTCGATGATTGCCGTACCCATGGCAATTCTCTCATGCTTCCTGGTCCTTAAAGGGTGGTCACTTATGGGAGATGCCGTCTCGCATGCCGTCTTTCCAGGTATTGTCGTCGCCTACATCTTCTCCATCCCGCTCGCCATTGGCGCCTTTTCAGCGGGAATGATCTGCGCGCTCGCCACAGGCTTCCTCAAGGAAAACAGCCGCATCAAGGAGGATACGGTCCTCGGTATCGTCTTTTCCGGCATGTTTGGTCTCGGTCTTGTGCTCTACGTCAAGGTGCAAAGCGACATCCATCTCGATCACATCCTGTTTGGCGATATGCTCGGGATCGGGCCATTGGATTTGATCGAGACCGGGCTCATTGCCTTTGCCGCGATGCTGTTCCTCGTCACCTTGCGAAAGGACCTGCTGGCCCATTCCTTTGATGAGCAGCATGCCAAGGCAATCGGGCTACCGACACGCTTATTGCATTACGGTCTGCTCGCAGTCCTGTCGTTGGTGGTGGTCGGAGCATTGAAAGCGGTCGGCATCATCCTCTCAGTGGCCATGCTGGTTGCCCCGGGAGCCATAGCCTTCCTACTGGCAAACCGGTTCAATACGATGCTTTTCACGGCGGTTGCTGTCGCAACCGCCGCATCCATCACCGGGATCTACATGAGCTTCTTCATTGACAGCGCGCCCGCCCCGACAATCGTCCTCGTCATGAGTGCGATCTTCATCATTGCATTCATCAGGACAACATTACGCACCAAGTCGGATCGCAATGCTTTCAGATAACCGACATGTTTCCGTCACGATACTGCCAACCTGGGCATCACATGAGGACTCACTGGGAACATAAAAAGGACGGCCCGGTGTTACCGGGCCATCGCTAGAAGCATGGTTCAGGCGGATGCAAGCTCTGTCTTTACCATAGTACGCAATGCTCCAAGGTCTTTCGCGAAGGAACGGATACCTTCAGACAGCTTTTCCGTGGCCATCGCATCCTCATTGAGCGCCCAGCGGAATTTCTTCTCGTCAAGTCTCTGCAGCGGAACCGGGTCAAACCTGTCAGGTGCCAACTTGCGCTCCAGCTTCCCTTGATCCTTGTCGAGTTCATCAAGAAGCGAAGGACTGATCGTGAGGCGGTCACAGCCGGCCAGCGCTTCGATCTCTCCGGCATTGCGGAACGACGCACCCATGACGATCGTTTCGATGCCATTTGCCTTGTAGTAATTATAGATCTGTCGAACAGAGAGCACACCGGGATCGGTTTCAGCGGTATATTCCTGACCAGTCGACTTCTTGTACCAGTCAAGGATTCGGCCAACGAACGGCGATATCAGGAAGACCTTGGCATCCGCGCAGGCAACTGCCTGCGCCATCGAAAACAGCAAGGTCATGTTGCAATCAATTCCCTCTTTCTGCAACACTTCGGCCGCCTTGATACCCTCCCACGTGGTGGCAAGCTTGATGAGAATCCGGTCACGTTCAATGCCACGTTCCTTGTAAGCAGCAATGATGGCGCGCGCTTTGGCAATCGACGCTTCTGTGTCGAAAGAAAGATCGGCATCGACTTCGGTCGAGACCCGCCCGGGAACAAGCTTTGCAAGCGCACTGCCAACAGAGATTGCCAACCGGTCAGCCACCTCGGCAATGACGGCATCCGAACCTCCGTTGCGGGACTTGCCCCAGGTGATAGCTTCTTTGTACACGTCGGCAAACGTCGGCATTGCAAGTGCCTTTAGCACAATCGTTGGATTCGTCGTGCAGTCAACTGGCTTCAGACGGGCGACTGCTTCAATGTCGCCACTATCAGCGACAACCGTAGTCATGGAACGTAATTGCTCTAGTTTCGACGTCATTCCGGTAATCCTTCGGATCATGTAGTAATAATTTGGAAACCCCGAAGCCGAGTGCCTCCCTTCGTCAACTAACATCAGTCGAAGATGGCGAAGTCAAGACATTTGCCCAATCCAATCAACATAAGTATCATGCACTCCGTGATTTGATCATCAATAGCGGGAATGCCTTGGCCAAACTCAGACGCGATAATCATTCCAGCATATCCGAGTCCTCATCATTGAGGGTCCGGGCAGCGTGGCTCTATTACAACCAGGGCCTGACGCAGAAAGATGTCGCCGAACGGCTTGGCATCAGCCGCTCGACTGTTATCCGAATGCTGGACGAGGCAATGAAACGCTCGGAAGTCCAGATATGGATTACCGCCGAAGTCGATGATTGCCTGGCACTTGCGAGCCAGTTGGAGCATGCTTATGGGCTCGATGAAGCAATTATCGTCCCCGAGCCACCGGTTAAGAACGCAGATGCTTTGGCCAAGGCGGTCGGGCTGGCACTCGGACAATTCCTGTCGGACGCCATACAGGATAACATGACGATCGGCGTCGGATGGGGGCGGACGATGACAGCTTCTCTTTCGAGTTTCCGTCCGCCACGGCGGCAAAACTGCAAGGTCGTTTCGCTCCTGGGCGGTATTGTGGAGGTTCATCAGACAAATCCGATTGATTACACGTGGCGCCTCGCCAGTCAATTTGGCGCTGAATGCTACATGTTCCTTGCACCATTGCTTGTCGATTCCGTGGAGACAAAGCGCGCCCTTGTCGAGAAATGCGGCTTGAAGGCAATCTACGATCTCGCTGAAAACATGGATCTTGCGATTGTCAGTTGCGGCGACATCGGCCCGCAGTCGACCTCTCTCTCGGAGGGTTTCATCTCAAAAGCGAAACTGCTCTCTCTCATCGACGCTGGATGCATCTGTGACACGATGTTCAATTTCCTCGATTCCGACGGAAAATCCGTACGGCATACGATCAATGAACGGGTGATGTCCGTCGATCTCGACACATTGCGGAATGCAAAGCACATCGTACTTTCCTCCGGCGGCACCCACCGGGCCCTTGCCATTCGCGCCACGATCCGGCGCATCGGCTGCAACACACTAATCACGGACGAAGGGGCCGCAAGAGAGCTGCTCAAGCTTGTAAAATAGCCCAAACAGAAGCTACGCGCTCCCAGCTTCCCAACCAAGAATAGCCCGCTTGCGGGTAAGTCCCCAGTGATAGCCGGTGAGCGCCCCTCCTTTGCCAAGGGCCCTATGGCACGGGACGACAAATGAAATCGGGTTGCGGCCTATTGCGGCACCGACAGCGCGGCTGGCAGTTGGTTGGCCAATGTCATAAGCGACGTCAGAATAGGTTACGGCCGTGCCAAATGGAATTTTCAGCAGGCTCTGCCACACGCGGATCTGGAAATCGGAACCGATCAATACGATTTTCAACGGCTGCTCTGCTGACCATTGGGAGCGATCAAAGATCCGGTTCACATAGGGAGCCGTTCCTTCAAGGTCCTCGACATAAGCTGCATTTGGCCAACGACGGACCATGTCGTCCAGGCAGGTTTTCTCTCCACCGAAATCAGTAAATGCAAGTCCGGCCAGGCCACGATCAGTTACCATCACCAATGCGATGCCGAACGGAGATCGGTGGAAACCATGGCGGATAGTGAGCCCCCCACCTCGAGCCTTCCACTCACCGGGCGACATCGCCTCATGCGTCACAAAGAGATCATGCAGACGCCCAGGGCCAGACAATCCGACCTCGTACGAGGTTTCAAGCAGGGGAAGTCCCTCCTTGCCAAGCAGCCGCTTTGCGTGATCGAGTGTCACAGCCTGCAGGAAAGCCTTGGGCGACAGACCTGCCCACCGGGTGAATACCTTTTGAAGTTGCGTTGGTGACTGGCCAAGCTCACCTGCGATCACCTCCAGAGATGGCTGCTGGCGATAATCAAGTGTAATGAACTCGATAACGCGGCGGATGGTCTCGTAGTCGCCACCATCCAGTTTTACACCAATGGCAGGTTCTGCAAGTCGGGCGAATGCGTTCATCACTTGTCTCCTTTGCACGCGACAATGCCGTGCCAAGATCCGTGATACCACCCGTTTCTTGTCAATCTCAGCGCCTTTGTGTCACGGTAGCAAGCGCACGCCGGAATGCATTCGCAAAGCTCTCTCGATCGTCGGGATTTAGAAACGAGCCGACATCGATTAAACGACCTTCACCGGCAACGTACATGGACGTTATTCCAAACTCCTCGTGTCGATTGACACGAAAGCGCACCCAGAAGGGATTGAAGCGGTGCTCGACCATTCGGCCCGCAGGATTGAATTTGCGAACGGAAAGTATCGTACGCGATACAACAACCTCCTCACGAACACGTCCGGATCGATAGTTCATCCTGAAAGCGACGTAAAGCGCAACAAAATCAATACCAAGGAAGAGACCAATTGGCCAGGCGCCCGTCACCAGGAAAAAGCCTCCATAAAGCAGGCACATCCCGCCTGTGAGGAGCAGGAGAATATGAAAGCCGTTTCGTCCAAGCGATCGGTACGGTGTTAGTTCCGCTGCAAAGACAGGTTGTTGATCGGCAATCTGCACGTTGCTTTCCTTTGCATGTGCTGGCTATAGAGACGATATGGCCAATCGCAAAACCAAGTCCAGCGCAAGTTCTTCACAAAAGTCAATTTTGACAAAAAGCCGCGCTCGCAAGCACATCCGTAGCCGCTACAGCAAGGCGGAGATGGAAGAAATCTTTCGTCGTTTCTCGGTCCAGCGCCCCGAGCCGAAAGGAGAACTGGAACATGTCAACCCGTTTACGCTCGTAGTTGCCGTCGCGTTGTCGGCACAGGCCACGGATGTTGGCGTGAACAAGGCAACCCGAAGTCTTTTCAAGATAGCCGATACACCAAGCAGGATGCTCGCTCTTGGCGAGGAAGGCGTCACACAATACATCAAGACGATCGGCCTCTATCGTAACAAAGCCAAGAACGTCATCGCGCTATCGCGCAAATTGATCGAGGATTTTGGTGGCGAGGTTCCAAAAACCCGCGAGGAATTGATGACGCTACCGGGGGTCGGACGCAAAACTGCAAATGTCGTCATGTCCATGGCTTTCGGCATTCCGACGCTCGCCGTCGATACCCATGTCTTCCGAATTGCAAACAGGTTGCTGATGGCACCCGGAAAGACTCCAGACGAGGTCGAAGAACGACTGTTGAAAGTCATCCCGGAACACTACCTCTTCCACGCTCACCACTGGCTGATTCTGCACGGACGATATACTTGCAAAGCGCGAAGGCCTGAATGCGAGCACTGCGTTATAGCCGATCTGTGCCGTTCACCAGAAAAGGTCTGCGACATACCAGCCCCGCTGGTGGAGCTTCCGCCGCAACAGATTGCCACGCCAGACTAGTATCGGGCCATCACAGCGACTGTCACGAATGCTCACGGATCACCTCCAGAAAGCTATCACCATACCGATCAAGCTTTGATTGGCCGACCCCAGAGACAGCGAGAAGTGCCTCGCGGTTCTTCGGTCGACCGGTCGCGAAAGCGGCCAGAGTGGTATCCGGAAATACAACATAAGGTGGTACGGAAAGTTCTTTGGCAATTTCCAGTCGTGTGCGCCGCAGAGCTTCGAAGAGATCCGCGTCGGCACTCGTCAATTCTGATCGGGTGGCGGCACCAACTGATGTCCTCTTCGATGCCTTGGCAGAAGAAGTTGGTCGATCCTTTCGGAAGTATACCTGCCGTTCCCGCCGGAACACGGCGCGTGCCTCTGGTTCCAGCTTCAGCGCACCGAAGGCTTCATGATCGACGCGGATCAGACCGGCGGCAAGAAGCTGACGATAGACGGATTGCCAGGTTTTGGAGGATAAATCCCGACCTGCTCCGAAGACCGGAATTTCAACATGACCGAAGCGGCTCGTCTTCTGGTTCTTAGTTCCCATGAGAACATCTATGAGATGTCCTGTACCGAACCGTTCGCCAGTGCGATAGATCGCAGCGAGGGCCTTGATCGCGGCATCGCTTCCGTCCCAGGTTTCCACCGGACTGACACAGGTGTCGCAATTGCCACACCGACCTCGATGCGCTTCACCAAAATGCGCAAGAATTGCCTGACGGCGGCATCCGGCTGTCTCGCAAATCGCCAGCAATGCATTGAGCTTGGCGCGTTCAACGCGTTTGACATCTTCACTCGACGAACCGCCATCAATCATCCGCCCACGCTGGATCACATCAGCCATGCCGTAAGCCAGCCACGCCTCTGACGCCAGACCGTCACGACCGGCACGCCCCGTCTCCTGATAGTACGCCTCGACAGAGCCAGGCAAATCCAGATGCGCGACATAGCGCACATTCGGCTTGTCAATTCCCATACCAAAGGCAACCGTGGCCACGAGACAAAGGCCCTCTTCCTTCAGGAACAAGTCTTGATTGGCGTTACGGACCGAGCGCTCCATCCCCGCATGATAGGCAAGGGTACGAATTCCCTTGCTGTTCAGCCATTCGGCCGTGTCTTCCACCTTCGCACGAGAGAGGCAATAGACGATGCCGCTTGATCCCCTATGACGCGATAAAAAGCGGTAGAGCTGCTGTCGCGGCTGGTCACGTTCGACGATCTCATAGGTGATGTTCGGTCTATCGAAAGACGTGGTAAAGACTTCCGCCGAATGCAGTTTCAGCCTGTCGACAATATCCTTGCGGGTATGGGGATCTGCCGTCGCCGTCAGAGCAATCCTCGGGATACCAGGATAGGTATCGGCCAGACGTCCTAGTTCCCGGTACACTGGCCGAAAATCATGTCCCCATTGGGAAACGCAATGGGCCTCGTCGATTGCGAATAACGCAATCTTCACAGACGACAGCATCGCTTCGAAAGCAGGTGTTACGACACGCTCGGGCGTGACATAGAGCAAATCGATAGCTCCATCAAAGACGGACTGGCGCAGATTTATCAGTTCGGTCTGAGACAGCGAAGAGTTCAAAGCTGCAGCACGCACTCCGAGCTGTCTCAATGCCTCAACCTGATCACGCATTAACGCAATTAACGGCGAGACGACAACGCCCATGCCCTCCCGGCAGAGCGCCGGAATTTGAAAGCACAGGGATTTTCCGGCACCGGTCGGAAACAAGACGACTGCGTCGCCGCCAGAGATAATCCGGTCGATCACCGCAGCCTGCTTCCCCCGGAATCCGTCAAACCCATAGATACGACTGAGGATCGCCAGGGGATCTACTGTGCGCTGGTTTTCCGCTTTTGGAAAGTTCATCAATATCTCATCTAATGTGCTCGACTACAAATGTGGCTAGGGATCCGATTTCTGTACATCATTTTCATCTGCCGGTTTGGCTGAAAATCAACCTGGGCGCTCTTCATCATGCTTGACCCGCGCAAAGCCGGTGATTGATTTCGCGTCCGATTGCTTTGTGCAGCCCGCACAGCAGGGCTATTGATAGGTCAGCTTTCCGTGTGCGGCTGAGGACAACTTGTCAGTTGGTGGCGGAGAGATCAGCACAAAACACCGGAACTTAGCCAGTATCGGAAACACGAGCGTGCTCTCGGCACAACACAATACCCCGGAACCAGGAAATTACCCGCGCCATTTCAAGCTAACCGTTCGAACCTTCTTAGATCGCGAACGCCGGATCGCGACGCGAGATCAATTTGTGAAGGTGTACCATTAAGCCAGCGGCGAAGAGCGGCGTCAGAAGGTTTACGATCGGAATCATCAGGAAAAGAGCGATCAGCAGGCCAGAAAGGAAGATCGTTCCGCGATGTTTCGACCGAAATGCTCTCGCTTCCAAGGGTGGACGAAATCGCATCGCAGCGAACTCGAAGAACTCGCGACCAAGCAAATAGCCATTCACCAGGAAGAACGCGACCAGATTGACTCCGGGAACAAAAAGCAGAAGAAGCGCAAAAACATTTCCAACGATCACCACGCCTAGAAACCGGATAGAACTGAGAAGCGCCTGACCAAGCGGCATGGCCTGCCCCGGTATATCTGTTGGATAATCCCGTTTCTCGACAACCTCGGCCACATCATCGAGAAACAGGCCCGCAATCAAGGCAGTGATCGGTGCAATCAGCAATGCGAGCAGAAGTGCCAGCCCTGTACCGGCAAAAATCGCAGCCAAAAATGTGATCCAGCCTGCCCAATCGGGTACGTTTGGCAAATACGCCGCGAACCATGGCCAGAGAAAGGAAGCGAAGCCCTGCCGCAGCGTAAGCCAGAGGGCGACCAGTACCAGTACTGTGAGACCCAGAACCTTCCAGAACACAGCACGCGTGTCTTGCGCAAGGAGGTTGGCAAGCGAAAGGCGTGCTGCATCTATGATCATTCAACGTCTCCGGTTACAGTGAAGATGTAGGTTTGCGCAACCAGCAAGACAAGCGGCGACAGGGCTCGCGATTTTTTCCCGCTGCAAAAGACCAGATCAAGGCCTTGTTCACATTGCGACGAAAGGTACCACAAAACTGCCAGCGCTTTTGTCCTGCTAGCCATCGGCACTACGGTTCGATCCAAAGGCCAACCTCTCACCTCATCTCGCCGTGGGGCATAAGGCATTACATTGAGAACCTGTAATGTGACCGTCACATAACTGAAGGAAAAGGTTTCTCAGGCACGAGGATCAAGG
Source organism: Pseudomonadota bacterium (assembly GCA_023390055.1). GTDB lineage: Bacteria > Pseudomonadota > Alphaproteobacteria > Rhizobiales > Rhizobiaceae > Neorhizobium. The sequence goes on along the minus strand of JAEWDP010000031.1, from coordinate 3,964 downwards.
GCACCCTTGCGCTCCGTTTCATACCGGGAAGATAGAGCAGGGTTATCGTTCCCATGAACAACAGCGGATTGGCACGATGAAGCAATATCGTTAGCCAATGCGGTCCAGTTCGTCCCGGTGACGTAGCATCGCAAGATATCTGCGATAATCACGCTCGTATCGCTCGGACCGAATTGGATCAGGCAGGTGCTCGCGGCCATCGGCGGCCATCGCACGCCCTGCATCGGTCAGGCTGGAATGGATCCTTCCTGCCGTAGCCGCGGTCATGGCTGTTCCTAAAAGAACGGCATCTTTCGACCTCGGGATCTTCACCCGACAACCCGTTACATCCGCATAAAGCTCAAGGAGCAGTGAGTTGTGCACATGTCCTCCGGTGACATGCAGCGTCTCGAAAATATGACCGTATTTTCCCATCGCCTCCAGGATGTGTCTGATCCCGAGTGCAACGCCCACGCACGTGCGCCAGTAGAGTCTGCAAAGTCCGTCGAATGACATGTCAAGTGTCAAGCCACTGATGACACCCGTCGCACGAGGGTCAGCAAGGGGTGAGCGATTACCGTGGAAGTCCGGCAGCACGTGCAGGTTGGTTGCAAACCGTCCACCTTGCTCGCTGCGCAGTTCCATTATGCGGGCAATGATCCGGTCATGCAGTTCCGATGTAGGTTCACCACCAGCGACATGCATCCGCACGACATGGTCCAGTAGCGCGCCCGTGGCAGACTGGCCCCCTTCAACCAGCCAGTGGTCAGGTAGAACTGCTCCGAAAAAGGGGCCCCAGAGGCTGTGGCCTGGCTTGGCTTTTGCAGATAGAGAGACGATACAACTCGACGTGCCCCCAATCAGCGCGACACTGCGCTCCAGTCCGGCTCTGTCATATTCGCCACCGAGAGCACCCAACGCGCCAGCATAGGCATCGATCAATCCGGCAGATACACGACATCGGTCATCAAGGCCAAGTTCGCGCGCAGCAGCAGACGTAAGATGGCCAACGCTTTCCCCGACAGGGGTAGCTTTGCGTGGAAGATTGCCCTTTCCGAGTAAATCTTCCAGACCTGCAATGGCAAGAAAATCATCCTGCCAACCTGGGTCCTCGTGTGCAAGATAGTTCCACTTGGCTGCCAGCGTGCACTGGGATCGGGAGATGGACCCTGTTGCCTTCCAGGTCATGAAGTCGGCAAGATCAAAAAAATAACCGGCCCGTTGCCAGGTTGCCGAGTGGTTCCGCTTGAGCCACATTAATTTGGGCATTTCCATTTCCGGAGACAACGAGCCACCGCTAAAGGTCAAAACACGGTGGCCGGATTTCGACAGTTCCTCTGCCTCGTCTACAGCGCGATGGTCAAGCCACACGATGGTGTCGAACCGATCGTCCCCGGTGGTGGAAACTGTCAGTTGCCTACCCTCGATATCTCGGACGACAAGCGAACACGTCGCATCAAAGCCTATCGCCGCAACCCGTTCGGGCGTCAGGCCTGCTGCGGCCATTGCGGTATTGACGGCATTGCAGGCTGCTCTCCAGACATTTTCGGAATCATATTCCGCATGGTTTTCCAGAGGACGTTGCATATCAATGGGATACTTGGCTCTGGCAAGCAAAGATCCGCCACGATCGAAGACGCCCGCACGGGCACTTGCCGTGCCGATATCGACCGCAACGACATGATCACGCATCAGGATGATTTCCCTGCCCGACGGGGCTCTTATGACAAGGTTCCCTCGCGAACACCAACCGGTTCGCTCGGGAAACACGTCATCCGCTCCCCTCCAAATGTTTGCGGACAAGGTGTATCAAATCAGGCATGGCGTCAAATATCACATCGGGGGCAAGGTCAGCGATTTTCTGCCGATGGACATCTCCCCCTGCATGGGAGCCGCCGACAAAGGCAAATACGGACATGCCAGCTCGTTTTGCAGCTTCGATGCCCGCCGGACTGTCTTCCACCACAATACAGGCACAAGGCAAGGCATCCATTTTCTCTGCTGCATAGAGGAATAGATCCGGCGCCGGCTTTCCCCTCGACACCATGGATGCACTGAAGATGTGTGGTTCGAAGCGATCAAGTAGACCGGTCAATGACAGGGAAAGGCGGATACGTTCGGGTTGACTGGAGGACGCTACACAATGTGGGTAATCCAGCGTGTTCAATGTCCTTGCCATACCCCAAATGGGCCGCAACTCCTGGCGAAATCGATCATAAAGGTGATGCCGCAGGTCATCGAGGAAGGCGGAATCTATGGTGTGTCCGTAATCATCATGAAGTATCTGTGTAACGGTTGATAGACTGCGCCCAAGAAAGCGCGCGTAGGCTTGTTCCTCGCCAATCGCCACCCCCTTGCTATTTAGCCGCTCAACCAGCACTCGTACAGATATGGGTTCGCTGTCGACAAGAACACCGTCACAATCAAATATTATCAGCGGTCTTGTCGTTTCCACTCTCCCCAACCCCGTCAGTCGACCAGTCTGTCCTGCAAATAGAGCTCCAGTGTCCTCGCAGTCCCGACCGTCCACAATTTTGATAAAGCATGCGAGAAACGCCGCCGGAAAAGCTCAGAGCCGGCGACCTGTCCAAAAATCTCGTCAAAGGCCAGAAAGGCGCCGGGATCGTCCTTCGCCCGTTTAGCAGCTGCGTGCAGCTTATCCGCATTGGTATCATTGAAAGCAATCGGATTGCCGCTATCGGTCGTCCCTTCAAAATACCGGCACCAAAGCGCAGATACGAGTGACAGCCCGATGATGTCAGCCCCTTGTGCCAGCCGGTCTGCCGTAGACGGAAGAATGAACTTGGGCTGTCGGTTGGATCCGTCCTGAGCCAGACGTGGGATGGTATCGCCGATCTTGGGATTGGAAAAACGGCGTTCTATGAGTGCGAAATAATCGTCGAGATCGGTGTCTGGGACCGGCGGGACGATCGGGATAATCTCTTCCCGTTCTAGTTTGGCCAGAAAGCTGCGAATCAGAGGATTCTCCATAGCCTCGTGAACAAAGTGAATATCCATCAGCGCTGCGGGATAGGCGATTGCTGCATGTCCGCCATTCAGGATACGGATCTTCATATGCTCGTAGGGCGCCACATCCCTCACAAACTGGACATTGACTGTCTCCAGCGCAGGACGCCCTGCAGGAAAATTGTCTTCCATCACCCACTGCTTGAACTCTTCACAAAAGACCGGCCACCTGTCATCGATCGAGAAGGTGTCGCGTAGATAGGCGATTTCCCTCTGCCCGGTTGCGGGGGTTATGCGGTCGACCATAGAGCTTGGAAAGGCGACATTCCTTGCAATCCAGTCCGCGAACCCCGGATCACTCAGCGCGGCAAGTCCAACGACTGCATTTCGGGTCACTTCGCCATTTCCTGGAATATTGTCGCAAGACATTATTGTGAATGGTGCAAGCCCCTTCGCTTTTCGACGTTTCAGACCTGCCACAATCAAACCGAATACCGTATTTGGGCGATCCGGATTCTGGCCATCATTGAAGATTGCAGGATGCTCAGGATTGAATGATCCTGAAGCATCGACAAAATACCCCCCCTCGGTAATGGTCATCGAAACGATGCGAATACGCGAATCTGCCAAGGTTCCGATGATGGCATCCGTATCGCCAGGGGCCAGGATATCGATCATCGGTGCTGTTACCCGTGCACTCGTTCTGTTGTTATCCTGTTCGACAACCGTGGTCAGATAGTCCTGGGAGGTGAGCTTCTCGCGCATGATGGCATCGGATGGCATCACGCCGGCGCCTATGATTGCCCAATCATGATCGCGACCCTTGCTGAAGAGGTCATCAAGATAAACCGCCTGGTGTGCACGGTGAAAGTTACCAACACCGAAGTGCAGGATGCCCGGCGAGAGTTTCAACGGATCATATGCTGGCACGGTTGCAGTCTTCGAAACCTGCTCAAGTGCGGCAGAGGAAAGTTGGACAGTCATCATGCTACTCCATGCCCGCGTCAGATCGCCAGGC
>JAEWDP010000160.1 GCA_023390055.1 Pseudomonadota bacterium | reverse complement strand
GACCTAAGGACATGGCGAACGCTGCGCCAACTCGATTTCGATAGTGCGTGTCGAGGCCATCATGATCTGCACCATCGTGATCAGCAGACGGATCAGGACATCGTCATCACCGTCGATCGGCGGCCTGACGATGATCGCAGTGATTTGCGCAAGGCGTTCGGCGCGGCGCTGAAGCAGCGGACCGAGAAGGCGGATGCTGAACAGTCCGGCAAAGGTGGCGATAAGGGTGAAAGCGCACGTGGCGGGCGCGGTGGTGAAGGCGCCGTACGGCGGCGGCAGCGGACGCGGCGGCGGGATCAGGCGCGCGAGATCGAGGTGCCGGAGGATCAGGCGCCGGTGTTTGAAACTCCGCCCCGGGATATGCTGGAGCCGCATTGGATCGAGTTGCCGCTGGCCGACAAGTTCCATGGTGCCGCGCAGGACTGTGATGATCCCGGTGGTCAGAGTGAAACGTGCGGGCGGCGGATCAAGCCGTCGCGTTCGGCACGCGGGAATGAGCGTGATGGTGATGGCAAGGATTTTGAGCGGGAGCGGTAGGACGGGTGACGATCCCTCCCGGGGGTCAAGGTTTGACGCCCATCATAGCGCCGCCTTAGTCCTATTGGTTGGTAAAAAAAACCTTATATTTCCGAATGATGGCATAAATTACGTGAAATTGGACGACATAAAAACCGTGTAATAGAGCGACATTCTGCACTTGTGAGCGCACGACATGAAAAACTTGATGTGACCCCATGTCTACGCCGAACAAAAAGCTCGCCGCCTCCCTAAGCGCCTTGAAATAGCTGCAAAGTGGGGGCGCCGTATATTCAAATCCAGCGACCTGAGCCGCGTTCATCGCGAGTTGATCGCTCCTTTGGCGAATTTTCCGAAGTTTGCGGCGATGTGGCCTTCTGTACGCTTTTGTCAGGTGCAGCATTGCTGGTGGTCCATTTCAGACGGCCAGAAGCTTGCCGTGCAGTTCTTCACGGCTGACGTCGTAAAATTTGGAAACCAGTTCGTTTTCCTGCAGGAAGCGGGCGGTACCGAAATAGACGGGGACCAGAGGGATCTGCGGCAAATCCACGGCCGCAATCGTGTTGTTTTCAGGCTCGACCGACCACGACGGCAGTATCGAAAAGCCGAGCCCCTCACTGACACAGCGTTTTATGCTGACGCTTGATGATGCAGAAAGGATCGGCTCGATGGCCGCTCCTCCACGCGACAGAAAATCGGTTGCGATATTGCGCGTCGTCTGACCCGGCTCATGTGAGACGAATGGGCGGTTGCCGATCCACTCGCGCAACTGGCCTTCAGGCGGTGATCCCCAATCACGCGGATAGACCAATGCCAGGCCATAGCGACCGAGCAATTGCTGTATCAGCACCGGGTCTCCAAAATGCCGTTCGCCGATGAAAATATCGAGCGTTCCCTGTCGCACGAGTTCAGACAGTGCCGTGTCACGTTCATAGACAACCAGTTCGACGTCCGGATGCTTTTCATGGAACCGGCGCACCACGTTAGGAAACAGGTCATGAAACAGGCCTTGCGGCATACCAACGCGAAGGATCGGGCGCTGCTTTTCCATCAGTCGCGCCAGACGCGTCAGCATGATGTCGAACTCGGGACGTATCAGTTCGTAAAGTGCCTGGCCCCTTTGGGTCAGTATCACGCGACGGGCACCGCGTTCGGCTAGAACGAGCTGTTCGCCCAAGAGGCGCTCAAGCCGTCTTATGTGGTTGGCAACAGATGGTTGGCTGAGGTTCAATTCACGCGCTGCCGCCGAGTAGGAGCCTGTCCGCCCCAATTGGTAGAATGTCTGGATCAAGGGAAGGTTGATCTTCGGCACCGCTTCGTCCTGATCGTGTGTTCTGCAAGACACTGGATATTCTGCAAGGCACTGGTCTTACGCCGACAGCTGAAACGCTTCAAGCCAACGTTTAGCCAAGTTCTAAAATATTTATAACTTGTTGCCTTGTTCTTTCATCGACGTTGTTTCGATGGTCGCGCTACGATCCGTCCATGATCATCGGCACGCAAGACAGATGTGTATGAGACATTCGCAACGTCCAGTTATTGTTATCGGGGCCGGTATTGTCGGGGCGGCAACTGCTGCATTTCTGGCGATGGAGGGGGTCGACGTAAGGTTGCTAGATGCAGTGTCGCCGGCGTCAGGAGCCACGGGTGCTGCTGACGGTGCGGTTTCAGTGGCGAGTAAGCGACCTGGAATCATGATGGCTTTTGCGCGCGCTGGGACGAACGCGTTCCAGGAACTTGCCGCAAAGGGTCTCCTGCGTGAGCACTTCCATAGTCGCTCGACCTTTCTTGTTGCAATGAGTGATCTGGAGGCAGACGTTCTCTCAGACCATGCCGCTGCACTGGCCGAGGCCGACACCCATGGCATCTGGCTTGACCGCAGGCAGATCCAGAAACGTCTGCCGTCCTTGTCGGACAAGACGGTGGCAGTGCTTGAGGTTGAAGGCGAAGGCCATGCCGTCGGCTACAACGTCGTGTCGCGTCTGATTGCCGCCGGGCGCCTCTCGGTGGAAAGAAACTGTCATGTGAAGGCTCTGGAATATTGCGGGCAGGGTGGCCACGTCAGCCGGGTTCACTGCAGCAATGGCATTATCGAAGCGTCTGCTGTTGTCGTGGCTGCAGGCGGCGGAGCGGGAGAACTGATCGGTCTTCCCGAGGTGTCTAGCCCGAAGCGGGGCCAGCAACTGGTCACCGAACGGGCACCGTCGTTGAACGCAACCCTGCCGGGCTCGCTTCTGTCGTGCAGCTACCTGCTCAGTAAGAAACACGCGCATGATTTGGTGGACACCCGTGGCTATGGTGTCGTTGTCGATCCGCTGAAAACCGGACAATTCCTGATCGGCTCCACGCGCGAGACGGGGCAAGTGCTGGCCGAAAACGACATCGAGGCCGTGGCGCACATGGCAGCGTCGGCACAGGAACTTGTGCCAGACCTTGGTCGCTTGCGCATCATTCGAACATTTGCCGGGATACGCACGGCAATGTGTGACGGATTGCCGATGATCGGGCGAATGCCGGGAGTTGAAAACCTTTTCGTTGCTGCAGGCTTTGAGGGAGACGGCATCTGTCTTGGCCCTATCACCGGTCGCATCATGGCGGCTCTTGTGCGTGGTGAAGAACCGGAAATTGACATTTCGCCATTTGATCCAGGCAGGTTTTCCAAAGAGAGGATTGCAGCGTGATGGCGGAACAAACCTTTCTCTGGCGCGGCGCACCCGTCTCGTTTCGGGCGGGAGAAAGCATTGCCGCAGCGCTTTCAGGCGCAAATATCCATGGATTTGGTCATGATGGTGCTGGCGCTGAAACGCGATATTTTTGCGGCATTGGAGCGTGCCAGTGCTGTCTTGTCTCCATAGATGGTAGAGCCACGGAAGCATGCCTGGAGCCCGCCCGCGCAGGACTGGTCGTTGTGTCCCTGGAGGACGCCATATGACTGATCCGGACATCATCGTCATTGGTGGGGGTGCGGCCGGCATTGCTGCGGCCGTGGAGGCAGGCAATTCCGGTCTGTCCGTGATGCTGTGTGAACAGCGTCATGCGCTCGGTGGCGCAATTCATCGACAGCCGGCCGACGGTGCCAGGGCCGTAGCTGTACAGCCTTCGCTTGCGGGTCGCTTTCAGGCATTGTCCGACGCGCTTGCCGCATCCGCTGTCAAAGTGCACTTGCAGCGATCGTTTATTGGCGTTGACGGTCGCGGCACTGTCCTCGTTGAAGACCGCAAAAATGGCCATGTCGATGCCTGGCGCCCGAAGGTATTGATCATTGCTGTCGGTGCAGTCGAACGGGTCATGCCGCGTCCTGGCTGGCACCTTGAGGGCGTGGTTGCTGCCGGTGGGCTTCAAGTTATGCTGAAAGAAGGTCGGGTACCGGCGGGACGTATTCTCCTTGCCGGCAACGGGCCACTTCTGCTTTCCCTTGGCGCACAGCTTGCAGCTGCAGGCAACCCGCCGGTTGCGGTGGTGGAAGCCGGCAATCCTCTTGCAGGTTTCATGGCCGGCTTCGGGCTTTTGCGACGCCCCTCAATCCTTGCCGACGTTGCGCAGTTGCTCGTCCCTGTCCTCCAGAAGCGTTTTGCCTGGCGCCGTGCCACGAGCCTGGTTTCAATCAAGAGGGCAAATGGTCAGCTGGTCGCTGTGTTGCGGGATCGTGCGGGGCGCGAAGATCAGGTCACGGTTGATCGCATCGGGCTCCATGATGGACTTCGCCCGAATGCCTTTGGCCTTCCTTTAGAGGGTACCAAGGGTGGGGTTGCGATCCTGAGGGCAGGCGATGGCCGTGAAGTGCTTGGCGCCTACGCTGCGGAGCTTGATGGTCAGCGGGCCGGGCGTGATGCGGTTGCTTACGCAAGAGGAAGGGTGCCGGCGGCTGGAATGCGAATGTTGCGCGCCGAGCGCGCATTGCAGGCAAGCCTTGGCAGGCTCTTTCAGCCGAGGCGAGGGGCATTCGGCTTGGCGGACTGTCCCGATGACACCGTCATCTGTCGCTGTGAAAACCGGCGGATCGGCGACCTCAAGGCGCAGATGCAGCATCTGCAGTCACCTTCTCCAAGGGAATTGAAGCTCAATGGCCGTTTCGCAATGGGAGCCTGCCAGGGACGTTTCTGTGCAGAATGGGCGCTGTCGATGATGGCGACAATTTTGCCGGAAAGTGAGACGCCGACGATTGCGGACATGGTCGGCAATCGCTGGCCGAACCGGCCGGTCGCGATGTCATCCCTCGCAGAGTGCCGTTTTCATGGTGGTCATGAAGGCGCCAACCAGGACCTGGAGAGTGCGCATGGTCCTTGAGATGGCGAAAGAAACAATGGAGCCGGCAGTCTGGCAGCCTTTTCAAGGCCTTCTATCGTGCTGCGATGCGGAAATTTCAATATGTTCGTCGCCATTCAGGCGACACGTTTCAGAAGACAACGCCTTGTGTATATCGCCGAATAAAAGCTACTGGACATATGTGATGTCTCGGGCTTTGCTTTGGCCCTGACGGCTCGCCGGCGTTGAAGACCATAAAAAATGAAATCAAAACAGAAAAAGGGAACATCGATGAAAAGGACGTTACAGACACTGACCGCCGGCATCGCATTGCTGCTTGCATCCACGATTGCGTCTTCACCGGTCTGGGCACAGTCGATCACCATCGCAATCGGCTCGGAACCATCGACACTTGATCCACAGCTTCGAGACGACGGTGGCGAGCGACAGGTCAATGACAATATCTACGAGACCCTCGTGGCACGCACGCCGACCGGCGAGCTCGTGGCGGGCCTTGCGAGCGAACTACCGAAGCAGATCGATGCCACGACATGGCAGTTCAAGCTGCGTGAAGGGGTCAAGTTCCACAATGGTGAACCCTTTAATGCCGATGCCGTGGTCGCGTCTGTCACCAGGATCATTGATCCGGCCAATAATTCCGAACAGATGGCCTATTTCGAGACCATCAAGGGTGCTGAAAAGGTCGATGACCTGACCGTCAACGTGCTGACAACGGGTCCGGATCCGATCCTGCCGTCACGCATGTACTGGATGAAGATGATCGAACCCGGCTATGCCGAAGGCGGTGACCTTGCCAGTGCGCCGGTCGGAACGGGACCCTACAAGTTCGACAGCTGGAACCGCGGTACCGATCTGAAGCTTGTTGCCAATACCGACTACTGGAATGGCGAGCCCGAGATCGATGATGTCACCTACCGTTTCGTCACGGAACCGGGTACGCGCCTTTCCGGCCTTCTGTCCGGCGAGTTTGATGTCATAACCAACCTCTTGCCGGAATTTACAACGAGTGTTCCAAAGTTTGCAGCGGTTCCGGGTCTCGAGACATCCGTCTTCGTGCTTGGCACCGATAACGAGGTGACGAAGGATCCAAAGGTGCGTGAGGCCCTCAACCTCGCCATCGACCGTCAGGCCATGGTGGACAGCCTTTTCATGGGGTATGCCACGATTGCCAAGGGATCGCACGTCAATCCTGCGGCATTCGGCTTCAACGAAAATCTTGACTATTACCCCTATGACCTTGAAAAGGCACGCGCTCTCATCAAGGAGGCTGGCGCTGAAGGAAAGCCGCTTGTCGTTGTAGGCGAATCCGGTCGCTGGTTGAAGGATCGCGAGCAGATCGAAGCGGTGGCCGGCTACTGGGCGCAGACCGGATTGAACGTCACGACCGATATCCAGGAATTTTCGCAGTATCTCGACAGCCTGATGGGCGACGGACCACGTCCGGACGCGATCTTCATCGCAAATTCCAACGAGCTTCTCGATGCCGACCGCGAAATGTCCTTCATCTATCACAAGGATGGTGCTGCAGCTTCCAATTCGGACGCGGACATGGCCGCCCAGATCGATGCGGCGCGTGTGGAAACGGACGAGACAAAGCGCAAGGCGCTCTATGACGAGATCCTGAAGAAGGGACACGACCTGAACTATACCGTGCCTCTTTTCAACCTTCAGGACATCTACGGCATGTCGGAACGTATGGAATGGCAGCCGCGTGTTGATGCCAAGCTGATGGTGAGCGAGATGAAGGTCACCGAGTAAGCGTCGTCCAGGCAACCTCCTGCCGCAGGCCGGGCCTGCGACAGGATCTCGGACAACAGGAATGCATCATGCTGGAATTCATCCTCCGTCGTCTTTTCCAGGGCATGCTGGTTGTGCTCGGTGTGACCGCGACCGTATTCGTGGTTACACGGCTTGCCGGTGATCCGGTTGCCCTGATGCTGCCGCTCAGTGCGACGGATGCGCAGCGTGCAGCATTTGCAAAGCAGATCGGCCTGGACCAGCCGATCCTGATGCAGTTCGGCCGTTTTCTTGGTGATATCGCAACGCTTGATTTCGGGCAGAGCATCTGGCAGCGACGGCCGGCAATCGAGGTGGTGTTCGAGCGACTTCCCAATACGCTGCTTTTGATCGGAGCCGGTCTTGGATCTGCCGTCGTGCTCTCGATCCCCTTTGGAGCCATGGCTGCCTTGCGTCCAGGCGGGATTGTCGACAGGCTGACCATGTCGATCGGCCTCCTCGGGCTTGCAATGCCGCAATTCTGGTTCGGCCTTGTCGCGATCATGATCTTTGCCGTGGCTTTGAAATGGTTGCCGACATCGGGGATGGGAACACCGGCCCATCTGGTCCTTCCGGCCCTGACGCTTTCCCTCACACCACTTGCGCGCTTTACCATGATGGTACGCGCCGCGATGATTGACGAACTCAACAAGCAATACGTCAAGACCGCACGGGCCAAGGGTCTCGGCCTTGCCCGTATCCTTCGCGTCCACACACTGCGCAACATCCTCGTGCCGTTCTTCTCGATCTCCGGATGGGAACTGATTGCGACACTGTCTGGATATACGGTCGTCGTCGAGACCGTCTTTGCCTGGCCGGGACTGGGATTGACGGCAGTACAGGCCATTCAAAGGGGTGACCTGTTCCTGATGCAGGCGATCGTCTTCGTGATTGCCTTTCTCATCGTATTGATCGGAATTCTGCTCGACATCCTGTCGAAGGCGGTAGATCCGAGGATTGAATTGAATTGATGGCAGAGCCCGTTTCCAACCTGTCCCTCGCGCCCGCCGGCCGAAATTTGCGCGGACCACTCGCCGAGCTCATGCATGACAAGGCCGCTGCCGTTGGTCTGGTATTCATCCTTTTGATCGTCCTGATGGCCATTTTCGCCCCGCTGATTGCCCCCTATGACCCGGCAGCCCAGACGATCACGGCCCGTCTGAAACCGCCGGTCTGGATGGAGCGGGGCTCATGGGATCATCTCCTCGGCACCGACAATCTCGGCCGTGATGTGCTCTCGCGCATCATGTGGGGTGGACGGGCGACGCTGACGATCGGCGCCGTCACCTGTCTGATTGCCGCCACCCTTGGAACGACCATCGGATTGTGGGCCGGTTTCAAGGGCGGGCGTACGGATTCGATCCTGATGCGACTTGTCGACATCCAGGTCAGCTTTCCAGGAATTCTTCTGATCCTTCTTGTCGTTGCCGTCCTTGGACCGGGTGTTTGGACGCTTGTTGCCGTCTTGTCGGTGACAAACTGGATGGTCTATGCACGACTGGTGCGAAGTGTCGTTTCCTCGACCCGGCAAACGCCTTATGTCGAGGCGGCGGAGGTCATCGGCTGTCGACCGGGCCGGGTTATCTTCCGGCACATCCTGCCAAACCTCGTCTCGCCGCTTTTGACGCTTGCAATCCTGGAGTTCACGAACATCGTCCTGGCGGAAGCGGCGATCTCGTTCCTTGGCTTCGGCGTCCAGCCCCCCGAAACGTCCTGGGGTCTCGATGTCGCGTCCGGCCGCGACTATCTGTTCATCGCCTGGTGGCTCGTCACGTTTCCCGGACTTGCGATCGTTGTCACGGTCTTGTCGATCAACCTTTTTGCAAACTGGTTGAGGGTCACGACCGATCCCGAAGAGCGCGAAAAGCGCTTTGCAAGAGCCCAGGCCGCCAAGCTTCGCCGCCAAAAGCGGAAGAAACGCCCATGACGCACCCCTTGCTTGAAATCGATGACCTGCATGTCTGCTTCGACACGCGCGCAGGAACCGTCCACGCCCTGAGGGGCGTCTCCCTTTCGCTCAATCAGGGGGAAACGCTGGGTATCGTCGGAGAATCCGGATCGGGCAAGAGTGTCACCGCACAAGCCGTCATGGGACTGGTCGATGTTCCGGGACGCATTGCCGCAGGACAGGTCCGCTTCGAGGGGCAATTGCTCGCCGGCGAGGGTGCGGGCAGGGGCCCCGGTCATGTCCGTGGCAAGGAGATCACGATGGTCTTCCAGAACCCGATGACCTCGCTCAACCCATTGATGACGGTCGGAGCACAGATCTGCGAGGTGATCGAGATCCACATGGGGCTTGGCAGGCAGGCAGCGCGCAAACGCGCTGCTGAACTTCTGTCGGCCGTCGGGATCTCTGGAGCGCAAAACAGACTTGATCAGTATCCGCACGAATTTTCCGGCGGCATGCGCCAGCGTGTCATGATCGCCATGGGCATTGCCTGCGAGCCAAAGCTTCTGATTGCCGACGAGCCGACAACGGCGCTCGACGTGACGATCCAGGCACAGATCCTCGAACTCCTTTCTGAACTGCAGGAAAAGATGGGTTTGTCGGTTGTCCTCATCACACACGACCTCGGCATTGTTGCCGGACTTTGTCATCGCGTCGCGGTCATGTATGCCGGCCAGATTGTCGAAACGGGCCTGGTCGATGACATTTTCGACAATCCCCTGCACCCCTACACACAAGGGCTGATCCGCTCTACGCCTGATCTCGATGCGGTCGAGGAGCGATTGACGGCGATCGACGGAGCGCCACCCGGCCTGCTCGATCCACCGTCTGGCTGCGCCTTTCTTGACCGCTGTCCGATCGGCGACGAGGCGTGCCGGATGCCACAGGCCCTGCGGACCTTCGGCAAAAGCACCGTCGCCTGTCGCAAGGCTGGAGAAAACGCCTGGAGGGAGACGATATGACGACATCTCCCATCCTTTCGGTTACCGGCCTGTCGGTAGAATATGCACTGTCGTCAGGCGGGCTTTTTACGAAGCGGCGCACCGTCAGTGCCGTGAGCGATGTCAGCTTCGAGCTGAAGGCGGGTGAAACACTCGGCCTCGTCGGAGAATCCGGTTCGGGAAAGACAACGGTCGGACGGGCACTTTTACGGCGCGTTCCAGCGGCCAAGGGCACGATCGTCTTTGATGGAGAAGACATAACACGTCTTGCCGGCGAACGGCTGAGACGCCTGCGTTCGCGCATGCAGATCGTCCTGCAGGATCCATATACCTCGCTCAATCCACGCATGAAGGTTGCCGACATTATCGCTGAACCACTGATCGTTCACGGGCTTGCGACATCGAACCGGGCGGCGCGCACGATGGTGGATGGGCTTTTAGAACGTGTCGGATTGCCGCTGGATGCGGCCGAGCGCTATCCGCACAGCTTTTCTGGTGGACAGCGGCAACGTATCGGTATCGCCCGCGCGCTTGCGCTCAAGCCAGCCCTTATCGTTGCCGACGAACCCGTGTCGGCCCTGGATGTTTCCGTGCGGGCCCAGGTGGTGAACCTCATGCAGGACCTTCAGCGGGATCTCGGGCTGGCCTATCTCTTTATCGCGCACGATCTTGCTGTTGTCCGGCACATCTCGCATCGGGTGGCGATCATGTATGCCGGCAACATCGTCGAGATTGCGCCACGTGACGATATCTACGAACGTCCGATCCATCCCTATACGGAAGCATTGCTGTCAGCGGTGCCGGTTGCCAATCCCAAGGCACAGCGGACAAGACAGCGCATCGTGCCTCCTGGCGAATCCGTCAACATCTTGAACCCTCCTTCTGGATGCCGCTTCCATCCACGATGTCCCCTGGCAAGCGAGCGATGCCGGCAGCAGGCTCCACCTCTCGTCGCCAAGGCCGATGGCCATTTCGCCGCCTGCTGGAATCGTGATGCATGATTGACCTTCTTCTCAGTCCCCAGGGCTTTGCCGCAGCGTTCGCGCTGATCATTGCCGGTACCGTGCAGGGTTCGACGGGTTTCGGTTTCAGCATGCTGGCTGCTCCCGTGCTCGCCGTCATCGATCCTGCCTTTGTTCCCGGCCCGATGATCACGATGGCGGTGGTGGTCAGCGCCGCCGGCATGGTTCGTGAATGGAGCGATGTGAACCGGCAGGACCTTGTGTTTTCTCTTGCGGGCCGCCTGATTGCTGCTGGAGCGGCAGCCTTCTGCATCGGTCTTTTGAGCCCCGATGCCTTTGCGGCTGTCTTCGGATTTGCCGTGCTCCTGGCGGTGGCGCTTGGCCTTTTGGGCTTGAAGATCAAGACGACACGGACCTCACTCTTCCTCGCAGGAACACTCTCCGGCTTCATGGGTACGCTGACGTCGATCGGTGCGCCGCCGATGGCCATGGTCTATCAGAACACGGGTGGCGCACGCATGCGTGCGACCCTCAACACCTTCTTTGTCGCCGGTGGTATCATTTCGATTGCTGCGCTGATCGTGGCCGGTACCTATCGGCTTGCCGACCTGGTTCTTGCAGGCTCCATGCTCCCCTTTGCCTTTGCCGGCTTTTTGCTGTCGAACTGGGGGAGGCGGCTTGTCGATCGCGGCAGGATCAAGTGGATCGTCCTTATCGTCTCGACCGCGTCGGCAATCGTTCTGCTTTTCCGCGCCTTTGCATAGGATAGATAGATGACAGCTGGACACATCATCCTGATTACCGGTGCGGGAAGCGGCATCGGGGCTGCCATCGCAAATCGTCTGGCTGCGCCCGGTGTGCGTCTCCTGCTCCACACGGGCAAGAATGCCGAAGGGCTTGATGCCGTTGCAGGCAAGGCGCGCGACAAGGGGGCGAGCGTTGTTGTGGAACTCGGCGATTTGCGCGATCCGTCCGTTCCGGGGCATCTCGTTCAGACCGCCCGTGAGACCTTCGGCAGGCTCGACCAGATCGTGTCCAATGCAGGACGCGCGCAGCGCATCGTCTTTGGAGAAATGGTTGCTGACGACCTGCAGACCGCGTTTGACATGATGCCAATGGCCTTCTTTCGGCTGGTGGATGCGGCATTGGACGATTTGCGCCGTTCGTCACGAGGGCGGGTTGTGGCGATCAGTTCCTTTGTGGCTCACAGCTTCGGCTCCAACAACATGCACTTTCCCGCCTCCGGTGCCGCCAAGGCGGCGCTTGAGGCACTGGCGAAATCGCTCGCCGTGCAGCTTGCGCCTGATGGCGTGACCGTCAATTGTGTTGCACCGGGATTCGTGCGCAAGGATGCTGGAGGTTCTGCTGCGACGTCTTCTGCTGCCATGGAAAGTGCGCGTGCTGTCACGCCGAACGGTCGCCTGGGCGAGCCATCCGATATTGCTGAACTGACGGCTTTTCTCCTGTCAGCGGGAGCGCGCCATATCACCGGCCAGACCATGCATGTGGATGGCGGGCTTCTCTTGCCGTGACCGCGCCTGAAGCCGGTTTCTTGAACGGGTGTCGACCTTACCGTCCGAACCCTTGACCTTCAAACGGCAAGAAGGGTGCTCATGGTCACGCCCCAGACGAAGCTGACTGTCCATTCTGGCGGTCGCAATCCGCGGTCTCTGCTGCCAGGCATATCGAGCTTGCCGCTTCTCGATGTCGGTTCGCGTTTGAAGGCAAAGGTCTTCGACGTGGAACTGCTTGCGCCCTGCGATCATTCATTCCCGGAACTTGTTGCGCTCGTAGCAAAGTGCGGATGGAAGCGCGCGGTTTGCGCGCCGCCTTTGAGGGTTCACCATGGCAAGGCAAAAGTGCCGATGTCACGGGCGTGCTTGTGTCAGGCGAGGCCTTCTTCGCGCAAGGTCTTCTGGACGGCCGGACGGGCTGCAACGGTAGCCATGAAGCGTTGGACGTTTTCAAATGGCGAAAGGTCGAAGCCGACATGCCCGGCCCAGCCGAGGATTGTCCATAAGTAAGCGTCGGCGGCGCTGAAGGTCTCGCCCATGAGGTAGCCGCGCCCTTGAAGGCTTTGGTCTACAAAGCCGATGCGACGCGTCAAAAGTGCCCGGTTTGCATCCTTGGTCTTTTCCGGTGTGTCCGGCTTGAAGAACGGCGTGAAGGACTTGTGTAATTCCGTTGCGATGAAAGTCAGCCATTCCTGAACACGATAGCGTTCGAGGCTGCCAGCTTCCGGCATCAGCCCGCTTTGCGGTTTCTGATCGGCGAGATACTGAACCAGCACGGATGCTTCGGTCATGACTTCACCATCGGCAAGGACAAGCGCCGGCACATATCCGTTCGGATTGATGGCGAGAAAGTCGCCGTCCTGCTCGGTCGTCTTTTTTGCAAGATCGACTTCGATGGCTTCGACATCGAGGTCTGCTTCATTTGCGATGATGTGCGGGGCGAGCGAACAAGCGCCGGCCTTGTAGTACAGTTTCATGTCTGCGAACTCCAAAAAATGCAGCTTCTCCTTTGCACAGTTCATCGCTTTGATAAATGAGTGATAAGCTGAACACAGTGTCTCGCAATCGTAACGCCGGAGCCATAACATCGTGCCGAATACCGGCAAGCCAACGTTGAATGTCCTCGTGCAACAACGGCCACGGGCCATTGCTGGTCCGGCATGGCAATTGCGCCAGGCGCCGTGCCCGGCATGAATGCCGGTTTGCAGGACTGCCCATGGCCGGTTTCAGGTGAAAGCCATGTAGATTGCGGCCTTCGCAAAAACTGGCAAAGAGAGCCCTGTCCCAATCATCGAACGCCGTCAACAGTTTGCGTGCGCACTGATCGGCCACTTTCCTGGGATGCTTGCGCATGCCCGATTGCCGGGAGCAGGAGGCCGTGGTTACCGCCAAGGCGCCGGCGTTTTCTGAGCGCCACCTTCTGTTTCAGTCTGCGTATCTGCAGTTTTTGCTTCTGCCTCTTCATTTTGGCAATTCTCTCATAGATCCCTGTGGTCATGAAATCCTCCCTGTTTGCGGAAAGGCGCCGGTGCCTGTGGCAAGTTGGCGAACTGCATTTCCGTGCGGTATTCCAGCAGACCTCGGGGCAGGCTTCTAGTCGCACTTCTGCCAGGTATTGGACGTGCAATCTCAGGTCGAACTTTAGTGGATCCAAAGGGGGCGCAGACCGCCTGTGCTCACGTTATTGCCGGTTCGAAAGGGCTTGCCCGGGGCTTGAATGAAACATGTCGCCATACCTACAGCACGCTTCAATCTTTCATCCCTCGACGCACGGAAGGCCGCAGGGCTCGCCAATAAGTTCGGAACCTACAGGAAGGCGTTCGGCTGATGATGAAGACACGTATGGCAGAAGATCAGCTTCGGTTTCCCGACGGCATGCGCGATCTGCTCAAGCAGAAGGCTGCCCAGGACGGCCGTTCGATGAATGCCGAAAGCCGCTACGGAGCTGGAAAGGATGATCCTCGACGGCCGAAGTCGTCGACGGTCGATGCGCAGGGGCGGCCGACCGGCCGCACCAGCCGGCCTGTCTCGCGTCGAGAGTTCCCTGGGGCGGCGGGAATCTCAAGCCCGACAATCTTCCAGCAACTGACGTACGATACCCGGTGCGCGGCCCTACATGCCTCCGCCCACTAGCGTAGAGGGGCAGCGCTTCAAGAGTCTGCAGGATCAGTATCAGAGCTATGGACAGAGAAGACAGCTGGCGGTCGATCAGGCTGCCCAAGTAGCCAACATGGATGTTTTCCTGGGCATTCGCGAGAAAATCGGCCAAGGCCATCGCGGATGGCGGAGACGAGGCTGGCCGCAGGATCGTCGATAGCGGGAAGGAAGGTGGAGACGTTACTGTGCCTTCAGACTGCCTGTAAACGGCATCTCATCGGCAATTTTGTCGATCATCTCTCTTGTGATCTTGCTATTCTCGAAATGCGTATTCCCATAGGCAAAGCTGCGGCGCTGAACTTCAATGTCACCCTTCGTTTGCTGTGCGGTACGAGTGACTTCGATTAGCTCCTTGAGTGGTTCATTCATGCCGGTAGTCCTTTTTTCTACCGACCCCATAAAGCCAGTTTTCCGATTCCTGGCAATCGCAATTCTCTCTGTTTGTGATTGTCCGAAGCTGGTGGGTCGCGTTTGCAACATTTAGAGGGCAAACATGTGGCGACAATAGCTATCCTAGCCGATTGTGCCGAGCCACAGTTGCGAGACTGACGCGATAGTTGCGGGAAAGCTTCGTTGACACGAATTTATCCCGTGATTTTGGGATGTCAGTCCAATTGACGAGAGCTTTCATGACTAGCGAACGCGAACGACGATCAGGCATGTTGCAACCCTTGCTAACCGTCGACCGGTCCCGTGCCGTCCCAAAACATGGCGACACATCTTCTGGGTCGTCGGATGGATGCGTCGGCATCGTAGTATGGATGCGACTGGCAACTGGCGTCGGCCAGCGTATAAAGGTCGCATCCTGTCAGGTGATAGCATGCTATCTATATTGCTATCAAAGCTATCAATTGATCGGATATGCTATCACATGCCCACCGTTACTATTCGCAATCTTTCAGACGAGACCCATCGCGCCCTTAAGGTGCGTGCGGCCCATCATGGTCGCAGCGCTGAGGCCGAGATGCGCGACATTCTGGAATCTGCGGTTCGTCCCGCCGAGCGCTTGCGCCTTGGCTCCGCCCTATCGGCGTTGAGCCGCAAGGCGGGGCTGACCAATGCTGATTTCGTTTCGCTGAAGCAGGCGGGTGACAAGATGCCCGCCACGCCGATCAGATTTGAATGATCGTTCTGGATACCAATATTGTTTCCGAGGCGATGAAGCCGGAACCGGATCGTTGCGCGCGCGACTGGCTGGACGAGCAGGTTTCGGAGACGCTCAATATTCCAGCGTGACTGTTGCTGAACTCCTGTTCGCCATCTGCGCGCTACCGGATGGACGGCGCAAGCAGAAGCTTGCCACCACGCTTGACGGGATGCTTCCGCTGTTTGCAGGCAGAATTCTTGCCTTCAATACTGATGCCGCCCGTCATTTTGCCAGTCTCGCTGTTGCGGCTCGCAACGCCGGCGAAGGCTTTCCCACGCCGGACGGCTATATCGCCGCGATCGCCGCCGCCCATGGTTTTTCGGTTGCGACACGCGACGCCAGCGCCTTCAACGCAGCACGCGTTCCGGTCATCAATCCTTGGACTGTCCGGCACAGACCGTGAAGACACTTCGCGTTTTGGGAAGGTGTCTGGAGACTATGGTGTTGCCCTTTGGGCCAGGCTTTCGCCTGGGTCGGGACTACGCCCATGCCGCTTTTCCGCATTTCGGATTCAATCCCTAACGCAAAGGGGGCGGTGGCAGCTGTATTGCGGCAGACCCTACGCGGATCAATGCAAACCAACCGGGGTATCGATCCCGCTCGCCACGGCGCGTGCGTGGGATTGGGTTTCCACCCACTTCAATTTGGCGGGTGGATCAGCGACCTCGAATCTCAAACGACCCAACTGGGCTGAGCATGGTAACGCCCCTCTACTGGCGCTTCTGTCAGATCCTGATGTGCTGTCGAGGTTGAAATATTGCGGGATCCAGCAGGGTCGCAGAAGGCTTTTGGTCGGGCGTATCTCCGGTCGCTGGAGGTTCGGCTGGAGAGCGGAGCGAAACATGTCGCCATGTCTGGCAGGGTCAGGATGGCTGTGGATTTCAGGGCCTGCTTTTGCAGTTTTCAGGCAAGTTTCGTTGACATGGTTTTTTATCCGTGATCTGCTCGGATGTCAGACCAATTTTAGCGAGCTTTCATTGAACGAGCCAGGCGCCGGACGATCAGACATGTTGCAACCCTTGCCGGCCGTCGACCGGTCCAGGCAGGTGACAGCGGTTCTTGCACGCTATGTGTCGGAGGCAAACCTGAAGGTCGGCGATCGTCTTCCGGCAGAGCGCGAACTGATGGCTTCTCTGGCTGTCGGCCGCTCCACCATTCGTGAGGCGATCCGGTACTTTCAGGCGCTCGGCGTCATAGAAACCCGCAAGGGCAGCGGTACATATCTGCTGCGGCCAATCTCACCTGACACGGTCCATATGCCGCTTTCGCTCGACACGACCCGCCTTCGTGATGTGCTCCTGCAGACGTTGCAGGTCCGCCGCGGGATCGAATGCGAGGCGGGGATGGTGGCTGCGCGCATGCGAAATGCCGCCGACATCGAGATCATGGAGGCGAGGCTTGACGAGATGGAGCGGGTCCATCTCAAGGAGGGGACCTCTGGTCCCCAGGATCTGGCGTTTCATCTCGCGGTTTATGACGCCACCCACAATCCGCTCTTTCGACAGCTCCTTGAGCAGATGCGTGAAAGCTTCGAACAGTTCTGGTCCAAACCCTTCGACCGTAAGGATTTTGCCCGCCGGTCGTTTCCGTTCCACCGGACCCTTTTCAATGCCGTCGTCGCTCAGGATCCGGAGGGTGCCAGGCGAGAAACCCTAAAGATCCTCGAAGTCGTCGAGGAAGATATCAAGGACATGTCGCAATGAACGAAGTTGTGGACGCGGCGCAGCTTGCCTCGTTGATTACCGCCCATGACGACGGCAATCCGGCCGATGCAGTCGTTCCGCCGATCTTCCAGACGTCACTTTTCACCTTTGCCGATTATGACGACATGATCGCGTCCTATCGCGGCGAAAAGGTGCGGCCGATCTATACACGCGGCCTCAATCCGACGGTGCGCATGTTTGAGGAAATGCTGGCAAAGCTCGAAGGCGCAGAAGATGCGCTCGGCTTTGCGAGCGGCATGTCGGCGATTTCTGCATCTGTCTTGAGCTTTGTGGAACCGGGTGACCGCATCGTTGCCGTCAGGCATGTCTATCCCGATGCCTTCAGGCTCTTTGGAACGATTCTGAAGCGCATGAAGATCGAGGTGACCTATGTGGACGGTCGCGATGAGGAAGCGTTAGCCAGGGCATTGCCGGGCGCCAGGGTCTTTTACATGGAAAGCCCGACAAGCTGGGTCATGGAGGCGCATGACGTCGGCGCACTTGCGGCGCTTGCACGCAAGCATGGCGTTGTCTCAATGATCGACAATAGCTGGGCGAGCCCGTATTTCCAGCGCCCGCTCACGCTTGGCGCAGATCTCGTCATCCACTCGGCTTCAAAATATCTTGGCGGCCATAGCGATGTCGTGGCCGGTGTGGTTGCCGGCTCACGCGAGATGATCGCCCGGCTGAAAGCGGAAGCCTATCCCTATCTCGGTGGCAAGCTTTCACCCTTTGATGCCTGGCTCCTGATCCGTGGCTTGAGGACATTGCCGATCCGCATGAAGGCGCACGAGGCGGCGGCGCTTACGATTGCCAGGCGGCTCAAGGAACTCGATGTCGTGGAAGAGGTCTGCCATCCGGGTCTTGCAAACCGCCTTCCGGCTGGTCTTTCCGGAACGTCGGGCCTCTTCTCCTTCATCTTTCGCGAAGGTGTGGACATCCGGGCGTTTGCCGACAACCTGAAACTCTTCAAGCTCGGCGTCAGCTGGGGCGGCCACGAAAGCCTGATCGTTCCAGGCGAAGTGGTTCTGCAGCAGAAGGCCCAGCCAAATTCCGCGCATGCCTTCGGCATTCATGCGCGGTCAATCCGCCTCCATGTGGGTCTTGAGGGAACAGAGGCCCTGTGGGGTGATCTTCTAGAGGCGATCGCCGTCGCCTCTAGAAAATATCGATAAACATGCAACTGGGAGAAGGACAATGAAGAAACTGATAGCAACGGCGCTCTTTGCAAGCCTGATGGCAGGGACCGCGATGGCAGATACAACGCTCAAGCTGGTCGAAGTCATCACCAGTCCGGAACGGACCGAGACATTGAAATCACTTGTGGCGAAGTTCGAGACGGCCAATCCCGGAACCACGGTAGAGATCATATCGCTGCCTTGGAATGAAGCCTTCCAGAAGTTTGCAACCATGGTGTCGGCTGGTGATACGCCCGATGTGATGGAAATGCCTGACACCTGGCTTTCACTCTATGGCAATAACGGCATGCTTGAGAGCCTTGAACCCTATCTGGAGACGTGGGAACACACCAAGGCGCTGACGCCGCGTGCTCTTGATCTCGGGCGCGAAGTCAATGATACGGCCTACATGCTGCCTTATGGCTTCTACCTGCGGGCAATGTTCTACAACAAGAAACTCCTGGAAGAAGCAGGTGTCCAGGAACCCCCGAAGACGATGGATGAATTCGTCAAGGCATCTGAGGCTGTTTCCCAACTGCCGGGAAAATACGGCTACTGCATGCGTGGCGGTCCGGGTGGTCTCAACGGCTGGATGATCTTTGCAGCCACGATGGCAGGCGACAACAAGTACTTCAACGACGATGGTACCTCGACCATGAACAGCGAAGGCTGGGCCAAGGGTATCGAGTGGATGGTCGATCTCTACAAGAAGGGCTATGCACCGAAGGACAGCGTCAACTGGGGCTTCAACGAGGTCGTGGCCGGTTTCTATTCCGGTACCTGCGCCTTCCTTGATCAGGACCCGGATGCGCTGATTGCTGTTGCCGAGCGCATGAAGCCTGAAGATTTCGGTGTCGCTCCGCTGCCAAAGGGCCCGGATGGCAAGTCCTTCCCCACGATCGGCTACGCCGGCTGGTCGATGTTTGCCGACAGCGAACACAAGGATCTGTCCTGGAAGCTTATCGCAACGCTTCAAAACCCCGAAAGCAATATCGAATGGAACAAGAGAGTAGGGGCACTGCCGGCTTTCAGCGCTGCGGAAGACGATCCCTTCTATGCGGGAGACCAGTTCAAGGGCTGGTTTGAGGAACTGGCCGACGAGAATACCGTTCCAACCGTCATGCCGACCTATCTGGAAGAATTTGCCTTCTTCAAGGATTCGCTTGCCATCAAGACATCGCAACAGGCACTGCTTGGCGATATCACCGCAAAGGAACTGGCCGACCAGTGGGCCGAGTACCTGACCAAGGCACAAAAGAAGAACCTCGCCAAGAACTGACCGTCACCGGGCGACGAGGTCGCTTCTCGTCGCCCGCTCACTTCCTTGAACCAACATGATGGCGTAGCGATGCGCCCGCAAACGGGGTTTTCTTAATGACGATGACCGCCGGCTCCCTTGACGGTCGCGAGGATCGCAGGCCATGGCTGAAACGCCTCGCCGATGCCTCAGAGCCCTATCTCTACAGCGCACCGTCACTTGTGCTGATCATTGCCGTGATGCTTGTGCCTCTGGTGATCGGGATTTCCTACGCCTTCCGTGACATGCGATTGCTTGATCCGTTCTCGGGAGGCTTTATCGGACTGGAGCATTTCCGGACATTGTCCGCAGACCCTTCCTTTCTGGGTGCCTTGAGAAACACCCTGTGGTGGACCGGCGCTTCGGTCTTCCTGCAGTTTGTTCTCGGCCTCATCCTGGCGCTTTTACTGGACAAGCCGTTTGCGGGAAGGGGGATCGTTCAGGCGCTTGTGTTTCTGCCATGGGCCGTTCCCTCCTTCCTCGCCGGCCTCAACTGGGCATGGCTCTTCAATCCGGTGATCGGGCCGGTTCCACACTGGCTCTTTGGCCTTGGATTGATGAGCGAACCCGGCAACATCCTGTCTGATCCGCATCATGCGATGTGGGGACCGATCATCGCCAATGTCTGGTGGGGCATTCCATTCTTTGCGATCACGTTGCTGGCCGCATTGCAGGCGGTTCCGCGTGATCTCTACGAGGCTGCATCCATTGATGGTGCCGGCTGGTTCAAGCGCTTCAGTTCCATCACCTTGCCGTTCCTGGCGCCGACAATTGCAATCACGGTCCTGCTGCGTACCGTCTGGGTGTCAAATTTTGCTGATCTTATCATCGTCATGACAGGTGGCGGACCCGCTGATCGCACCCAGATCGTCGCAAGCTACATATTCACACAGGCATTCAGAGCGCTTGACTTCGGTTATGCCTCGGCGATCGCCTTTGTGCTTTTGGTGCTGCTTCTCGTCTATTCGATGCTGATCATCCTGCTGCGGCAGACACTGCTGAAGGATTGACACCATGAAAACGTCTCTTCTCCTGACGGTTGCTCACCGGCTGGCACTCTTAACCTACGTCGCCTTTGCGCTCTTTCCGCTGTTCTGGCTTCTGAAGGTATCAGTGACACCCAATGATCTTCTGTATTCCGAGGGTGTGCGTCTGTGGCCATCGCAAAGTACGTTTGAACACTATTCGTTCGTTTTGAAGCACAGTGACTTTCCGACTTTCTTCAAGAACAGCCTGATCGTTTCCGGCTCGACTGCAATCATTGTCACAGCCTGTGCCTCACTATCCGGTTACGCCCTTTCACGTTTCAATTTCCGGGCCAAATACTGGATCGTGGCCCTTATGCTTTTGACGCAGATGTTTCCGCTCGTCATGCTCGTGGCACCGATCTTCAAGATCCTCACGCCACTCAACC
Source organism: Pseudomonadota bacterium (assembly GCA_023390055.1). Taxonomy (GTDB): domain Bacteria; phylum Pseudomonadota; class Alphaproteobacteria; order Rhizobiales; family Rhizobiaceae; genus Neorhizobium. Next base: position 9,873 of record JAEWDP010000160.1, on the reverse strand, counting down.
TGACCAACAGCCTGACCGGCCTTGTTGTCGTCTACTCCGCGTTCAATGTACCGTTTGCCACCTTCCTGATGCAATCGTTCTTCGACGGGATACCCAGGGATCTGGAAGAAGCGGCTATGATCGACGGAGCAACGCAGTTCACGGCGTTTCGCCAGATCATCCTTCCGCTCACGCTTCCAGGTATTGCCGCCACACTCGGCTTTGTCTTTACTGCAGCCTGGAGTGAGCTTCTGTTTGCGCTGATGCTGATCAACGGCAACAATGCTGCAACCTTCCCGGTCGGCCTTTTGACCTTCGTCTCGAAATTTTCCGTGGACTTCGGGCAGATGATGGCAGCCGGTGTGCTTGCCCTCATTCCCGCCGCACTCTTCTTCCTGCTCATCCAGCGTTACCTCGTTCAGGGCCTGACGGCCGGCGCGGTAAAGGGGTAAACACATGGCTTCAATCGATATTGTGAACGTCAAGAAGGCCTTCGGCCATGTGCAGGTGCTGCGCGACATAGATCTGCAGATCAAGGACGGTGAGTTCGTTGTGCTGGTGGGCCCGTCCGGCTGCGGGAAGTCCACCCTTTTGCGCATGATTGCGGGCCTTGAAGCGGTTACCAATGGTGAGATCAAGATTGCTGGAAATCGCGTGAACGAGCTGCATCCGAAGGATCGTGACATTGCCATGGTGTTCCAGTCATATGCTCTTTATCCGCACATGGATGTCGCCGGTAACATGAGCTACAGCCTCAAACTTCGGAAAACGGCCAAGGATAAGGTGGCAAGTGCGATTGCAAATGCCGCCGACAAGCTTGGTCTCCAACCGCTGCTTGAACGACGGCCACGGGCGCTTTCCGGCGGCCAACGCCAGCGTGTTGCCATGGGTCGTGCCATCGTTCGACAGCCCAAAGCCTTCCTGTTTGACGAACCCTTGTCCAACCTTGATGCGCGGCTGCGTGAACAGATGCGCGCCGAAATCAAGAAGCTGCACGCAGATCTCAAGGCGACCTCCATCTACGTGACACACGACCAGATCGAGGCAATGACGCTCGCAGACAGGATCGTTGCAATGCATGCAGGCGTGGTCCAGCAGGTGGGAAGCCCGCTTGAACTCTACGATCATCCTGCCAATGTATTCGTTGCCGGCTTCATTGGTTCGCCTGCCATGAATTTCCTTCAGGCGCGCTATTCATCCGGTCATGTCGCGCTTTTGGATGGAACCGAAATCGAATTGCCCGGGCAACTGGAGCTTGCGCAAGATGCAAGCGTCACGGTTGGTATCCGTCCCGAACACGTGATTATCGGCGGCGAGGGGGCCGGCATGGAAGCACGTGTCGATCTAGTCGAGCCGACCGGCTTTGGTATCATCCTGCACCTGTCATTGCATGGCCTGGCATTCAAGGTCTTCACGCTCGATCGTGCCGCATTGTCTTTTGCATCGTCTGTCCAGGTGACATTTCCGGCCGAGCACCTCCATGTCTTCAATGAAGCCGGGGAACGCTGCATGGCCGCAAGTGCAACAGCGCAATGATGTGACCCACAAGGCAAGGCGTGAACTGCACAATTGACCGACATTCGTCTGGCCGTAGCAGGTGGCGCGTTCCCAGGCAGTCTTCCCGGAAGACAAAAAAGTACCCGCCAGGGCGGGTAAGGTGACGTCTCGCTGAATTTGTGACGTGGCTACTTATCGCATGATTTTCCAAACGAATTGTTAATCAAGTACTCGTCTGCCTTTTGAGGCTTGCGATCTGGAAGGTCATGCCTGCCAAGGATATCCCGGCATCTTGATCTCGTAGTTGGTTTTGGCAAAGGCGACGACCACGAGCGTTCTGGATAGTACAATCCGACGGCATCAGGCAGCAAAGACCATCAAAAGCGGCTTGCCATCTGAATTGCAAAGGTAAGATTGTCCAGTTTTCCGCTGTTAGATTGTGCCACCAATCAGTGCGCCTAACGTTTGGTTTGCCGAAGCAGATTCGATCTGACCAGATCTGCAAGACGTTTGCGAACTTCAATAAAGAATTCCTTTGGGAGCATACCATAGTCGACCCTATTCGGATCATTCGGTAGCGGTCGCGAGTGGTCACCGGACCGTTCAAATCGGTTAACTTCGAGCTTCACGTCGTTCACGTCATCGTCAAGGCTGATTTCCTTGGCGACGTCACAGGGGACCTCTATGGAAAGAGCTTCTTCGCCTGGATCGGGATATGAGTGAATAATAGGAACAACAGTAACTGCGCCACTTTGCCTGGACGCAATCACGATGGCACAAGGCCTGTCCTTGTCGCCAACGGCTAGGCCCCTTATTTTATCGTAGTACCAGAGATAGTTATACCGGATCACGAGACCCGGAGGATCAGGGCGTTTCACTTAGCAATTATGCCGTACTCGGATGCCTCGAGTTCGGCCAGCATTTCCTCGTCGAAGTCGACGATGCGAAAGACCTCGCGTTCTTTCCTTTTGAGGCGCCAATAGTGCTCAAGCTCTTTGGCTCCCAGATAGCCGCCAATAACCCGGCCGTGGGACGTGACTTCGATTACGTTTGTGGAAAAAGCCTCATCGCGATATCTTCCGAACCCGCGGGCAAATTCGGTAGCCGACACCTGCATCGCTTGTGTCATAACTGATCTCCTTTTTGTTTAAAATTCGCAAAGTTCGCGTTTTGTCAAGGTGACCCTGAAAGGAGCGGATGCTCCCGCTTCCGCACGTTGGCGCAGTTCCGGTGTTGGTCGCAAATCCATCAGGTAGAGGGCATTCCGTGATGGCGCGCGGCTTGTAAAGAATAGAGAAACGAGGCTGGCCGCGCTCAATGGGTCAATCATGCGCGGGGTGGCCGATGCTGACGCCGGCCGCACCAGGCCGGTGGGCGAAGTCGTTGACCGACTTGGAGCCAAGTAACGCGCGATGGTCGCGGCGTAGGCGGAGTACCATGATAGTTGTATTCTCCGACGAAGCAGAAAGTGATCTTGAATAGTCGCAGGACGCCTCGCAAAAACGACAGTCCAAACCGTGCTTTGTCGATCGTGGAAGAACTACGGGGTAACTGCGAGGCGTTGGCCCATAGTCCTTTGGCGTTCCTCCGGTGCCACAATATTATAACCACGGCATCCACTGGCGGATGTATAGGATTTATCTGATTTTCAATCGCTCCGAGAAAAGCCGGATTGTCAACTTCCACGTGCTGAATGGAGCGATGGATTATGCCACCATCTTGTTTGAAGGGTAGGGTGTGAGCGGGTCATTTCGACTTGGCTGCATTGCCGAGCCAGACTGCATCGGGCTCGACTTCAACCGTGTTGTGGGCATCCTGCCAGCTGTTGATGCCGCCGGGAAACCAGTGAACACTGTCATAACCGTTCATCACCAGTCGCTTCGCGATGTTCCAGCTACCCCAGCAATTGGGACGGCAGAACGTGACGATCGGCTTCGACTTGTCACCTTGCGTCAGCTCTTCCATCCGGAGAAAGAATGCCTCCTCCTGGGAAGGTTCAAACTTGGCAGCACCCCCTCCGGGAAACCACACCGCGCCAGGCACCGAGCGATGGGTGGGAAGCCACAGCCGGTCGGCCGGGAAGTCATCGGGCTTTTTATCAGCAGGACCAACGTCGACCAGAACCGGCTTTTCTGGCAGGAGTGTCTCCAGGGCCTTGAGATCAATGACCTCGGCTCCCGTCAGTGTGGCCGGTGTCTCACCCTTCATCGGGCCGGACCATAAACCGTCAGGCTCCTGTGCGTCGCTTGCCCACGATAGCGGCGGTTCGGCGACAGCCAGAACCAGTATCACTGCAATCGAGGCTACTGCCTTCATTATGGTCTTGATCCAGATGACAGCGTTGATCAGCCCCAGCATTTATGTACTCCTCAGTTAGTCGCTTGAGGGACAGTGAAAGTCTGTTCCCAGCTGCCTCCCTTCGTGTCGGATGCAACCACCTTCATGTGACCATTACCACTCGGTTTGAAACTGAAGCCAAGGACAGGATTTGTGGACAGGGAAATGTCGCCGACAATGTCCATGACCATCTCGTCGCCATAGGTGATCGTCACCTTGTCAATGTAACGGGGAGGCGTATAGAGGCGCGTGAGCTGGTTCATCTGCATCCCGTTGAAGTTGGGATGGCGGATCATCAATGTCGCCTCGGATGCGTTTTCAGCCTTTGCGGCGCCCGCAAACTTCATCCGCATCTCGCCAATTCCCTTCATCGCCTCCTCATCGCTGAGCCCGACCGGCGCTGAACAGCCTCCCGACGCCTTTACGAAGGCCACGGTGGAATAGAGCTTGCCATCTCTGGTTTCGGCAACCGCGTGCACGTTCGTGTACGTGTCTATGCGAACACGCAGCTGTACCTCGTGCGCGTCGCCTGCCGGTCCGAACGTAATATGAGCGGCAAGGGGTGCGGGATTGTCGTCGATCACAAGATAGACCGACTTGATCTTGTCCTTTTCGGGCATCGTCAGGGTTATCGGAACAAGTGCGGCATCTTGCGCGCGCTTCGGTGCATCGATCTTGATCAATCCGTCGTCCGGCAAGACGGGGCGCTCATCGAAAATGTAGTCTGCAATTGCCTGCCAGCGCTTCTCGCGTTGCGCATCAGCCTGGGATGCTGCGATCGCGAGAGAGGGGACGGCACATGTGGCCGCGATCACCACGGCCGTCAGGGACTGTCGCAATATGTGCATCATCTTGTCTTCCTCCGTGCCGGTTGCGGCGTCACTCCCATTCCAGCTCCTTGTAAGCCTGAATGACGTTACGGCCGTTATAGTCATCAAACAATGCCCAGCCTTCACCTTCTTCAGCGGCAACTGTACGGCTGGCCTCGTCTATTGTCATGCCGTCAGCTATCGCCTTTTGCGTTCCGCTCACAAGGCTGTTGAGATAAACCAGCTGTTTTGCCATTGCCGGTTCGAACTGAACCACCGCCGGCCCGTGCCCTGGTACCGCACGAGCGGGCCTGATGCCTTTCAGTTTCTCTATCTCAAGAAGCCATCCTCGAAGACTTCCATCCAACGAAGGAACACGATCGACGAACAGCAGATCAGCGGTCAGAAGTGTTCCGGTGGACTTGTCGAACAGTGACAGATCGCAGCTGGTGTGCGCAGTTTTGTGCGCAACGACCTCAATGACGCGATCACCGAGATCAATCTCGGCGCTCTGATCGATCATGCGGTTCGGATAGACGATATCGCCGACACTACCTTCTCCGAGGATCTCGACAAGACGCTCACGATAATAGGTTGCACGCATGTCGAGCGCCGCGCCAAGCGCGTGGTGGCCGATAAATTCCGGTTTCTCATCAACAAAGGCCGCAGCACCAAAACAGTGATCGGGATGAATGTGTGACATCACCACATGGCTGATGGGCCTGGACGTGCGTTTCCTGATTTCGGAACGGAGCCAGGCTCCGTCGTCAAGACTGCCGCCCGGGTCAAAAACAAGCACGCTGTCGCGTCCTGTGATGAAGCCGATATTGGCGATGCCACCCTTGTTGGATTTCGTGGCTTCTTGATGCGGTGCCTCGCGAATGAAAAGACCATTGCCGACATCATTCATTGATGCAGGTTGTGCACCGAAGCCGCGCGCGGGCAGGCAACAGAGACAAAAGCCGAGTGCAATTGTTTCGCGCCTGGTGAAAGAAACGTTTTTCGCGGGCAGTCTGGTATCACCACTCATGGGAAGCAATCTCCTGACAGTTTGAAGCCTAGCACGTCTTGTCATGGCCCGATAGCGGCGCCATTGCGGCGGGTCTTGCTTCGAGCGCCAGGATCTTCTCCAAGGTTCCCGTACCCCTGTCGGTTTTGCGCGACGCCCCGTTATCCAACAACCTGGTTTGCGTGTCCTGTTCCCGGGGAATTAACCAGATTGAAGATCGCCCTGATGGCGATGCAACCATATCGCCGGAACTGAATTTAGAAGAGGTGAACCGGAGATGGACCCTTGGGAAGCCACTGTTGCCCGGCATTTCGCCGATATCCTTTTATGGGTCAGCTGCAATTTCGCTCGGGCTGATCTTCTTCGCCGTCATTGCTCCTAAGACCGCCGCAGATCTCTTTGAGGGCGCAAACAACTGGATCGTGATGGAGGTTGGCTGGTTCTACATGCTGGCCGTTGGCGGCTTTGTCATTTTTCTTTTATGGATCGCGATCAGTCCACTGGGCAGGATCAGACTTGGGCCTGATGAATCCAGTCCTGATTACAGCTACGGCACCTGGGTCGCGATGCTGTTCAGTGCCGGGATGGGGATCGGGATCGTGTTCTACGGTGTCGCAGAGCCGATCACGCACTTTTCCATTCCTCCAGATGCAGCTCCGAGATCTGCGCAGGCTGCCCGCGATGCCCTGGAGATCACATTTTTCCACTGGGGCGTCCATGCCTGGGCGATCTACGCCGTCATCGGTCTTGCTCTTGCCTATTTTGGCTACAGGAAGGGCGAACCATTGGTGATCCGCTCTGCCTTCAGGCCGTTTCTCGGGGATCGGGTCAAGGGTCCCATCGGCGACGTGATCGACATATTTGCGGTAGTTGGCACGCTTGCCGGTCTGGCAACTTCACTCGGCCTCGGGGTCGCACAACTCAATGCGACGGGTGCCTATCTCTTTGGTCTGGAACAGAGCCTGACCGTCCAGATTGTGCTGATCGTGATTGTGACATGTCTTGCGACCCTTACGGTTGCGACAGGGCTCGATAACGGGATCCGGCGGCTCAGCGAACTGATCCTGATCGTGTCTTTCATCTTGATGGGGCTCATCCTTGCACTTGGTCCAACACGGTTCCTGTTGCAGGCATTTGTCGAAAACATCGGACTTTATCTGAATGGTTTTGTCTCGCGCACCTTTCATATCTATGCCTATGAGCCTACCGATTGGGTCGGTACCTGGACCTTGTTTTATTGGGGGTGGTGGATCTCCTGGTCACCTTTCGTCGGCATGTTCATTGCGCGGGTCTCACGCGGGCGCACGATCCGGCAGTTTCTGACCGGGGTCCTTTTTGCACCTGCCGGTTTCAGCTTCATCTGGTTTACGATCTTTGGTGATCTGGCGATCTGGCTGGATCTGAACGTTGCAGACGGAAACATTTCGACCACCGTGGCAGACAATATGCCAATCGCGCTGTTTACGGTTTTCGAGTATCTTCCCTGGTCGACCTTGCTGGCCGGAATTACGGGTGTTCTTGTTGCAGTCTATTTCGTCACCGCCTCTGATGCTGGTGCCCTGGTCATTGCGATGATTACCTCGCAAGGTGAGGAGGAGCCGGTACTTTGGCTTCGGGTCTTCTGGGCGCTGGTTTGTGGATCTGTCGCCGCCTGCCTGCTTTTGGCGGGGGGACTGGCAGCCGTACAAATGGCGGCCGTCATCGCCGCACTACCGCTGTCCATCGTCATGGTGCTGATGTGTTTCGGGATCTGGAAGGCTTTAAATGACGAGGGTGTGCGCTCTGTCAGTGCGAGCCTGCCGCCTGCGCCGCTTGTCCCAACGGAAGGTCGCTATCTGTGGCGTCGTCGACTTGGGGCGATCATCAGCCATCCGGGACGCCAGCAAGTGGTCTCCTATATCAACGGGACCGTTCAAAAGGCGTTTGATGCCGTCGTGGAAGAAATGAAGAAACGCAACCTGGAAGCAACTGTCGAGCCGACGGAAGATGGACTGCGAATGACCATTCCACATGGCGAAAAGACGGTGGATTTCATCTATGAAGTCCGCTCTGTCAGCAAGCCGATACCAGCCTTTGCGTTGACTGATGCCGCACGCGGTGAGGGAGGGAGAAACAGATATTATAGAGCTGAAGTGTTTCTGGCCCATGGAAGCAGAGGCTATGATATACACGGTTATGATGTCGAGCAGGTGATTACAGATGTCGTCAATCACTATGACCGCTACAGGCACTATCTTTCGTTGACGCAATGATCGTGGGAGTGAACCGGCATCGGTGCTGGACTGGCGGAGGAGCGGGTGGGCATTTTTGGATGTTTCGATCCCTTTCCCTACTTTTCCGATGTAGACGACAACAATCCGGATGAGACGAGCTTAAAATCCGATTTGGACGACGATAAATTCCGAAATAGACAAGTGTTTGCAGACCCCAGAAGAGTGAAGCAAACCGCTTACGTCCATTGCAGGGCATATGTCCCTTTATCCGCAGCGGCGCGTATCCGAAGGAGATTTTTGCTCATACGGCATCAATTGCACAAGGAGAATTCGAAGATACACTGTTGCGACCAATCTCGATTATACTATTCGGTTCAATCGGAAGGGGCCTGTGGCTAGGTCAATAGTTATTGGAGAGTTGCGTCCGCATTCTCCGTCATGGAGTCAAGAAGCGTGCAGATGCGCATTGACATCTCCAATGGCACTGCATATGTTTAATCCAACAACGCCTGCACACTTACGTTGAGTTTCTTCGGAAGCGACCCGTAAGGGGTAGCAGGCTTTTTCTTTGCCTTTTTTCAGGTTTCAACGTTGCTGTATAGACGGCTCCGGTCGTGGGGGCGACGGCAGTTTAAGCGCCGGTTTCCATTCCGCTACGCAAATTAGTCGAACGTGAAGTATTCACAAGTCACTGACGTTACAGCTGTATCCTTGGTTTCTGAACGATAGGAATTGCAAGTTTCAGTGGGTTTTCAGCCCGTTTTCTTGCAATTTCATCTTCAAGGTTGACTACATTTCTGGGTCTGATTCACTGGCTGTAGTGGATGAATCGGAGCCGACAGATGAGCAAACCTGTTGAACGACGCGACATCGGTGAAGGTGACCTGTTTCGGTCCCGCCTCGATCAGATCATCGACATGAAGCACGAGCTGGTGCTCTTGGCACAGACCATCGACTGGGAGGTCCTGGAAAAACAGTTTGGGGACGTTTATTCCGATGGCCCAGGTCTCCCACCGCTGCCAACCCGGCTGATGGTGGGGCTGGCAATTCTCAAATTCACCTACAATCTATCCGATGATGCAATCAGGGCTCGTTACCGCGAGTCTCCCTATTTTCAGTTCTTCTGCGGCGAGGTCTTCTTCCAGCACGCCCCACCTTTTGATCGCTCATCGATGACACGCTGGCGCCAGCGCATGGGAGACAAACGCATCAAGACACTTCTGCAGGAAAGCCTGTCGGTGGCGGTCAAGACCGGTGCAATGAAGCCGCAAGACACCCGCCAGATCATCGTTGACACCACTGTGCAGCCAAAGAATGTGATGTTCCCGACAGATGCGAAGCTGCTTCACCGGGCACGCGAACGTCTTGTGAAGCAGGCAAAAAAGTCCGGACTGAAGTTGCGGCAAACTTATGAACGGGTCGGCAAATATGCGCTGATCCAATGCCAGCGTTACGCACATGCCAAGCAATTCAAACGTGCCAACAAGGCACGGCGCAAGATAGGGACATATCTGGGTCGGGTTGTCCGTGATATCGAGCGGCTCATTGCCGGCAACGAGGATCTCAAGGCCGATTTCGCATGGATGCTCTATCAGGCAAAGACGGTGTTGGAGCAAAAGCAGCGTCAGCGTGGGCGCAAGATCTACAGCCTTCATGCTGATGAAGTTGAATGCATCGGCAAGGGCAAGGCACACCGGCCCTACGAGTTCGGCGTCAAGGCATCAATCGCGACCACATTGAAGCGCTCCAAAGGCGGTCAGTTTGCCGTGCATGCCTTGGCGCTGCCCGGAAACCCTTATGACGGTCACACGCTCAAGGCCGTCATTCCCGACCTGGAGAAGATGATCGGCAATGAAGTTTCCCGTATCCTGGCAGATGCTGGCTATCGTGGCCACAATGCACCTGAGTGTCTGTCCAAGAATGGGAGGGGGTTGAGTGAAGGGCGGCAATCAGATTCTTTGTATTCTGCAAGAAATACGGAGAGATCGAATGGCTTGGACACCCTTCACCCGGCGTCACCATGACAGAA
>JAEWDP010000133.1 GCA_023390055.1 Pseudomonadota bacterium | reverse complement strand
TTTGCTATTATTGTTCATGTCATCGGTGTGCCGGTGTTGATGTCGGTGGGCTGGATGGTCAACTGCACTGAAGGCTGGTAGGTAGGCGGTACGTCATCCGCATCTCTTCAATTACCGAAAGGGCCTGGAAATGGACGTCACGATCTACCACAATCCGGCCTGCAGCACGTCTCGCAACACGCTTTCATTGATCCGCAGTGCAGGCATTGAACCGACAGTTGTCGAATACCTGAAGATACCGCTGTCGCGCGCAGGCCTCGCAAAGATGATCAAGGATGCGGGGCTGACGGTGCGACAGGCAATCAGGGAAAAGGAAACGTCCTATACCGAGTTGGGCCTCGATGATCCGGCACTGACGGACGACCAGCTTCTTGAAGCGGTCCTGAAGGATCCGATCCTGCTTAATCGCCCGTTCGTCATGACCCCGATGGGAACTCGGCTCGCACGACCGTCAGAAGTTGTGCTTGATATCTTGCCTGGTGCGCATCAGGAGCCGCTGGCCAAGGAAAGTGGCTAACTGGTTTTCAATTGGATGGGCTGACGTAATGTCTGACATGCACGTGGTGGGACGCTATGCATTGCGAGGTTGCGATCTGGCGCGCCGTTCCACCTGAGCGAGCCTTTCGCTTACATCATCTTCGTGACACTGAAATCGTTCGATCCAGTCAATATATCGAGGCCACTATTCGGATCCTTCGTAAGTCACCAGAAAGATCGTTCCGTTGGCATCATCGCTGATCAAAAGTGCGCCGTCCGGCGTTATCGCAAGCCCCGTAGGGCGACCCCAAACCTGATTAGGGTCAAGCACGAAGCCCGTCATGAAGTCTTCGTAGACGCCGGTCGGCTCGCCGTTTTCCATGAGGGCGCGGATCACCTTGTATCCGGTGCGCAGCTCGCGGTTCCACGATCCCCTCATCGTGGCAAAGGCGTCTCCACGGTATTCTTCGGGGAAGGCATCGCCGTCGTAGAAGTCAATCTGCATGGTCGACGAATGCGCCTGCAGCAGAACATCTGGCACCATCACCTGGTCCTTCAGATCGGGGCGTTCGCCAGCGTGGGCCGGATCCTCGTTGCCCCCGGTATAATACCAGGGCCAGCCATAGAACCCGCCTTCTCGAATAGTTGTCAGGTAGTCGGGAACGAGATTGGGTCCAATATGGTCACGTTCGTTGCCCGTGCACCACAGGGTGTCGGTGCCGGGCTGGATCGTCATGCCTGAACAGTTGCGCAACCCTGTCGCAAAATTGCTGACTTTCTCGCCTTCCGGATCGAAGACCCGCACGGCAGCACGGTTTTCCTCATCGCCCCATGCAGCCCCGACACCGTGTGTCTGCTCGTGAGCCTTGATCTCTTCCTCCGTCAGTTCCGGCATGGCGCCGGCCACGTTCGAGGCCGAGCCTATCGAGACGAAGAGGCGCGTGCCGTCTGGTGAGACGGCAAGATCTCGCGTCCAGTGGCGCTCGGTAGGGATGTCGGCGATGATAACTTCAGCCTCGCCGCTCGCCTTGCGGTCGCCAGCCTTGTAGGGGTATCGGACGACCTGGTTGGCTGCGGCCACATAGACGTATTCAGGTTCCTCTGGCGGATAGAAGGCGATGCCGAACGGACGGTCGAGGCCGTTGACAAACGTTTCGGGCTCCGCGGGCATGCTTTCGACCGCGTCGGCAGCGAAGATCGACACCTGACCGGCCTCACTTTCGGCTACAAAGATGTCTCCATTGGGGGCAATTCTGATGACCCGCGGTTGCGTCAGGCCGGTGGCGAATACCTCAACCGCAAAACCTTCAGGGACACTCGGCATCGCCCCTTCCGGCGCCGTGACCACCTCGGCCATGTTCTCGAAATCCGGGGCCTCCGGGTCGTTTTCGGTAAGTGTCGGCTGCGGAAGTGCGTCCGCAGTAATGTGCCGACGGGTGCCCGGGACGTTGGTTTCCCATGTGCCGAAGGCGGCGTCGCCGGTCAGCACGTCCTGGGCGTTTGCGGGCGTGAAAAGGATATGTGCCAGTGACGCGGCTGCAGCCACGGCCGTGAGCTTGAGAGATTTCCTGTGTGACGACAACATGACGGTGCTTCCAGTTTCCAAAGGATCCGGTTGGCCCCCGTCACGACGGACCGTGAGAATAACTAGGGCGTATCAGGCAGGAGTCAAATTTGCTGCATTTCAAACTGGCCCAGTTGTCCACTATGGTTTGGCATTTGTCTTTAAATGGCCGGGCGACCTCGGCGAAGTCTGCGTCGAACGTGTTGGGCTGCTCATTTTACCGGGCGCCAAAACGTCTGTCTTTCGTAGTGGAAGCCCAGACATTCGCTTGTCAGACGTGAGGTGGCTCTCGCTGTCGTCGCCTCGGACCTGTCCTGTCGGACCGCAGGCTATTTCGTCTCGCCAGTTGGCGGTTGCAGTTGGCGATATCCATTGGCGATGATTGCTTCCAGCGCATCTTTCTGCTTGCCATCGACCTTGGCGCGGTTGATCACCCACGCGACACCCAGCACCGTCAGGAACAGGTCGTCAGGCTTTATCGCTGGTCGTGCGCGACCTTCCTGTTGTGCCCGCGACAGGAATTCGCCGGTAAGTGTAATCAGTTTCTCGCAAGAAAGTGCCAGCAGTGACGCGTCTTCCTTGATCGCTGCCAGAACAGGGGTCGGCAAGCCGTCATAGGTGCACAGATAGTCCTGCAGTGCGCGAAGCCATGTCGCGAGCGCCTCCTCGGAAGAGGCGATTTTGCGGGCCGCATCGGCATTGGCCAGGACTTCTGCCTGCTTGTCCATAAGTGTGGCGGCCAGCAACGCTTCGCGAGACGGAAAATGCCGATAGAGCGTGCCGGGCCCCACACCCGCCTCCCGGGCTATCTCATCAAGGGAGGCGTTGACGCCCCGCGATGCAAAGTGTCGGGCTGCCGTCTTGAGAATGCTGTCACGGTTGCGGCGCGCGTCTGCGCGCGAAGCGCTTCTGATATGGACTGGATCAGTACTCAAGACGACTACTTCCTTTTCGACGGGTTCGCCACGTCGAGGTGGAGCTTCAAAATAGCCCGTTGACATAGGTGGAGGCAGTCTCCATTTACAGTCCATGAAAGTGGAGACTGCCTCCACTCTATGTAATGCCCTTTGCACCAGGAGTAAACGATGACGCCACTATCGATCCTCGAACTCGTCCGCGTCACCGAAGAGACCGATGCCCGAGGTGCTCTCGATAATGCGCGTGATCTTGCCGCTCATGCCGAGCGCTGGGGCTATAATCGGGTCTGGGTGGCCGAACATCACAACATGCCCGGTATCGCCAGCGCAGCGACCTCGATCGTGATTGCCCATATTGCCAGCGGCTCCAACACCATCCGGGTGGGTGCCGGTGGCATCATGCTGCCCAACCATGCTCCTTATGTCATTGCCGAGCAGTTCGGCACGCTGGAGCGGCTATTTCCCGGGCGGATCGATCTTGGGCTGGGTCGCGCACCTGGTACCGACCAGATGACGCTTCGCGCCTTGCGGCGGGCACCGGGCAATTCAGATAATTTTCCTCAAGATGTTCTTGAACTTCAGGCGTTCCTCGCAGCTGCGGGGCCAAATCAACGCATCGAAGCTGTTCCGGCCGCCGGGACCAATGTGCCGCTCTGGATACTGGGGTCGAGCCAGTTCGGTGCCATGCTGGCAGCGGAACTGGGTCTTCCTTATTCTTTCGCCTCTCATTTTGCGCCCCAGCTCCTGAATGAAGCGCTTCAAATTTACCGGAGCCGGTTCAAGCCATCTGAGCAACTCGACCGTCCCTACGCCATGGTTGGCGTCAACATCATCGCTGCGGAAACGGATGCCGAGGCGAAACGCCTTGCTACAAGCCAGCAGATGTCGTTCGCCAATATCTTCAGGGGAGAGCGGGGTCTTACCCAGGCGCCGATCGACGATATCGAGGACTACTGGACACCGCGTGAGAAAATGCAGGCATTATCGATGCTTTCCCGCTCCATCATCGGCTCGCCCGAGACGGTGCGCGAAGGTCTGGAGGCACTCATTACCGAGACCGGAGCAGACGAACTCATCATTGTCAGCGACATCTATGATCATGCGAAACGACTGCGCTCGCTTGAAATCATTGCCGATGCAGCCGGAATCCGGACGACATAATGAGCGTCATCGAACTGGACATCAGTTCACAGCCCTTGAGACCCGCTCACCACGGCTGACCGGAGGTGGAACCGGTTGTCGCCAGTGATGCGATGGTGCGAGTGCGACCGACGTCGATGACATGACGCATGGCGACGGTTGCCTTGTCCTGATCGCGTGACGCTATTGCGTGCACAATACGCAGGTGGTTCGTGGCGACTTCATCGATCTTTTCCGGTGACGCGGCAGGTGACGACAGCTGGAATGAAATCGCCAATGCCGCCTCGACGATGGCGCTTGCGGAGCGCATGAAGGGGTTTCCCGACATGCGTGCGATCGCAAGATGAAAATCGAGATCAACCTTGGCGATCGTTTCCGGCGTGTGGCTCAGATCGTCAAACCTGGCCGCAATGGCATAAAGCTCGACAATATCGTCACTGCCGGCACGAAGGGCGGCTGCAGCGGCTGCCGCCGGTTCGAGTGCCATGCGCATTTCTGCCAGATGCTCGATAAATTCGAAGTCCAGTCCGGCGTCGCACCGCCAGCCAAGCACGTCAGCGTCAAAAAAGTTCCAGCTGGCGCGATCGACCACTCTTGTACCGACCTTCGCCTTCGGTGCCACAAGCCGCTTGGCAGCAAGCGTTTTCATGGCCTCTCGCAGTACTGTGCGCGAGACCCCGAAGCGCGCCAGAAGTTCCGCATCCCCAGGAAGGATAGAGCCTTCCTTTATGCGTCCCGAGACGATCGCGCTCCCAAGCTCGGTGACGACATGCGCATGGCTACCACGTCGCTTGCGTCCGGAAATTGTCGTCTCGAGCAGCCCCAATCAAGCCTCCTTCAGGCGTCCTTCGGCCAGGCGTCTATCCGAATACCACACGATTGCGCGCTGCAGGACAATGAAGGTGAACAGAAGGATGCCGATCACGATCTTTGTCCACCAAGAGGAGAGTGTACCGTCGAAGACGATGTAGGTCTGGATGAGCCCCTGTATAAGTATGCCGATAAACGTTCCGGCGACAAGGCCGGCGCCACCGGTCAGCAGTGTACCCCCAATCACCACCGCGGCGATTGCGTCGAGCTCGACGCCAACCGTCGCGAGCGAGTATCCCGAGGAGGTGTAGAGCGTATAGGCAATGCCGGCGAGGCCCGAGAGAAAGCCGGACAATGCGTAGATCCCGATCGTTGTGCTGGTCAGGGGGACGCCCATCAGCTCTGCAGACTGCTGGTTTCCTCCAAGTGCGTAGACGTTGGCACCAAAACGGGTGCGACTGGCCAGCAGGATGCCAGCAATGAAGACCAGGATCATCAGCATGGCCATTGCCGTCAACCTGCCGCCCCCCGGGAAGCGAAAGTAAAAGCCCTGGATTGCATCGATAACCGGATGAGAAATTGGTACGGATGCGGTTGAAATGAGATATGCGGCACCGCGTGCCAGGAACATCCCGGCAAGCGTCACGACGAAAGGCGGAATGAAAAGAAAGCGGATCATCAGACCCATGGCGGCCCCGAAGATCGTGGCTATTGCGAGCACTGCTGCAAACGCGATGAGCGGGTTGATCTCAAGAGAGCCCACCATGACCGCCACGAAGACGCTCGTGAAAGCGATCACCGAACCGATCGACAGGTCGATGCCGCCAGACAGGATCACGAATGTCGTGCCAACGGCTGCAATGCCGAGGAAGGCATTATCTGTCAGAAGATTACCGAGGACACGTGTCGACAGCATGTTTGGAAACTGGACGATACAGGCTGCATAGGCGATCAGGAAGATTGCCAGCGCAGCAATGAAGGGCAGATTGCGCGTGTGGATCATTGGACCGTTCTCTCAACCTTTGTCGCAGATGCTGCATGACGCGAAGCCAACAGGAAGCTGAACAGCGTGCCGATTGCCGGCGACTGAAGGGTCAGCACAATGATGATGATGCCGGCCTTGATGACCAGGTTGAATTCCGGTGGGAAGCCTGAGACCAGGATGCCGGTGTTGATCGACTGGATGATCAGGGCACCGATCAGTGATGCAAGAATGGAAAAGCGTCCACCGTTGAGCGAGGTGCCGCCAATGACGACAGCCAGGATTGCATCGAGTTCCAGCCACAGACCGGCATTGTTGGCATCTGCACCACGGATGTCCGCCGTCACGATGAGGCCTGCAACCGCTGCCATCACCCCGGATATGCCGTAGACGAAAAACAAAAGGATACGGGCCCGGATGCCCGCAAGTGTTGCGGCCCGCCGGTTGATGCCGGTCGCTTCTATGAGAAAGCCGAGTGCCGTCTTGCGAACGAGAATGCCGACGAAGAGGGCTGCCGCAATCCAGATGAGGACGGGCAGGGGTACTCCTGCAAACGAACCGGAGCCGAGTGCCGCAAAACTCTCATTGTTGAAGGTCAAGATGACGCCTTCGGTGATGAGTTGCGCGATACCGCGTCCAGCGACCATCAGGATCAGTGTCGCGATGATCGGCTGGATGTCCAGAAGGGCAACCAGGATGCCGTTCCAAAGCCCACATGCCAGTCCGACGCCAAGCGAAACGAAGATCACGACAACCAGTGGATGACCGTTGGTGATCAGGCTCGCCGCGACGGCACCGCAAATGGCGATGACGGCACCGATCGACAGGTCGATGCCGCGCGTGGCAATCACCAGTGTCATGCCGATCGCAAGGAGTGCCACCGGGGCCGCGCGAACGAGGACATCGATCAGGCTGCCATAGAGACGACCGTTCTGGAATGTGATGTTCAAGAAGCCCGGCGAGATCAGACTGACAAGTGCGATGATGACAAAAAGTGCCGCCAGCTGTGGGGCGATGCGGCGCAGACGGCGGGAAATGGCGTTCATCAGGCGGCCTCCGTCTGCGTGTGTCCGGCAATTGCCTGGATGATGTTGTCCGTCGTAATCGCTTCTCCCTTCAGCTCCGCGACATGACGCCGGTCCGAAAGCACAATGACGCGGTGGGCGACAGCCGTAAGCTCTTCCAGCTCCGAGGAAATGACGATCAGGGACATGCCATTGTCGCAAAGCTCCTCGATCATCTTCAGGATTTCGGCGTGGGCGCCGATATCAATGCCGCGGGTCGGCTCATCAAGGATCAGAAGGCGAGGCTCGGTCGCAAGCCAGCGCGCGAGTATCGCTTTTTGCTGGTTGCCGCCCGACAGGAACTTGATCGGTCGTTCAGGATCTGCGGGGCGGATGTCGAGCGATTTGATGAACTGTTCGGCAAGCGCTGTCTTCTGGCGTGACGAAAGAGGCTTTGCCCAACCCTGGCGGGCCTGGAGTGCCAGGGCGATATTGTCGCTGACGGAGAAGTCGCCGATGATGCCGTCGGTCTTGCGATCTTCCGGGCAAAAGCCGAAGCCGTTCGCGATCGCGGCTTCGGGAGAAGCAATGCGCACTTGCTGGCCGTCGATATGGGCTGTTCCGGTGTCGGCATGATCGATGCCGAAAAGAAGGAAGGCGGTCTCGGTTCGCCCGGAACCGAGCAGGCCGGCAATACCGATGACTTCGCCTGGCCTTACATCCAGGTCGAATGCCGCAACGCTGCCGCGTTTGCCGTAGTTGGAAAAGCGGATCGGTGCTTCTTCCGCATAACCGGTCTCGTCCACACCATGGTGCTCGTGCGTGATCTGCTGCAATTCGCGACCGAGCATCATGGAAATCAGTTCCATGCGGGGAAGGTCTGCGATCTCGCGACTTCCAACGAGCCGTCCATTGCGCAGGACCGTTACCCGGTCTGCGACCGCGTATACCTGGTTGAGAAAGTGCGTGATGATGATGATGCCTAGCCCCTGGTCACGCAGCCGCCGCAAGACAGTAAAGAGCATCTCGACCTCGTGGCTGTCGAGGCTGGCGGTCGGCTCGTCGAGGACCAGGATCTTGCCGGACAGGTCGACGGCTCGCGCGATGGCGATGATCTGGCGGATCGCTACCGAATAGGAGGAGAGCAGGGCATCGACGTCGATGTCGAGGCTGTATCCCTGAAGAAGGGCGGTGGAACGACGGCGCATCTCGGCCTTGTCGACGAGACCGAAACGGCGTGGCTGGCGACCGAGGTAGAGGTTTTCGGCCACAGTCAGGTTCTCAAGCAGATTGACTTCCTGGTAGACGGTGCCGATGCCCAAATCCTGTGCGTCCGCGACGCTTGCCGGCCTGATGTCCATGCCGTCCAGTTCGACTGTACCCTGATCGCGGCTATAGACACCGGTCAGAACCTTGATCAGCGTTGATTTTCCAGCGCCATTTTCACCCAGAAGGGCATGGATCTCGCCCTTGAGAAGCGTAAAGTCGACCCCGTCCAGCGCCTTGTTGCCGAAGAAGCTCTTGCCAATGGCACGGGCTTGAAGAAGTGGAATGGTTTCCATGATGAAGGTCCCTGCGACCGATAACCGGAGCTACGTTCAGGCAGCTCCGGTCAATGTTGTCAGGAGAGGTAAGTGACCTCCTGCGGCTTTATCAGTAGCCGAGGCCCTTCTTTTCTTCGTAGACCTTCATCGGATCGTCCGCAGCCGTATAAAGCTTGGATTCCGTCTGGATCCACTTTGGCGGCTCGGTCTTGTCGTTGAGGAATGCTTCCAGTGCGTCGAAGGCCGGGCCGGCCATGTTGGGTGTCAACTCGACTGTCGCATTTGCTTCACCATCGGCAATGGCCTTGAAGATGTCTGGAACGGCATCAATCGAGACGATCTTGATTTCCGAACCCGGCTTCAGGCCGGCTTCCTTGATGGCCTGGATGGCACCAACGGCCATGTCGTCATTATGGGCGTAGACTGCGCAAATGTCCTTGCCACCACCTTCGGCCTTGATGAAGCTTTCCATGACTTCCTTGCCCTTGGTGCGGGTGAAGTCGCCGGTCTGCGAACGCACAATCTTGATGTTGTCATGACCCGCAATGGCTTCTTCAAAGCCTTTCTTACGGTTGATGGCAGGCGAGGAACCGGTCGTGCCCTGGAGTTCGACAACCTTGCAATCCTTGTCGCCGACGTCTTGAACAAGCCAGTCGCCTGCGACCTTGCCTTCATGGACCTGGTCGGAGGTTACGGCTGTCAGGTAGAGTTCTTCAGGGGACTCGATTTGACGATCAAGCAGGATTACCGGGATCTGTTCTTCCTTGGCTTCTTCAAGAACCGAATCCCAGCCGGTGGCAACGACCGGTGCTATCAGGATGGCATCGACACCTTGTGCAATGAAGCCACGGATTGCCTTGATCTGGTTTTCCTGCTTCTGCTG
>JAEWDP010000098.1 GCA_023390055.1 Pseudomonadota bacterium | reverse complement strand
CACTATAGACGGTAATGGGTTTTCGATTTTTTGGGTCCGACAAATGAAATGTCTGGCAGTATTCGCATTGTGTCTGCTCGCGGGCTGCCGCTCAGAGCAGACATATGTGAGCTTCAAACCAGGAACGACGGCTCCGGAAAGGCAGACGGCATTCCGACAGTGCAAGGCTGTTGCGGATGAGGCAATGGCGACCGCATCTACGGAAGATCTGTATGCGCGCGACCAGGCGATCCTGCGCTGTCTGGAGGCGGAAGGCTATTTGGCCATCAAAAGGCCAATCTGCAAAAGCGAGCTAGACCGATCGAAAGCATATTACCACCCGCAACGAGACCATGCCGATCAGATGAAATGCTCCTCTGGAATCGCGATGGAATTGCCGGCGACCATCAGCACGCCGCCAAACCGGGCTTTGGACTGCTCGCGGCAATGGCGTGTTATTGCTCAATGGGCACCACCGGATCATCCATGCAGATTGCGACAAACCGATAACGCCGATCGATGAGGTGACAGCATGGACACCTTTGCATCGTTTCTGGGCTGGCTGGCGGCTTTTGCAATACTGGTCGTTGGTGCCTGCCAATTTATTGCCACGAGACGTGCTGTTTCGGCCACGACCGACCAGAGCCCAGCCGCTCAAGCTTTGAGACAGAACCTTGCCTACCTGAGCATACGGACATCGTAGACGACGCCCGGTTCGGAACCGCAATTGCTTTCACCGCGTTCCTGCTGCTGTTTGAAGGAGTAACGCATGACCGATGTAACCGCAGTCACCCGAATTGACCTCGATCATTATCTGGGACGCTGGTACGAGATCTGCCGTCTGCCTCTTAAATATGAGGACGAAGCCGCCACAGACATCACCGCGAACTATTCGCTCAATGGCGCCGGCAAGGTCAGGGTCGACAATCGCTGCTTCAACGCGGAAGGCAAGCCTACCCAGGCCATTGGCGAGGCAAGGCCCGTTGACGATGCCAATTCACGGCTGAAGGTCTCTTTTCTTCCTGCCGGCCTTCGATGGCTGCCCTTCACCGAAGGCGACTATTGGGTGCTCAAGATTAACCCCGAATACACAACCGCCCTGGTCGGAACACCGGACCGGAGGTATCTCTGGGTGCTTTCTCGGACGCCCAGCCTCCCCCTCCAGACGCTTCAGGAATACCTGGCCGAGGCCAAGGCACAAAAGTTTGACCTGACGAACCTGATTACACCCGTGCACACGGGGCGCGAAATAACGGACGACATGCTCGCAGCTGAATGATAGTTCGGGCCTTGGATACTTCTCACCAACCGGAACTTCGCCCACGTGACACGCATCAACTGCGTCCCGGCCGCTGAACTCACCGGGCCCCATCTGGTTGCGGAATATCGGGAGCTTCCGCGCATCTTCGGCCTCGTGCGTGCAGCAATTGCGCGAGGAGAAAAGCCGGATGATCGGCGCAATCCGGCGGAATATTTGCTCGGCCCGGGCCATATCCGGTTCTTCTATCCGCGTCTTGGCTATCTGGCCAAGCGGCAGGAAGAACTGATCTGCGAGATGCTAAGGCGCGGCTACGCGCCGAACTTCACAAACCTCGCGGGACTGCTGATCGGCATCCCGATTGAATGGCATGGGGATTGGTCACCATCAGATGTCGCGCTGGCGCTCAATCGAGCCCGGTTGGCTGAACGGCTTCAGGCGGCACCGTAGTAAGGGCTGGTGTGGGCTACGTCCACAGCCTCAACGACGGGATGGATGTCTCAATCTGATATGACGCCAGCTTTCCGCAAACAACTGGATTAAAATTTACCTATTAATACAGTTGCCTACCGGTGCATGTTGACATTTTTCACTAGAGGCTGATTAGAAACCATTGAGATTTATGACTGCCCTTTGGCATGTAAAAAATCACACTTTCGCATGGAGCGGAACCTTCACGTTTCACGATCATTAATGCTGTAGTGCCGGTTACGGTGCTAGGAGGGTGCACCTTCCCCCCATTACCCCCGGTGTGCCCTCCGACTGTTATGGCCTGACGGGATCAGCTAGCTGGTTGGCATACCGTAGCAGCCAACGCGATGGATCCATCAACGCCTCCAAGCCATCCTGATTCCAGGGGCTAAAAAGCTTGCAGTCAGTGTTACGAGCAACGCCGAACGACCATCATACATAGTTCATGATCAGCGACAGATCATTCCTTGATCCGGGTTCATTGCCCCGACATCGGTCTATCCCGTCGAACGACCGGCAAAAGCAAGGCCCGGACGTCAGAGGTTTTATCTAGCACTTCTGCGCGACCGCACCAGCCGACTTGCCGCCCTCCTGCTGGGCTTGAGCGTCCTGCCCGGATGTCGCCAGATCCGGGCTTTCACCCATTGGCAGGTTGCTCCCGTCCTTCTCAGGTGATTTCGCGGCCATATCTGAGCTTGTGGTTGTCGTTCCCGTGGCCGGCCCCGGCTGTGCTTGTGTTTCATCCTTATTTTCGAGCGGAGCGTGAGTGCCGTCTTTTGACATTCCCGTCTCAGACTGACCGGCCGCAGATGCGCTCATGTCTACACAATCTGCCAAGGCAGGGTTCGCCGGGACCACGACCAGGCCACCAATGATCACTGAAATGAGTTCAATCTTCATCGCATTTCCTCCTGCGGAAAAACGACCAAACCGCTTGCCACTTCTAATGTTCCGACAACCAGGTCCCACGAAAGCAATGCAGGCATGACTGCGCCATGCAAACAATGTTTCCGCACCCGTTTCTCAATGGCTCGTCAAGCTGACCAGGATCGTACATGCAGACGCGCGAAAAAATGTCCTGCTCGGTAGTTGCTCATTCAGTTCGTGCAGAACAGTGGCAAATTCGGTTTCAAGAAACCGATTCCACAAATGCTCGAAGGCACCAGAGGATCCTGGCCTTTGAAGTGCCGACGACATCGTCCTGCGCCCCGCATCCACCACCCGCAATGATCACCGATATCACCGGGTAGGCAATACTGCCAATCTCGGAACCCGCGGCTTGCCATATGCCATAAGTTCATGGCGCCAGATCTTCCCACTTTGGTACATTGCATTCATTGCGTGCGCGACGGCACGGCCGCGAGGACCTTCCGGGTCAATGGAGTTCTGTGCGCACCATTCAATTAGGGCGTCAGATACGACGCTGGTCTGTTCATGAGATGGCAGAACGTCTGGAACACGGGTCAATTTGGTCTCCTTCTATGCATATAGATGGAGCGCAAATCTGAAATTCAACCAGGTTGTCGAAATCTGATTCAAGTCCGGCTGTTCCCCAGGCACCCTGACGCAAAAGCCAGGATCTACGGACGTGAACTCCGTAACGGATCCGGGGGTGACGCAGCCATAAACGGTCGATAGAGGGGGCTTTTGCCCCTTATCGCCACAACGATGATGACCTTCTCCGGGAACGAATGTCTGGCGACTTTGTTTGGTGGCCACTCTTAACCGAAAGGAGATGGCCATGAACAAACTTGTAATCGCAGTTGCATCAATCGCGATGCTTGGCACCGGTGCAAGCGCTCAGGAAGGCACCGCAAGCGGTGCGGCTGGCGGTGCAGTGACGGGTGCGATCGTCGGAGGGCCTGTCGGTGCCGCAGTCGGTGGAGTTGCAGGAGCGGTGATCGGCACAGCCATCGACCCGCCACCAGACCAGGTTGTAACATATGTGCGTGAGCAACCCTTGCCACCGGAGCCTGTCATCGTGGAGCAAGAAATAGTCGTTGGCCAGCCACTGCCACAGACGGTTGTCCTGACCCCCGTTCCGGAGGCACCCGAATATGCCTATACCTACGTTAATGAACGCCGGGTGATCGTCGACCCCACGACACGTGCCGTGGTTCAAGTCATCGAATAAGCTTTGAACGTCTAAGCTTCATCCATGAAGCCCGATGCGTTTTGTATCGGGCTTGTCTTATTGCCCAGCGTTGCTCCCTGCCTCCAAAGCCGATCAACATGCAAAAACCTCATCCGCGCCACGCCGTTGAGGCGCCTGCCGGTAAACATTCCGTAACTATTAGATGCACATAATATACGCGCTTCAATACAGAATAGTTGGAGCACTGGAAGCGAGAAGGTCCGCTCGGTTTCCGCCAATCCGGTCGGGCCTTCTTTCGCAAGCCTTCCAGTTGCGGCGAACCGTCAATGTGGCAGACTTTGCGGCCCTGCATTTTCCGACAGTGCATATGTCAAGGCGTGGATTGGAAGGTCTTAGTGGACCACTCGTGCAAGCCAGGTGATGCACAAGCGCCACTATCACTCGACTAATTGCCCTTCAGAGGAACCGAGCCCGACCTTTGCGGGTTTTGACGCCCGAAGGAGTCGTGCATGCGCATCATTTTCGTGGTCCTGCTCGCATCGGTACTAAGCATTCTGGCGTTCAAATATGTCGATCGATCAATAGGACATGTTGATATCCTGGCCTCCCCCATGGAGATGGCGAAGGAGAGCTGAAAGTGGCTCCATCCGTCATCCCTCACCTTTGAATGCTGCTGGAACGAAACCGGCTGCGGGGTCGTTATATTTCAAGAGGTGACGCCGTGACCACCAAAACGATCCTTTTCACATTTACATTTCTGCTGGCAGCCTTTGTCCTGGGCGCGTCCCTTTGGCCATTAAACAATCGAACGGACAGCAAGTCGGATAGACTGGCAGGACAATCAGTTGAGACGGCATTCCTCCCGGAACGGTTCGGCGTTCCCACACCGCCTGCAACGGCAAGCGCACCTGACTGAGGGATTTTGCACGAACGGGTTGCGATCCTTGTGCGCGAAATACGCAATGACAGGAACATCAATCTGTTTCGGATGTCCCGAAGCCTGATCCTTTACCGTACAGCCCATGGCGGATGCGCAACCATGCTGCCTCCAACACAGAAATGCTGAAAAGGATGATGCACGATATTTGCGTCGAACATTCGCGATGAAAGCTAAAGGACAGATCGGTTGGCAGCCCACCTTACGGAAGTTTAAGTTGGTTTTCATCGTCGTACATGTCATTGCGGGTCATATCGCGGCTTTTGATGTGGGCAGGGTTCTGCTTCACAATCAGCATGAGCGAACGCCTTGCGAACGAGGATCTGCAAGTGAAAGCTGAAACGGACATTGCCGACAACAAGACGACTCCGGTACCGGATCTTGCAGCAATTCTGGCCACACAGAGCGCACGACCACGGCGCCGCAAGGTTTTGTGGACGCTTGGACTGCTTGTGGCAGTCACGGCTGGTATCGGTGCTTATATCGCCCTGCAGGGCGACGGCCCAGCATACAATCATACAACCGGAACGGCTGAACGTGGCAACCTACAGGTCATCGTGACCGCAACCGGGTCTGTTCAGCCAACAGACCAGGTGGATATTTCAAGCGAGCTGTCGGGGACGATCCGCGGCGTCAATGTGACGTACAACTCGACCGTGAACGCAGGCGACGTTCTTGCACAACTCGATACGAGCAAGCTTCAGGCAGACGTCGAAAATGCCCGCGCCCAACTTGCATCTGCGCGCGCCAATCTCCTGAAGGCGGAGACTGAAGTTGCCTCCGCCAAAACGACGTTTGACCGGCTGACGGGCCTTGCCGGGCGAAGTGTCACCAGTCAGCAGGAACTTGATACGGCACGTTTCGCGCATGAAGGCGCCGTCGCATCAAAGGCGGTCAGCGCGGCAGCCGTTGAATCTGCAGAGGCGAGCCTGCGTCTTGCTGAAGTCAATCTCGCCAAGTCGAAGATCGTGTCGCCCATCGATGGCGTCATCCTTACACGCGATGCAGAGCCGGGCCAGACTGTTGCCTCGTCCCTCAATGCGCCTGTCCTGTTCACGATTGCTGGTGATCTGCGCCGGATGGAACTCCAGGTTGCCGTAGACGAAGCCGATGTCGGCAAGGTTCGCGAGGACCAGGAGGCGACATTTTCCGTTGACGCCTATCCTGATCAGGTCTTCCCTGCCGAAATCCAGACGATCCGCTTTGCGTCCGAAACGGTTTCCAACGTGGTGACCTACAAGGCAATTTTGACGGTCGACAACGATGACCTTCTGCTCAGACCCGGAATGACAGCCACGGCCGACATCGTCGTCGAATCGGTTGAAGATGCGCTTCTGGTTCCCAATGCCGCCCTGCGCTACGCGCCGCCATCTGCCAACGAACGCGGCGGCAGCATTCTGACGCGTCTCTTCAGGGCTCCGCGCATGGGTCGCGGTGCACGCAACCGCGACGGCGACGGAACAAGAGGAGCCCGCAACGTCTGGATACTGCAAAATGGCGCTCCGGTGCAGGTGAGTGTCGAGGTTGGGCCGACCGACGGTCAATCGACCGTCATACGTTCAGGTGCGCTGGAAGAAGGCGATCTCGTCATCACAGATTCCATCGCACGCAATGGCTGATGATGACATGACGCAGACGCCATTGATCGAATTCCGTCAGGTATCCAAGTTCTATGGGCGTGGTGAGGCCACCATCCGGGCGCTTGATCACATAGACCTGACAATCGATGCCGGTGAGTTCGTCTCGATCATGGGACCGTCGGGGTCCGGAAAATCGACGGCAATGAACATCATTGGTGCCCTCGATGTACCAACCACCGGCGATTATCTTTATCAGGGGATCGCTACAAGCGGCTTCAACCGGAGCCAGTTGACGATGTTGCGTCGGCACATGCTGGGCTTTGTCTTTCAGGGCTTCAACCTTCTGGCGCGGACTTCGGCTGTTGAAAATGTCGAACTTCCTCTCGTCTACAGGGGCATGGCGTCGAGCGAACGGCGCGAGCGTGCCATGAAGGCGCTCGAACAGGTGGGGCTGAAGGGTCGCGAGGGTCACACGACGCAGGAATTGTCGGGAGGACAACAGCAACGTGTCGCCATCGCCCGCGCCATCGTCACGGATCCCGCGGTTCTCCTCGCCGACGAGCCGACCGGCAATCTCGATACCAGGACCAGTCGGGAGATCATGGATCTGATTTCGAGGCTCAACAGCGAACGCGGCATCACCGTCATCATGGTAACTCACGAAGAAGACATTGCGGCATTCGGCAAACGCCTTCTTCGCTTCGTCGATGGTCATCTGGCCAGTGACGACTTGCAGGCTGAAGGGCATGCCCATGTTCTTTGAAACGGCAAAACTTGCCTGGCGCGCCATTCGGCGCAATCTCATGCGTTCGTTCCTGACCGTTCTTGGTGTCGTGATTGGTGTTGCAGCCGTCATTGCCATGGTGACCATCGGCAATGGCACCACAGCCCAGGTACAGTCCGAGCTTTCAAGGCTCGGGACCAACACGCTCTTCGTGCGTCCCGGGCAGTGGGGACCTGGCCGGGCGAGCAGCGAAGCCAAGCATTTCAATGACCGGGATATTCTCGCAATTGCCAATCAGATCTCCGGTTTACGGGCTGTTGCTCCCGTAAATCGAGGTACGGCAACAGTGATCGCTGGAGGGGCCAACCGTTCGACAAGCATTATCGGAACCAATAACGACTACCTTGTTGCACAAGACTGGAGCCTTGCTTCGGGACGGGACTTCCTGCCGGCGGAAGAAAGGGGACAGGCTGCGTGCATCATTGGCCAGACCGTTCGAGAAGAGCTCTTTGGCGCCGCTGATCCGGTCGGACTGACAATTCGTGTCAGCAACATCTCCTGCCCCGTTGTCGGTCTCCTGGAGGCCAAGGGGCAATCAGGCATGGGCAATGATCAGGATGACACCATCATCATGCCCTTGAAGCTTCATCAAAGACGCATCGGCGGAACGACGACCATATCCAGCATTGTCCTGTCTGCACAGGATGGTTTTTCCACAGCAAAGGTCCAGTCGGATGTTGAAAGCCTGCTGAGGGAACGCCGACGCATCGCAATTGGCAAAAACGACGACTTTTCCGTCAGCGACATGTCGCAGATGGCCGCAGCAATGACCGGAACAACGACCCTTCTGACAGGCCTTCTAGGCGCTGTGGCTGCCGTCAGCCTGCTCGTAGGGGGGATCGGCATCATGAACATCATGCTTGTTTCGGTGACCGAAAGGACACGTGAAATCGGCATCCGGCTTGCCATCGGCGCTCTGGAGCGGCAGGTACTGACGCAATTTCTCGTCGAAGCGGTGATGCTTAGCGTGTTTGGAGGGGTAAGCGGTATCCTGGTCGGGCTCTCTCTCGCCTATCTCGCTGTCGGAATGCTCGGCGTCCCGTTCGTCACAAGCCCGGCGATCATCTTCGTGGCCTTCGCGTTCTCGGCGCTGATCGGTGTCGTGTTCGGCTATTTTCCGGCACGACGAGCAGCCCAGCTCAATCCTATCGAAGCACTACGACACGAATAACTAATGAAAAAAGGCCCTTGCACGGGCCCTTTACAAAAGTTCACGATCAACGGTTCCGGTCAGCCTGCAAAGGGCTGCGCCCCACGATCCTTCGCAAGTTCTGCGAGATCTGCCTGTTGCAACTCGACCGATTCTCCGCAACCACAGGCCGAAGTCTGGTTCGGATTGACGAAGATGAAGCCAGAGCGCAATTTCGTGGTCTCGAAGTCCATCTGCGTCCCCAGGAGATAGAGGACGGCCGACGGCTGGATCCAGACCCTTGCACCGTCCAGTTCGACCAGATCATCCTTCGGATCGGGATCTGACACAAGCTCGACCGTATACTCCATGCCTGCGCAGCCGCCCTTCTTGATCCCGATGCGCACACCTTTGGCATCTGGACCGGAATTGCCGACAATCGCCTTGACGCGTCTGGCAGCAGCTTCGGTGAGAGACATGACAGCAAAGCCCATGGGCTCGTTCTCCTTCGACAGTCGGAACCAAGATCCGACGCGGTTGGATACCAATGTAATGTCCATCAACAGATGGATCAATACCAGCCGACGGCCACCTGCGCTTCTTCCGACATCCGTTCCGGTGTCCACGGCGGATCGAATGTCATCGCGACTTCGACACCAGAGACACCCTCGACCGCACCGACAGCATTTTCCACCCAGCCCGGCATTTCGCCGGCCACCGGGCAGCCCGGCGCCGTCAATGTCATGACGATCTTGACCATGCGGTCATCCTCGATGTCGATCTTGTAGATCAACCCAAGTTCGAAGATGTCGGACGGTATCTCCGGATCATACACGGTCTTCAACGCCCCGATGATATCATCGCTGAGGCGGGCCAATTCCTCCTGCGGGATTGCCGACTGCACGATGCCCTCGCGGGCGTCCCACTTCAGTTCACTGTCTTCCACGGCCATTTCGGTTTCCTCAGTCAAAAAATGTTCGCGCATAGTCAAGCGCGTCTGCAAGTGCGTCGACTTCGGCGCGCGTATTGTACATGCCGAATGATGCGCGGCATGTGGATGTTACACCGAAGCGTTTCAAAAGCGGCATCGCGCAATGCGTTCCGGCCCGCACCGCGACACCCCTGCGATCGATGACCATGGAGACATCGTGGGCATGAATGCCGGCGAGTTCAAACGAGAAGATCGCGCCCTTGCCGACGGCATTGCCGATAATGCGCAGGGAATTGATCGCGGAAAGTCGCTCGCTGGCGTAGGCCGCAAGGTCAGCTTCATGCGCTGCAATGGCTTCCCGACCAATCTTTTCCATGTATTGAAGCGCATGGCCAAGTCCTATGGCCTGCACAATCGGTGGTGTCCCGGCTTCCAGCCGATGCGGCGGATCGTTGTAGGTCACCTGGTCCTCGGAGACATCGAAGATCATCTCTCCGCCACCCTGAAAGGGACGTGTCTCCTTCAGACGATCCATCTTTCCGTAAAGAACGCCAATCCCGGATGGTCCATAGAGCTTGTGACCGGTCATGACGTACCAGTCGCAGTCAATATCACGAACGTCGACCGGCATGTGGACCGCACCCTGGCTGCCGTCAATCAGGACAGGGATACCGCGCTCGTGGGCAATACGGCACACTTCCTTTACAGGAACAACGGTACCGAGCGCATTCGACATGTGGGTGATTGCCACAAGCCTGGTCTTTTCCGTCAAGGACTTCTCGAAATCCTCGAGATGAAA
The DNA here is from genome assembly GCA_023390055.1 of Pseudomonadota bacterium. Lineage (GTDB taxonomy): Bacteria > Pseudomonadota > Alphaproteobacteria > Rhizobiales > Rhizobiaceae > Neorhizobium. Next base: position 14,702 of record JAEWDP010000098.1, on the reverse strand, counting down.
AGCACCGTCAGCGTCGACCGGAACCCATACCAGCCGCGCACCTTGTCGCTCACGGATGAAATGCCATGGCACGATATTGGAATGGTGCTCCATGATGGTGACGACAATCTCATCGTCTTCGCCGATACGCGGCATGCCCCAGCCGTATGCCACCGTGTTGATGGCTTCGGTGGAGGATTTGGTGAAGACGATCTCGTCGACAGAGCCCGCATTCAGGAAGCTGCGCACGCTTTCGCGCGCGCCTTCATATGCCTCGGTCGCGGCATTCGACAGGAAGTGCAGGCCGCGATGCACATTTGCATATTCATTCGAATAGGCATGTGTGACAGCGTCGATCACGGCCTTTGGCTTTTGTGCTGATGCACCATTGTCCAGATACACCAGCGGCCTGCCATGCACTTGCCGGGACAGAATCGGAAAATCCTGCCGGACTGCTTCGACATCATATGTGGCAGCTGATGCAATCTGGTCCATCTCAGGCATGCCTTTCCAGCCAGTTTGTGATGATGTCTTCCAGGACCTCGACCAGCTTTTCGTCTTCAAGCTCCTCGACGATCTCGGCGACAAACGCATTGACCAGCATCGCACGTGCCTTGTTTTCACCAATGCCGCGCGACTTCAGATAATAGAGGTGGTTCTTGTCGATATCGGTGACCGTGGCACCATGTCCACAAATCACGTCATCTGCGAAGATTTCAAGTTCCGGCTTGACCGAAAATTCTCCATCATCCGTCAGCAACAGCGTGTTGCAGGCCATCTTTGCGTCAGTCTTCTGGGCATCCTGGGCAACGCGAATCATGCCCTGGAAAACCCCCTTGGCACGATCGAAAACGACGTTGCGGATCGTTTCCGTGGAACTGGTGTGGGGTACATTATGTCCCAGTACGAGCGTCACATCGGTATGGCTTTCCTGGCCGAGAAGATTGACGCCGCGCAAGGTCAGTTCGCTGCCCTCACCTTCGACATCGATGCGCAATTCCTGCCGAACGAGCTTGCCACCCGCATTGACGACATAGAGCTTCAGTTTGGCATTAGCGCCAAGCCTGACCCGAACCTGGCCAAGATGCGTGTCATTGTCACCCTGTTGCTGAAGAATAACCCAGACAATGTCGGCGCTATCTTCAAGAACCATGTCACTGATGGTCGAAACCAGCGCGGCTTCACCCGTTGCCGACTGATGACGCTCGACAATCGTTGCCCTCGATCCAGCACCGAAGGTTACCGGAAAGCGGGAATGAACCTGTCCGGCACCATGAACCGCCTGAATTTCGATCGGTCTGTCGATTTCGCTACCGGCAGCGACCTTGATCGCATAACCGTCGCGCACGAAACTGCCATTGATCTTGCCGATCGCATCGTCCCTGTCGAGAGCCGTCAAGCTGCCGGCAGCAGTGCCGTCGGCAAGTGTTGACGCAAAGCCTGCAATCTCCACGCCGGCAATCGATGCCGGGGCCTGGCTTTTCCCATGCAAGAGCGACAGTACATCTGCCTCGTCGATGATCGGTGGCAGCGCTACTGCCGTTGCCGCAGACTGCGCGGGAACCTTGCGCAGAAGCGTCTTGAGGTCCGTATAGTGCCAAGATTCCACCCGACGGGTCGGCAGTCCACCCGTCTTGAGGTCATCGAGAAGTCGGTCACGCGCACTGGCAACAGCACCGTTTCCGGGCAATTCGCCAACCTGAGCCGTATAGGCTTCCACCAGGGCCGTTTCCGCCGGTGTCAGACGGTTTATCGTTTGAATGTTCATCTTTACATCCTTTCCGGGAATTCAGGCTGCTTCCCCGATGATGTCTGAATAGCCATTGGCTTCGAGTTCGAGCGCCAGGTTCTTGTCGCCTGACCGGATGACCTGCCCCTTGTAGAGTACGTGAACCGTATCCGGGACAATGTATTCCAAGAGACGCTGATAGTGCGTGATGACGATCACCGCGCGGTCTGGCGAGCGCAGCGCGTTCACACCTTCGGCAACAATCTTCAACGCATCGATGTCAAGGCCGGAATCCGTCTCGTCGAGAACGCACAGCTTGGGCTCCAGCAAGGCCATCTGCAGGATTTCAGCGCGCTTCTTCTCGCCGCCGGAAAATCCGACATTGAGCGGACGGCGCAGCATGGCAGGATCGATCTTCAATGTCGCAGCCGCTTCCTTGACGCGACGCATGAAGTCGGGTGTCGTCAGTTCCGCTTCACCGCGGGCCTTGCGCTGTTCGTTCATTGCGATCTTGAGAAACTGCATCGTCGCGACGCCAGGGATCTCCACCGGATACTGGAAGGCAAGGAATATGCCCTTGGCGGCGCGTTCTGCCGGGTCAAGCTCGAGGATGCTCTCACCATTATACAGGATGTCACCCTCGGTGACTTCGTAGTCCTCGCGACCCGACAGGATGTAGGACAGGGTCGATTTGCCGGAGCCGTTCGGCCCCATGACAGCGGCAATCTCGCCCGGCTTTACGCTCAGGTTCAGGCCACGGATGATTTCGGTGCCGTCTTCGGCAATACGGGCATGCAGGTTCTTGATCTCAAGCATCATATATCCTCTCGGATGAATTACAGTCGTGCCGGGGCACGTCGTTTGTGAATTTATTCGGTTAACCAACGGATCCTTCGAGGGAAATTCCGATAAGCTTTTGCGCTTCGACAGCAAATTCCATGGGCAGTTCCTGAATGACGTCCTTGACGAAGCCACTGACGATGAGCGCGATAGCTTCTTCTTCGGGAACGCCGCGTTGCATCACGTAGAACTTCTGGTCATCGGAAATCTTCGATGTTGTCGCTTCGTGCTCGACCTGGCCGGAAGCATTCTTCACTTCAATGTATGGAACGGTATGGGCACCGCACTTGTCACCGATCAGAAGTGAATCGCAGTTGGTGAAATTACGGGCATTGTCTGCCCGCCGGTGGATCGACACCTGGCCGCGATAGGTGTTGCTCGAAACACCTGCCGAAATCCCCTTGGAAATGATGCGGCTCGAGGTGTTCTTGCCAAGATGGATCATCTTCGTGCCGCTGTCGATCTGCTGGTGACCGTTTGAAACGGCAATCGAGTAGAACTCGCCGCGGCTTTCGTCACCGCGCAGGATGCAGCTTGGATATTTCCAGGTGATCGCGGATCCGGTTTCAACCTGGGTCCAGGAAATCTTCGAACGCGCGCCACGGCAATCACCGCGCTTGGTAACGAAGTTGTAGATGCCACCCTTGCCCTCGGAATCGCCCGGGAACCAGTTCTGGACAGTCGAGTACTTGATCTCCGCATCATCGAGCGCGACCAGTTCCACGACGGCTGCGTGCAGCTGGTTTTCGTCACGCTGCGGAGCAGTACACCCTTCCAGATAGGACACATAGGCGCCTTCTTCGGCGATGATGAGCGTCCGCTCGAACTGACCTGTATTCTTTTCGTTGATGCGGAAATAGGTCGACAATTCCATGGGGCAACGCACGCCCTTCGGAACAAAAACGAATGACCCGTCGGTAAAGACAGCCGAATTCAATGTCGCGTAATAGTTGTCGGTCGTTGGAACAACAGTACCGAGATACTGACGCACAAGATCCGGATGTTCGCGAATGGCTTCGGAGATCGACATGAAGATCACGCCGGCCTTTTTCAGTTCTTCCTTGAAGGTTGTCACGACGGAGACGGAATCGAACACCGCGTCGACGGCAACCTTGGTCGATTTGACACCGGCAAGGATTTCCTGTTCCTGAAGCGGAATGCCGAGTTTTTCGTAGGTTCTCAAAAGTTCAGGGTCGACTTCGTCCAGCGAGGTCGGACCGGTGAGGTTCTTCGGCGCCGCATAGTAATAGACATCATTGAAGTCGATTTTCGGATAATCGACCCGCGCCCAGCTGGGCTCTTCCATTGTCAGCCAGCGGCGATAGGCGTCGAGACGCCATTCCAGCATCCATTCCGGCTCGCGCTTCTTGGCCGAGATGAACCGGATGATATCTTCCGACAGGCCCTTTGGTGCCTTGTCTACCTCGATTACGGTCTCAAAGCCGTATTTGTACTGATCGATATCGATCTCTCTGACCTGATCGATTGTCTCCTGGACGGCAGCCATACACGTTCTCCAACTATCGCCGATCTCCAAGACCGGCACCTCTTTTCAACCTGGCGGGAATTTCCGCCTCTATGTAGTGGGCTGAAGGCGGATTTCCCACCTCCGGCCACACGGAAATTTGAATTTCCGCAGTCAATTTCCGTTCACGCCGCCTCGCCCTCCGGCCGGCGCCGCGCAGATATCTTTACAAACACTTCAAGCACGGCCTCGATGTCGGCGCGGGTCGTGTCAGCACCAATAGAGATCCGTAATCCCCCGGCTGCGGCATCAAAGCCCATGGCCGACAGGACATGGCTTTGACCGACCTTGCCTGAAGAACAGGCGGACCCCGCCGACAGGGCGATGCCCTCGAGATCGAAGGCTATCTGCCCGGTCTCCGCCTTCAGTCCAGGCAATGTGAAAAAGCAGGTATTGGCGACACGCGCGACATTTTGTCCATGTATGATGACATCCGGCGCGACAGCGCGCATCCCTGATTCGAGTTCGTCACGCAATGCCTCCAACGTGGCATTCCGTTCCTGGAGGTTTTCACCTGCCGCTTTTGCCGCAGCGCCAAACCCCGCTATCGCGTGAACATTCAAGGTCCCGGAACGATGCCCCTTCTCCTGGCCACCGCCACGGATCAACGGGGACGGCATCAATGTCTCACCACGAAATATCAGTGCACCAACACCCTTCGGGCCGCCAAGCTTGTGCGCAGACAGGATAAGAAAATCTGCACCCAGCTCACCTATATCGACTTTAATGCGACCAGCCGCCTGCACCGCGTCAACAACCAACAGACCGCCATGTTCGTGAACCAGTCTTGCAGCGGCGGCGACCGGCTGAATGATCCCGGTCTCGTTATTGACCAGCATCACGGCCACCATTGGCAGCCCGCGCGACGGATCATGGGCGCCAAGGAGAGCCTCAAGGGCTGCAAGATCGACGAGGCCCTCACGGGTCACCGGGATTTCTTCGACGTCTTCGCACGAGAAGCGCCCGCCGTCCCGAACGGCCGGATGCTCTATCGCCGAAACGTAGAGACGACCAACAGGCAGCGGCGAGCGCCCCATCCGCAATTGCGGGGTCAGGACATGGCTTGCCGATTCGGTCGCTCCGCCTGTGAAGATGACATTGGCTGTGTCCGCGCCGACAAGTGCCGCGACATGCCGACGGGCCTGGTCGACCACAGCACGGGCCGCGCGTCCTTCAAGATGAACAGAAGAGGCATTGCCTGGCAGGCTCAAGGCATCAATCATGGCAAGGCGCGCAGGCGCACAAATCGGCGCTGTTGCGTTCCAGTCCATGTAGATGCGTGTCGATGCCATTGCCGGACCAAATTCCCGTTCTAGATATCCAAAGCGGCGATTGAAGTTCCAAGAAACTGTATTTTCCTTGAATTCTCAGACGACCTTGCCTTATGAGACGTCAACCGGCCGAACCAAGGCCATAGTTTCGAATGGTTCTAAACTGAGTTTTAGAAAAGCTGACCGCATTCGTCAAGTCTCGACTTTGCACTCGGTGAACGAACTGAACATGTGACCGGAGTACCTATGCCTGAAGTCATCTTCAACGGCCCTGCGGGCCGCCTCGAAGGACGCTACCAGCCCTCCAAGGAGAAGAGCGCTCCGATTGCCATCATCTTGCACCCGCATCCGCAGTTCGGGGGCACAATGAACAATCAGATCGTCTACCAGCTGTTCTACATGTTTCAAAAGCGCGGCTTCACGACGCTGCGCTTCAATTTCCGTGGAATCGGACGCAGCCAGGGAGAATTCGACCATGGCGCCGGCGAATTGTCCGATGCAGCATCTGCGCTCGACTGGGTCCAGAGCCTGCATCCTGATTCGAAGAGCTGCTGGGTTGCCGGCTATTCCTTCGGCGCCTGGATCGGCATGCAGCTTTTGATGCGTCGGCCGGAAATCGAAGGTTTCATGTCGATCGCACCACAGCCGAATATCTACGACTTCTCTTTCCTGGCGCCCTGCCCTTCCTCCGGGCTGATCATCCATGGCGATGCCGACAGGGTCACCCCTGAAAAGGACGTCCAGGGCCTCGTCGAGAAGCTGAAGGCGCAAAAGGGCATCTTGATCACGCACAAGACGCTGGGCGGTGCAAACCACTTCTTCAACACGCATGTGGAAACATTGCTTTCCGAGTGCGAGGACTATCTCGATCGCCGTCTGGATGGAGAACTCGTGCCGGAACCTGCCGCCAAACGCATTCGCTAGGGACTTCTGGCGCCAGAAGTTCCTGGCGTTAGAGATTTCTGGCTGCAACTGCCGGCACGGACGAAATCAGTCGGCGCAATGGTCCATCAAAGCTGACACGGTTTCGTCCTGCCTCCTTTGCCTCATAAAGTGCCCTGTCGGCATTGCGCATGGCAGCCGTCAGATCAACACCTGCGCCGAGTTCGGCAACGCCAAAACTGGCCGTAACCCTGAAATCGGCGGGAAGTTCGGCAACTGCCTGCATGGCAAGAGCCGAACGCAGTCTCTCGGCCAGGTTGACAGCGTCATCAAGATCGGTTGCGGGGAGAAAGAGCGCAAATTCCTCACCCCCCAGACGAGCGATGACCGCATTTGCAGGTGCGTCTGCGCAAAATCGCTGCGCAACGGTGCAGATCACGGCGTCACCGCCGTGGTGTCCGTGGGTGTCGTTTATCGTCTTGAAACGGTCCAGATCGCACACGATCACACAATGGCAATCTTGCGGATAATCTTGAAGCAGGCTTGCGACCTTCGTCTCGAAACCACGCCGGTTATAGAGCGAAGACAGGATATCGACCTGCGCATTTGTCCGTTCATCGGTCATGATCTCAAGAACCAGAACGGAAAGAAGCATCAGACCTGCGGCCACGACCATCACCCCGGTAGCGCTTTGCGAAATCAATGCATAATCGGTCGTGATGTAGTCCTTGGCCGTCTTGCCGGCACCTACCCAGATGGCGAGCACCGCCTTGCTAACAAAATGGACCGCCGTCAAAAGCAGAAGCAGAGCCAGCGCCCGATCGATCAGAAGCTTCCGTTTTGAGCGCATGACAGAGATCGACGCGGAAACGGCCAGCAACGCAAAAGGGGCCTGATAGGTAAATGCGTGGGACGCCGTGCCACGCGGAAGATCGTAGATCACCATGTCGACAACGCACCAGCCGGCAAAATATACGATTGCCAGGATTTTCCGTACCGGTCGGCCATAGAGCGTCGAGATGCCGATGTGAAGCAGGAGCAGTCCGCCTAGCAGGCTTGCAAAGGCTGAAATGGCTGGCAGCTTCTCCCAGTCGGTGTGGGCCACCAGGAGTTCGGAAAATGTCGATAGCGAAGCAACGGCAAATCCCGCCGCAATCCACAAGGCGGCAACCCGGGACCGGCTTTGGGTCGACACCACGATGAACACTGCGCAAAACGACATTGCCACAATGAAATTGACCGCCAGAAAGAAGTTTGTTCCGTTCATGTCAAACGTGTCGCAGCACGGTATTTGTCCCCAAGAGCGCCATCATACGTGTCATCACCAAAGCAATCGTTAAGTGCGCAAATCCGTGATCCGTCGAATATAGCTTGCGTGCTCCCATCCTTCACAAACAACGGCGCGAGACGGGCAATTGAAACCAGATGGCAGGTTGATCATCAATCCGCATATCTGAGACCCTGCCTCGGCGACACGAACAATCCACCGCTGACGGGGGTCTCCACACCGGTTGTTGCGGGATATGTCAACGGTAATCCGGTCAGGTGTCGCACGGCCAGATAGGCCCATGCTTCGGCCTCCATGGCATCACCGTTAAAGCCGGCCGCCTCCGCCGCCATGACGCTGGCACCATGACGTGCTGCAAGCATTGTCAGATCTTTCATGATCACATGGTTGAGACGGCCGCCACCACAGACGATATACATAACCGGCTTTTCCGGCAGATGGCCCGCCGACTTCACGATCGCGGCCGCCGCCACATAGGCAAGCGTACGCGCGCCGTCACAAAGATCCGCCCGGTCGTGTTGCGGCAAAACGAAGTCGCCCCTGTCGAGAGACCGACGCGCATTATCAAGAAAGAACCGATTGGCAAGATATTCTTCGGCCAGAGCCTCGATCACCTTTCCCGCCGTTGCAATCTTGCCATCCTTGTCGAACGGGATGCCTGCATGGGCCTCGACCCACTGATCGATCAGCGTATTGCCTGGTCCGCTGTCGTAGGCGACAAGCGCACCGTCACTACCGATGAATGTCAGGTTCGAAATGCCGCCGATATTGACGAAACAGACCGGTTTGCCACGCAGTGAAAGGGTATGCGCCAGGGCACTATGGTAAGCCGGAACAAGCGGGGCCCCCTCCCCGCCATGGATCATGTCATTGGCCCGCATGTCAAAAACAACGGCGAGATCCGTTTCGTCTGCAAGCAACTGACCATCACCAATCTGGACAGTCAGACCACTGTCGGGGCGGTGCAACAGCGTTTGCCCATGAAACCCGACAATATCGATATCACTTCGCTGCAATCCGTAAAGCGTCCGAAACTTGTCGATTGCAGCCGCATGTCTCAGCGTCAGCTCCTTCTCAAGCGCTGCCAGGTTACCGGGCCGCTGGCGCCGTTCACGAATGGATCTTGCCTCCTCGATGCCGCATTTCAGTTGCTTGCGGAAAGCCTCGTCATAACGAACCCCCAGGAACGGTCCCCGCTTTACCAGTCCGTCCCCGTCCGTATGCACCAGAGCCACATCGATACCGTCCAGCGATGTCCCGCTCATCAACCCGATTGCCGTCTTCATATTGCTCATCGCGAACTTCCAGAATCAATTTTGAAGTGATTATGCGTCAAATCAGTGCTAGACGCCCGGCCGTGCCCAAGAAACATCCTTCGCAGAGATAGTCCATGCAAAGCTTCAAGTCCGATTTCCTCCGCGTCATGCAAGAACGCGGCTTCATCCATCAGATTTCTGATGAAAGCGGTCTCGATGATCTCCTCGCCCGGGAGACTGTCAGCGCCTATATCGGCTTTGATCCCACAGCGCCCAGCCTCCACGCCGGCGGACTGATCCAGATCATGATGCTCCATTGGTTTCAGGCAACGGGTCACCGTCCGATTTCGCTGATGGGCGGTGGAACCGGCATGGTAGGTGATCCCTCCTTCAAGGACGAAGCCCGCCAGTTGATGACGCCGCAGACCATTGCCAGCAACATCGCAGGGATCAAAAGCGTCTTTTCCAATTACCTGGCCTATGGCGACGGCAAGAACGATGCTTTGATGATCAACAATGCGGACTGGCTGCTCGGCATCAATTATCTCGAATTTCTGCGCGATGTCGGTCGCCATTTCTCGGTCAACCGCATGCTCGCATTCGACAGCGTCAAAATGCGTCTTGAACGTGAGCAGTCCCTGTCCTTCCTCGAATTCAATTACATGATCCTTCAGGCCTACGACTTTGTCGAGCTCAACAAGCGTTATGACGTACGCCTGCAGATGGGCGGATCAGATCAATGGGGCAATATCGTCAACGGCATAGACCTTGGTCACCGGATGGGGACACCGCAACTTTATGCATTGACCTCGCCGCTGTTGACGACAGCTTCCGGTGCCAAGATGGGCAAGTCCCTGTCTGGAGCCGTCTGGCTTAATCCAGACCTGCTCTCCGCCTATGACTTCTGGCAGTACTGGCGAAACACCGAAGATGCCGATGTCTCGCGCTTCTTGAAACTTTACACGACCCTGCCGATGGACGAGATTGCCAGACTGTCTGCCCTTGGTGGCTCGGAAATCAACGAGGTGAAGAAGGTACTGGCGACCGAGATCACGGCAATGCTGCATGGGCGCCAGGCTGCTGAGCAGGCCTTTGAGACGGCACGCAAGACGTTTGAGGAGGGGGCGATCGCCGACAACCTGCCCTCGATCGATGTGCCGAGCGCCGAGCTTGATGCCGGCATTGGTCTGCTTGCACTTATCGTGCGCGCCGGCCTTGCTGCGTCAAATGGTGAGGCACGCCGTCACGTAAAGGGTGGTGCCGTGCGTATCAATGACATTGCAGTTTCCGACGAACGCAAGGTGATCGGTTCCGACGACGTCACGGGTGACCAGATCATCAAACTGTCGCTTGGAAGGAAGAAGCACCTGCTCATACGGCCTTCCTGATCGCTCAGTTCAACGTCCGGCCCGCCTCCGCATGCGGCCCCCTTACTCGCAAGAGCCGGGGGTGAGCGTGAACATGGTGTGTGCCTTGATGACGATATCTTACTGAAACTCGAAGATCTGCCGGAAGATCCCAGGCGCTATGATCGATAATGGATTGACCGTCAGGCGCGGCTGGGAAAACGGTCCCTCAAGCTTGAACGTGATGCCCAAAAGTCCCCGGTCACGGCCATTGCCAAGAAAAATGCCGATGATCGGCAGCTCGGCGAACAGACGGTTCAACCCGTAGGCCGGCATGAAGGTGCCGGTCATTTCCATATTGCCGTTCGCATCGCGCAGGACCCCCTGGAAGCTTGCACCGATCTGCTCGCCACGCACCACGCCATTTTCCACCGACAGCGTGCTGTCACGATAGACAATACGGGCAAAGCCCCGTTGAAAACGCGCCGAACTCACGTCGATATCGCGCTTGACGGCGGCGTTGAGACTGCGGCCATCCTTGCCGGTCGGGGTAGACACGAGTGATTGCAAGCGTGCTTCATTGAGGAGCGAAAAGTTGCGGACGTCAACCGATCCGCTCCACGCACCGTTCTGCATGGATCTGAGGGTAACGTTGAGCAGACCGCCGCTCATCTTGTCGTAAAGGCCGGCGAAACGGGCAATCGAACCGGCGTCACCGCTGGTGATCGTGATGGTATCGTTCGCGTCCATCTGGCTGACCACTGGGCCTCCATGGCCGGTGATCGCGGAAAAATCGGCGGCTGTAATCCTTCCGCCTTTTGTCTTGAGGTCCATGGTTACATTCGACAGGCGTTCATCCGAAAACCCGATTGCCTGATCAAGCTTCACCTTGATCGCCGTATTGCCATTGTCGCCATCGGTGGCACCGTCCTTGCTCCTCAGTCGGGTCAGGACCGGGCGCATGTCGGCAACCGCACCATTGACGGAGATCTGCATGCCACCGCCGCGACGTGTGAGATTGACGGCATAATCGTCCAGCGGCGACAATTTGAGGGACGAGAAACTTGCCGATTGCAGCGCACCGTTTAGAAGCAGAAGCTCGCCGCGCGCACCAAAACCGTCACCATCAAGCCTGAAATTGTCCACATGGTCGCTTCCGTCGACATTGTCGACGATAAACGTGGCCTTTGCGGGAATGCCGCTTCCCTTCGTCCATCCGACCCATGGCACAGAAAGAGCTGCCTTCGTAAGATCGAGTTCGATGCACTGGCGGCTGTCTTGAAGGATCTGCACCTTTGCCTGAACGCTACCATCGATGACCTCACCCAGGCCTGGAGCCAGAATTTCACGCTGCCTGTTGTTAAGGTTCGCCCTGATGGTGCGTACGCGTTCCACCTTAGAGCGACGACCGACAGGCTCGAGGAAATCCACTTTCACAGGTACGGTGTCGATGGCTGCGCTGGCACTCAGGTTTGCCGATTGCGGATCGACCTTCAAGGTGCCGGTGATGTCGGAAATCGAACGACCTGAGAATTCAGGTCGAAGATCGACATCTTGGAGCTTCAGTTCGGCGGTCCACACAGGTTCGGGCGGCTCCTGGTCGGCAATCAACCCAAAAACGGCGTGCACCCTGGCATCGGCCGTGCCACTGAAGTCTTCTGGATGGAAGTCGGTATCCTTCAAGGCTTCAAGTGGCCTGAAGTTCGCAAGTTCGCTCACGGCATCCGCCGCCCCGGAAACATTGAGTAAAAGCTCTCCCATCAAAGGCTTGGTGTAGGTCGATCCAATCGTGAAGGTGGAGCCGCCAACGGCAACGGATCGGTCGGACGCAAAATAGGACTTTGCCCCCTCCACGGAGACCTTCATCACCTCGCCGCGCAGGTCGAAGTTTCCCGTCAGTTCCCGCAATGGCGGAATGTCGCCAGGCAGGTTCATGCGGGCACCCGTTATGTCGAAGGCTATGCGCAGTTCATCGCCATCGAGCTCCATGGGATGTTCTGGCCCCTTCATCCGGCCCTCTGGAATAAAGACGGCGATCGAGCCATCGCTGACGGTGCCGCCAAACATGTTTTCGAGAACCCACTCACGTGGCTTTCTGGCCATCCAGTATGGCCAGAACTGTTTCACGCCGGAAACCTGCATCGTCGGCAACTGGGCGCCAAAGCTGATCTCGGGAGACGCGTCACCAAAACGTACGCGTAATGATCCCGCCATGCTGCCGTGCGGGCTCGACACCAGCATGTCATCGAATTCAAGCTGACGATCGAGCGCAAGATAGCGCCCGGTGGCCCTCAGATCGAATATTGCCGGCGCCTCTCCAGAATCGGCAACCGTTGCGCGACCACCGCTGACCAACACATTGAGGCCGTAACCTGGTCGCGTTTCGGATGGATCAAGCTGGTCGAGATCAACGATGGCACCGACAAAAGGCAAAAGGGTTTCGCCAAACCGCAGTTCAGAGGGAAGAATTTCCAGCGAATTTTTCGAAAAGTCGAATGCGAGATTGATGGATCCGCCCGACAATTCCTGATGGACACCGTCAAAATAGAACAGACCGGGAAATTGTATCAGCTTTGCGGTTATGACGGGTGGCGTGCCTGAGCGTGCCCGCACGGCCTGCAATTCCAGATCGACGGATCCCTGCACGCCATCGCGCGGTGCTCCATCATCGGCACGACGCAGGAGAAAGGGGGTCACCTCGATGCCGGAGACCTTCGCCGCAAAAGACGACGTCACCCCATTTACAACGGATGCCCTGACGGCAAGCCCTGCGGCCCTGCCCTCGACAAAGACCTCGCCTGTCACATCGATTGCGCCCGGACCAGAACGGCTAAGATCGAGCTTGGCAATATTCACCGAAATCGGCTTGCGCCCGGGAGGGGCAGGCAAAAGGATTTCGACCCCCGAGATCGTGATCGAGCTTGTACCTGTCCGCTCCATGAGATTGCGCGCTTCATCGAGACGTTGGAACGATTGCTCAAGCAGGTGAGGAAGCCTGTCGACACGTACCTGTGACAATTCCATGCCGTTGCTGGCAGGAAAGGCCCCCGTATCGAGATGCACCCCATCTGCTTCCATGTGGCGGATCGAAATATGTCCCGCAAGTAAAGCCAGCGGGTCGATCGCCATCCGCATCGCTTCGGTGCGGCTGAGATGCAATCCGGTCGCCTGCTCGACGATATCGACGTCGCGCGCTTCAAGCGCCAGGCGGAAATCCGAATCGAACCGAATGGCCGCCGAACCGACAGATGCCCTGTAACGGGGGCCGATCGCATCATTGAGCGCATCATGGGCGCGCGCGGACAATGCACCATCGACTGCTCCGCCCTCGATCGCGACGAAGGCACTGGCCGCAGCAGTCAGGATCAGCACCAGGAAAAGGACAAGCATCCGGCCAGCCAGACGCATCCGCGTACGAGGCGCCGGGCAGTGAACAATGATCGGGTCTTCGGCCTGTGCCGAAGGTAAGGAATGCAGCGGCGTAATGTCCCGGCTGTTGAAGCTGACCTTTTCGCCGCGAATCTTCGACATTAATGGAAGCGCTCACCTGTTTGCTGATCGCCGGATATCTTCCCGGCCGATTCAGTATACATGTTCCTGCAGCCTATTCTCCCAAGATCCTGGCAAAAGAAAGGAAAAACATGACCAACCTGAATGTGGGCGATCACGCACCTGACTTCACGCTGCCGCGCGACGGCGGCGGCACTGTATCCCTTGCCGACTTTGCCGGCCGCAACGTCATCGTCTATTTCTATCCGAAGGACGACACCAGCGGCTGCACGACGGAAGCGTTGGAATTTACGGCTCTCCTGCCAGCGTTTTCGGCCAAAGACACGGACGTGATCGGCATCTCACCCGACACGGTCGAGCGCCATGACAAGTTTTCGGCCAAGCATAAACTTGGTGTCATCCTCGGCTCGGATGCCTCGACACAAACCGCTCAGGCCTATGGCGTGTGGAAGGAAAAAAGCATGTATGGACGCACCTATATGGGTATCGAACGTACAACATTTCTGATCGGACCGGATGGCCGCATCCGAACCATCTGGGCGAAAGTCAAGGTTGCCGGGCACGCAGACGCGGTCCTCGCCAGCCTCAGCGAGGCATAAGCTCGAGACAGGATGCCCGTCAATTTTCCATTAACCTTAACCGTGTGTAATCGCATGAGACGAAGTTGGGTCGATGGCGGGGGCTAAAGAGCTTTGGAACGGCGGAGCGAAGCGCGCTCTTTTGGGCGCAAGCGTATCGAACATGTTGTGATACTTGCAAGTGGCGACAAGGTCCGCCACTTGACGATCAGGCCCTGGATGACGGTGGTTGCGGTCCTCTTCGTGTCGCTGTTTTCGCTCGGCTACATCATCGCGACAGGTTACCTGATCGTGCGGGACGATCTGATCGGCACAACGATTGCCCGCCAGACCCGCATGCAGCACGATTACGAAGACCGGATCGCGGTGCTTCGCGCGCAACTGGACCGGGCAACGTCGCGTCAGTTGATGGCGCGTCAGCTTGTGGAAGACAAGATGGACCAGTTGCTGGCACAGCAGGACACCTTGTCCCTGCGCCATGGCAAGCTGGGAGCACTG
>JAEWDP010000072.1 GCA_023390055.1 Pseudomonadota bacterium | reverse complement strand
CCATGTCCGACCCGGACACATAGGTAACAAAATGTACCTAAGACATGGTGTAGTGCCCCCCTATTTTGAGACAAAAACATGGTAACAGTTCTCCGTTAGGAGGACTAATGAAGACGGACGATCCTGGGCGGCGGTTCAGTCGCGATGTTAAGTTGGCAGCGGTTCAACGAATGGCTGCAGGCGCCAATGTCAGCAAGCTTTCTCGCGAGTTGGGGGTTTCGCGCAAAGGCCTTTATCAGTGGCAAAAGCAGTTTCGAGTTGGTGGAGCGTCCACGTTGCGAGATGCCAGACGTCCGCAGCAAAGTGCAGCAGCGGGCCCTGAGCAACCGGAAGTTGGCGCGTTGCAGCCTTCCTCGAGCGACGAACTCCTGAGAGCGATTGCGCGGATTGCGGAACTGGAGCGGCTTGTCGGGCAGCAAGCGGCAGACATCGATTTTTTTCAAAAAGCCTTGCAGCACGTCGGGACAGCACGCCAGCGGAGCGACAAGCCTGGCGGGATGGCATCTACTCGGTTATCGAAGCGATGATGACGTCCGGGCTGCAAGGCCAGATCAGTGTAGAACGAATGTGCCGGCTGGCTGGGGTGAGTCGTGCTGGCTACTATCGTCATTGGCAGGTGACAGCGCCGCGCAGGGAGGAAATGGGGCTGCGCGACACGCTCCAACGCCTGGCGCTCGCCAATCGGCATTACGGCTATCGGAGAATTGCTGTGCTTTTGAGCCGAGAAGGCTGGCGCGCCAACCACAAGCGCGTGCTGCGCCTGATGCGGGAGGATAATCTCCTGTGTATGCGCAAATCCCCGTTCGTGCCGGCGACAACCGACTCCAGGCATGACTGGTGCATCGTTCCCAACCTTGCCCGAGGTCTTCAACTGACCGACATCGACCAGCTCTGGGTCGCCGACATCACCTACGTCCATCTCGCTGAAGAATTCGCATTCCTGGCGATCGTCCTTGACGCTTTCAGTCGTAAGGTTATCGGCTGGGCTATTGCAACCCATCTGAAGGCCGAGCTTTCCATTGAGGCACTCGATATGGCGGTCGCGGCCCGCCGGCCGCAACCTGATAGCGTCATTCACCACAGTGATCGTGGGGTCCAGTATGCCTGCGCCGACTATGCGGCACGACTGGCAAGCCACGGCATCCAGCCGAGCATGAGTCGCGTCGGCAATCCCTACGATAATGCAAAGGCCGAGAGATTTATGAGGACCCTGAAGGAGGAGGAGGTGGATGGTCAGGCGTATCGCAACCTGGACGATGCACGCACCAGGATCGGCGAATTCATTGAGATGGTCTACAACAGGCAGCGCCTGCACTCGGCCCTCGACTACCTCGCGCCGGATGCTTACGAAGCCAGTCTCGTGGTACAGCGGCAAAAGACACAAGATGCAATTCAAAGCTGGGAGAACTGTTACTAATTACTGTCTCAAGAACGGGGTGCACTACAATGGGTGACAACCTCGTGCCGATCGGGTTGTCGATGGTTTGCAAAGTCCTCTGTTCGAGATCGATATATCCCAGATCATAGTGCATAAAGCTGACCAGCCAAATAGCATCGTCAACTTCCTTGATTCCGAGTCTCTGGCCGGCCACGACGGTTGAGATGTTAATTTTTTTCCGAAGACGTCGGACCAAGGCACATACCGAATGCCGTCAAGGTCTACGCAACCGGTTATGGTTATGACGACGTCATTGATCGACGCTTAAGGCAAAAGATCACCGATCTTTATCCGTTCATGAGGAAGAGCCGGAAAGTCCCGTCAGACGAGACCATACATGTCCAGTACTCAATGAAGTGCGCCAAGTTCATTCAGTCTCACAGCATGGCGCTGGTGAAATAGAAGCCCGGACGCCACCCCCGCCATTCGCGACGGGGATTGCCTGACTGATAGTGAAGTCAGCTTACTCTGTGATTTCGTACTCGTCGGTTTCGCAGAGGTTGACCGTGTCTTCGGTGGTATCGAGATTAGAGTCAGCGGTAAACTCAAATCTCATGTCGTAGTTACAAGCGCGTCGTTCGTCGCGGACCGTAATCTTCACACTCTGTCCCGGTCCCAATACGTCGGACCCAAGAACATCTTCTTCCCACTCGTCCACACCTTCCGGAGAGGTGTAAAATCTTTCTATCGTGGACTTTGTGCCGTTCTTCAGCGTGAAGACCAAATCTTCGGCGTGAGAAGAACCCACAGACAGAACTATCACCGCAAGTGCACCCACGGCAGCTACAGACAATTTTCGCAATTCCATATCCCCTGCCCGATATTGGGCGACACAATCAGAATATGAGTTCGAAGGATTCTGCAAGCCACCCAAAATAACATTTATCAAGGGAATTCAATTCTCTGCGCTTAATGACGCTCTCACCTCGCAGGAATAAATGTCCCCTTCTCTTCCCTGATCACTCGTGCCCCGTGACGCAATCGCATAGTGACGTTAGATCGTTCCCGGCGAACGAACTCTTCAAATCCGGCTATCGCTGCCAAAACATTGTCCAACCCGCCAACCTTCTTCGGGTTGGTCTCGAAATCACATTGCCGGCCAATTGCGAACGGGAAACGGTCTCCAAAGAAGTTCGTCGGCTGCCAGTCCGGCAAACGTACGATATGTCCTCGTGTCCGACCCAACAGAGAAACCGCCCATCGTTCCCGTACAGCCACGCATCCGCGACGGTCTCGCCAGTCGGATACTGACCACGCAAGGCGTGACAAGCGGCTTTCACAGTCTGCGACTTTGCTCTGCAGGCTGTGAGGCGCTACGCATGGTCTTCGCTGCGCGAGACCTGCCGGGCTATCAGCCCCCCAAGGATGGCTCGTACCCTTTCGCGCGTGAATAGCGAGGCATTAAGCTGGTCGGCGAGAATCTGGTCGAGCTTGTCCATCGGGATGGACCGGCCCGGGCAGGCAGATTTGCCCTGCTGGGCGCAGGTAGCTCAGGTGTAATTGTAATAGCGGTAAAGGCCAGACCTGCCCGTGCGCAAGGTCATGGGGTGTCGACACTAAGCCTCACGCTTTGGCTCCGGGAACTGCCGAAGATCCCAGCCCGTCCCCGGCAGCAATCGTGACAGCCGATTTCTCTTTCGTTGCCGCTTTGGCTAACCGTCCTGCGACCATGGGGCCAATTTTAAGCGCTAGGCGACCTGGATGATGATTTCACGACATTGGGAGAATTTCTAATTGTTTCGCGACTATCAAAATAATTTTTAATTGTTCTGCGACTTACTTAATTGATATTTGCCGATGGGCAGTGCATTTAATCGTTCTGGGACACCTTTATGAGGATTACAGATGACTAGCAACATAGCCAATCCGCGCCTGCTTCAGGAGCACATAGTGCCGAGAGACACTGAGCTTGCTGGATATACCGCCTTGATCGCGATGTTGGAGGTTGAAGCACCAATTAGCACACCGTCCGCAGTGGCGAACGCTTCGGTGAAGGGCGGACGAAAAGTTCAAGGCGGATGGACGATCTTTGACAAACGGTTCATGCCCAAGAACACGTTGGCGGGCCAGCTTGCCTTTGCTTTGAGGCACGAGCAGACCGATCTCCTGATACTGAAAAGACTGTTCCAGAAGATCTCTCCGGACGATATCGCATCCATCGCCGAGGCGGAGCCGACAGGTGCAACGACGCGCAGGATTTGGTTCTTCTACGAGTGGCTTACGGAAAAGAGAGTTGCCGTTCCCGACCTCGAGCAGGGAAACTACGTTGAGGCTCTCGATTCGAGGGACTACTTC
This sequence comes from Pseudomonadota bacterium, assembly GCA_023390055.1. Taxonomy (GTDB): domain Bacteria; phylum Pseudomonadota; class Alphaproteobacteria; order Rhizobiales; family Rhizobiaceae; genus Neorhizobium. Next base: position 3,362 of record JAEWDP010000072.1, on the reverse strand, counting down.
ACCTCGCAGCCCGTCAACTCGCAGCGTCACCGGGTGCGTGACAATCTCCTCGGAACTCCCTCGTTCTGCCCCATCCTGCGCCGGAGCGACTTTCTTTCGCGTATGGTCGACCATCGCTGGAGCGATGCCGCGAAGGAGCTCGTCGGCGCAATCGACAGGCAGGTCGTCGCCCGAGCAGCCAGCTTCCTTCTGCTGGCGGACAGCCAGGCTTCATACCAGATCGAAGGAGAGCGCCCGCCACGCAACCGTCTGGAACTTTGGATGCGTGCTGTCGCACAGGCGGGTCGTAGACCCCTGTCCATAGACGAGTTGGTACGACTTCAGCACATCGTCATCGAGGAAGGCCGGTTCATAAAGCGCGGGCTTCGAGACGCCGGCGGGTTCATCGGGGGCCGTGACTGGAATAACGATCCTAGCCCGGAACATGTGAGCGCCCGTCACGAGGACATCGCCGAACTCCTTCAGGGAATCATTGCCTGTGGTGAGCGGATGGCAACGAGCGAGGTTGACGCGGTCCTGCAGGCGTCGATCATGGCATTTGCCTTCGTTTTCATCCATCCATTCGAAGACGGCAACGGTCGACTTCACCGATACATGATCCATCACGTTCTTGCAGAGCGCGGGTACACACCCACAGGTATGATTTTCCCGGTCTCGTCGGTGCTTCTGAAGCGTCAGGCTGAATATGGGGAGAGGCTCCGGGCCTTCACGGAGCCACTGCTGCCGTTCATCGAGTGGGTGCCCACGGAAAAGCAGAACGTTCGCGTGCTCAACGATACTGCTGATCTGTACCGGTTTGGAGACTATACCGAAATCACCGAATTCCTATACGAGTGCGTCGTGACGACGATCGAGCACGACCTCCCGAAAGAGATCGAATATCTTGCGCGCTTTGACGAGGCAAAGGGGCGGATACAGAGCTTCATAGAGATGCCGGATGAGATGATCTCCTCGCTGATCAACTTCATCTGGCAGAACGAGGGCCTCTTGGCAAAGAAGCGCCGTCGGGGCGAGTTTGAAAAGATGACTGACATCGAAGTGGCGGCGACGGAAGCGGTCGTGAAGGACGTGTTCGAAATGGACGCTCCTGGAAACCCTCCGAATGCAGAACGCCGTTCATACCGAGATCGCGATCGATGATGATCGCAAGCCGGCTGGAAGAGCTCAGGTCGGAACTCGCACCGTCGGCGTGCTGCCCGAGACCTCTCCGCAGCAACGCCACCCAACAGCAAGCAGCAGCACGGCACCGCCGATAACCCGCCACGAAATGTCGGCCGCAATCCAGGCCTCGACAGATACGCTCCGCAGCTTGCCAGACCAGCTTGCAACGGCGATGACCGCATGCCCGAGCTAGTGGCTGGCAACCTTCTTGCGCAGCTCCTTGGGAAGCACAATGCGGCGCGGCAGGCTGCCGAGGATGTTCTCGACCGCAATGGATACGCGAGTGTCGACGCGCGGACCCGGCGAGCAAGCCGGACGAAGAGGTGAGAAACGAGCCTGCGCATCTCAATTACACAATGTGCCTCGAAAATTTGACGGTGATCGCCGAAGGCCTTGAAGGGCGAAACGACGCATCGTGGCGAACTACCTCGCGCACTCCTTCCTACAGCACGACGCACGTTGAGTTGAACGATGCGGAACTTGCCAACATCGCCGACGCGGTTCGTTGGGCCGGACGCCGAAAGCGCAAAATCCTCGAGCGAGGTTTCCTGAACGAGCAGCACAAACGAATGTATGGCGATGTCTGGGAGTCTGCGGGCACGTATCCGACGATGGCACGTAACACCGGCATCGACACCTATCGAACCCCGGTCGAGCATTATCAGGAGACCGTGGGAACCACTTCGGCAGTGTCATTTCGCTGATCGCCGATTCAGTAAACAGGTCCTTGCAGTATCTACATGCGAGGCGCAAGTTAGTTGCCCAGTCTGGTGCAGTTTGATGCCGGGCGGATACATAGCGAAGGAGGAAACCCGATGCCTCTTTATTTGACCCGGTTCAGTTACACCCCTGCGACGTGGGCGAAGCTTATCCAGAACCCGGAAGACCGCCGAACCGCCGCGCAACAGTATATCGAATCGGTTGGTGGAAAGCTGCATGGTTTCTGGTATGCCTTTGGCGAGCACGACGGATACAATTTGTGGGAGGCGCCAGACAATGTCTCTATGGCGGCCACGTCGCTTGCGATCGGCGCCGGCGGAGCGTTGAGTTCTGTTGAAACGACTGTCCTGTTGACCGTCGAGGAGACACTTGCAGCCCTGAAAAAGGCCTCATCGCTCAAGTATCGACCACCAGGCGACAAGAATTAGACCAGGACAATCCTCGCCTCGGATCAACCTGGTCTGCCTCGAACCGTTGTTCGGCTCCTTTCTCCAACCATCGCCGACTTCATCGGCGATGGACGCTTGGCAGCGCTGAATGAGGGTTGTTCAGGAATCATAAGGTGCCGGTGCACCGGCAAATCCAAGGTCTTACACGCAGCTCCCGTAGCAGTACTGACCTTCGCGATAAGTGCCCTGCCTGAAGGGCGACAAACGACGTGGCGGCGGCCGGAGGAAGTTGCTACGGGTAGCAATCGAAGATCAGGCCATCGCACCAGAAGTTGTTCTGGAGGGGCGCGCTTGATGGGATGCAACCTTGCCGGACCCACTGACTACCGTGTTCTCAAGGTGCGATAGGTGTCACGACAACGGCAAACGGCCGGCGCCGCTGCTCAATTGGATAGACTGATCCTCACCATCAGGTTCGCTTTCGAGACGTTCCAGGATAGGGCAATGGGGACGGTGATCACCTCGACAGGAACTGATGAGAACGCTCAACGTACGGACCATGTCCTGGAGGCCGGCGATTTTTCTTTCCAGCTCTTCGACGTGGCTTTGCGCAAGGCGTTTGACCTCGGAACTTTGACGCGCTTCATTTCGCCAGAGACCGAGAAGGTCACCGATCTCGGCAACCGAAAAACCGAGATCGCGTGCTCGCCGGATGAAGCGCAGCATATGTACGTCCATATCCGAATAGTCACGGTAGCCGGCATCAGTTCGATCCGCCTTAGGTATCAAGCTGATTTGCTCGTAATAGCGGATCATTTTTGCCGAGACGCCCGACTTCTTCGAGGCTTGTCCGATATTCATCAGAATTCTCCAATACAGTATGACAGCGAACCGCCATGAAGGTTCGGCCCCGGATTGTCAGCTTGTCACCCCGAAGGTCTTTAGTCTGAGCGCATTACCGAGCACGAAAACACTCGAGAGCGCCATGGCTCCGGCAGCAAAAACCGGCGACAAAAGGATGCCATAGAACGGATAAAGCAACCCGGCGGCAAGCGGGATCAGGGCCGTGTTGTAGGCGAAGGCCCAGAACAG
>JAEWDP010000054.1 GCA_023390055.1 Pseudomonadota bacterium | reverse complement strand
GCGATGACCCTGGTGCGCTTGACGATGTTTGCGTGCAGCGTTTCACGGCGCAAATCGAGAAAACGGTACTTCAGGCGGACATCTTCGGGATAGTCCGGCTCACCAAAGACGGGCAGCGGCAGTTCCTTTGCGGCCGACAGGACTTCGATCTCCTGGGCATAGAGTTCGATATCGCCGGTCTGCATCGTCGCGTTGACTGTCTCGTCGCTTCTGGCCTTCACACGGCCATCGACGCGGATCACCCATTCGCCGCGGACACTCTCTGCGGCCTTGAAAGCAGGAGAATCGGGATCGGCCACAACCTGCGTCATGCCGTAATGGTCACGCAGATCGATGAACAGGACGCCGCCATGGTCGCGCACGCGATGAACCCAACCGGATATACGAACGGTGGAGCCGACATCGGTCTTCCTGAGTGCTGCACAGGTATGACTGCGGTAAGGGTGCATTGTAAAGAATCCTGGCTGGTATGAAGCTGAATTACGGCATGCAAGACGCTGCCGCCAGCTTTAAGAAAATCGGCGGGAAAAGCGCATGATGGGCATGCTTTGTCAAGGTACAAGCAGTTTTGAACTCAAAACGCAACGGTTAACGCCGATCCTGACAGACCACAAAAGCATTTGAACAGCGTAAATATATGTGGATACGGGCGCTTTCGTGCCGTACTGTCGCGAAGATGCGCGCCGTCGTCGCCGACGGAACTGGCACGAGAAGACAGATTCGCTTTTAATCCCCGATCACCGCTTCGCCGTCCTCGCGATGAGGCGCTTCGCCCCCTCCTCCCTTTTTCCGCGCGAAAGTCGCCCATGAGCCAGATCCGTCCTCTCTACCCGCTGCTCCTGACGGCCGGTATCCTGATCGGTGGCAATGGACTGCAGGGCACCTATATTGCGCTGCGCGGCCTGCATGAGGGTTTTTCCCCCTCGATCATCGGCATGATCGGGGCCGGCTACAGTGTCGGATTTGCAATCGGCTGCATCTATGTCACACGCCTCCTGCGCGACATCGGACACATCCGCACATTTTCGGCCATGGCCGCCATCGGCGCTTCATGCTCTTTGGCGATGGCTCTTTTGATCGACCCGGCATTCTGGTTCTTGATGCGCTTCATCATCGGGATCGCGGTTGCCAGCCTGTTTGCCTCCGTCGAAAGCTGGATCAACGCAAAGGTGACGAATTCGAACCGTGCACGAACCCTGTCGATATACCGACTGATCGACCTTGGATCCGTGACAGTCGTCCAATACATGATCCCGATCGCGGGCCTTGATGGCCTCTTCATCTTTGCCATCATCGCGATCGCCATGACACTATCGCTCGTACCGATCTCGATTGCCGACCGTTCAAGCCCGTTGCCCCCGGAGGCGATTCGCTTCGACCTCAAGGCGGTGTGGCGCATTTCGCCGCTCGCGGTCATCGGGGTGACCTGCGTCGGCCTTGCGATGGCCTCTTTTCGCACCATCGGGCCGATCTATGGTGAAGCGATCGGAATGAGCATCACCTCGATTGCGACCTTCATCAGCGCAGGCATTATCGGCGGCGTCGTTTTGCAATACCCGCTCGGGGTCTACTCCGATCGCCTGGACCGACGCACGGTGATCATCTGGACCACCGTCGGGGCCATTCTCACCGGCGCCTACCTCTCCTTTGGTGCCGGCACGAACGAAACCGCCAACATTATCGGTGTCTTCCTGTTCGGCGCATTCACGATGCCACTCTACTCGCTTTGCTCCGCACATGGAAATGACCACGCGCGCGACGGCGAACATGCCCTCATCTCGGCAGGCTTGTTGTTCTACTGGTCTATCGGAGCGACGATCGGACCGCTTTTGGCATCATTGCTGCTTGAATATTACGGACCGGCATCCTTCTTCCTGTACCCGTCGATCGTGTTCATGGCATTTGGCCTCTTCACCATGAAACGGATCGGGACACGCCCCGCCGTGCCACCGGAGGAAAGGCCCCGCCGTTTCCGGTCTCTCTTGAGGACCTCCGCCTATTTCAACAAGCTCGCGGCGCCGCCGGAAAAGGAAGAAGGCACCTGATTTCTTGCGTTTATATTGACATATGAGGCTGGAAGGAGAAGGAAGACCTATCCTGACACCCATTGTTAAGACCGGACCTCATGATCGAAACGACTGCCGCACTCGAGGATGCCTGCCGGGCACTAGCCCAATCGGACTTCATCACCATCGATACCGAGTTTCTTCGCGAAACGACCTTCTGGCCGCAGCTGTGCCTGATCCAGATGGCCAGCCCGACACTGGAAGTACTGGTCGATCCGCTTGCCAAGGGCATTGATCTTGCGCCGTTTTTCTCGCTGATGGCCAATCGCGATGTCGTCAAGGTGTTCCATGCGGCGCGCCAGGATATCGAGATCATCCATCACCTTGGCAATCTCATACCTCATCCGATTTTTGACACGCAGGTGGCAGCGATGGTCTGCGGCTTCGGTGACAGCATCTCGTATGACCAGCTTGTGCAACGAACCGCCGGCGCCCACATAGACAAGACCTCACGCTTCACGGACTGGAGCCGACGACCGCTGTCCGACAAGCAGCTGGAATACGCGCTCGCAGACGTGACCCATCTTCGCGACGTCTATTGCGCACTCAAGGAACAGTTGGCACGCGAAGGCCGGGCAAACTGGCTGAACGAGGAAATGGCAATCCTGGAATCGGCTGGAACCTACGACATCCATCCAGACGACGCCTGGCTGCGACTGAAATCCCGGCTTCGCAAGCCGCAGGAACTCGCGATCTTGAAACATGTCGCGGCCTGGCGTGAACGCGAGGCTCGCACACGTGACGTGCCACGCTCCAGGGTATTGAAGGACGACGCGATCAATGAAATCGCGCAACAGCAGCCAAAGGATGGAGAGGCGCTGTCACGGCTTCGAACAATCCCCAAGGGCTGGGAACGGTCCGCGTCAGGCGCCGGCATCATCGAGGCCGTCAACACAGCACTCGCATTACCGAAGGCTGACATGCCGCATGCTGCCAGGCCTGTGCGCTCGCCGGAAGGCAACGGCGCGGCCGTCGAACTCCTCAAGGTCCTCTTGAAGCTCATCTCCGACAAGGAAGGTGTCGCCGCCAAGATCATTGCCAATTCCGAAGATCTCGAAAAGATCGCGGCAGAGGGGGAAGCAGCCGACGTCGCAGCGATGCATGGCTGGCGACGCGAGCTGTTCGGCGAAACGGCCCTGCAACTGATTGGCGGAGATGTTGGCTTGCGGTTCATGGACAAGAAGGTCCAGGTGGTGGACCTTCAGGACCACCACCTGGACGAGAACAGACAGTCCGATCAGGCGTGAACAGGCACGTGGTCAATCAACCATGCAGCTTTGCGCCCTTCGTGATTTTGTCCACGGTCTTCTTCGGCGCGCGCATGGCGATCCCAACGACATTCGCGTCGTCAGGGCCAAAGCGGGCGAAGACGGCACGATTTTCCGCGTCATGGCCGGTGGCAAACATTTCCTCGACATAGAGTGATGTCGTGACGGTCCGCTCCAGCGAGCGTCTATGGATTGCACGCATCGTGTCATGATCGGCGCTCAGGATCACCATCGGCTGGACACTCATGCGGTTATAGACGTTGCCGACCGCATCGCGATAAGGTTCACCGATGACCGTCGGGTCCTCAGCGACAATACCGCTTGTCAAGAAGGCGGTTACGTTGAGCGCTTGCCAGGTGGCGAGGTCGTGTCGAACAACGATGGCAATCTTGGTATCGAACATGCATAACAACTCCGTTCAAGGGATCGAGGAACGCGAACAGCTAACGACAATTTCCCGCACGGGTCTTGAACGTTCGTGCGTGCGCGCAAAGCGTGATCTGATCCGTGTCGCCGCACGCTGCCGCGGGATCGAACGCATCGAGGCCCATTTCCAGGGCAATGGCTTTTCACCGCACAGGCATGACACCTATGCGCTTGGCATCACGATTGCTGGCGTGCAGACCTTCCGCTATCGCGGCATTTCAAGGTTCAGTCTGCCCGGCAACGTGATCGTCCTTCATCCTGATGAAGTCCATGACGGAGGAGCCGGCAACCAGGATGGTCTCGTCTACCGCATGCTCTATCTGCCTCCGGCCATCATCGGCAAAGTGGCTGGCGATGCTTCGCTTGCTCTGCCCTTCGTGCGCGAACCGGTCATTGACGATCATGTGTTCGCACGTGCCCTTCACGATCTTCTCGCAGACCTTGCCCACGCGCCAGATGACCTGCTCGTTGATGATGCGCTATTGCGCATTGTGGCGGGTCTTAGGCGAAACGGCTCCATGACGCCCAGATCTGGCGGATCGACGGCGGTCAATGCCGTCAGCATGTGCAAGGACTATCTTGAGGCTCATGCCACTCAGCCTGTTTTCGCGCAGCAGCTGGAAGCCGTCTGCGGGATCAACCGATATGAGCTGGCCCGGCATTTCAGGCGACATCTCGGAACCAGCCCGCATCGCTATCTCATCATGCGCCGGCTGGAGCTGGCGCGTCTGCAGTTGCACGCGGGAACTCCTCCTGCAGAGATTGCGGTGGCAGTCGGCTTTGCCGATCAGGCGCATTTCAACCGTCACTTCAAGAAGACCTATGGCATGACACCCGGACGTTGGCTGGCACTCAGCCGTGCATCTTAAACTTAGTGGACCTTGTTATTCGCGGAGGCCCCGCAAGCCTTTTTGTCGACGCACAAACAAGCGCGGAACAGCCGCCCCAATCCTGGCAAGGCGGTCGGATCGGGCCCTTATTCAAACCTGAATGCGAGGCGCTTTCCGGTCAGCTTGGCGAGTTGTTGCAGGCGGCCATCAAGACGTTCGCCTTCCAGATTGGCATGCTTGTGCGGGACCACGATTTCAAGGTCGAGGTCCTTCGACGACGAAGGCCGAATGGACAGGCTGCTGACGATGCCGGGCATCGAGGCGGAAAACAGATAGACAACGCGCAGCAAGCCACCGAGTAGCTTTGCGAGTTCCTGCAATCGCGGGCCGGCAATGCCTGCGAGCGGCTCGGAGGCACCGTCATCCTGAAGGCCTTCGAAACGGTAGTAATTGGCCAGTGCAAGAAAGGCGCGTCCCGGGTGGGTTATGCCGACCAGGGATGAGTGTGCAATCAGGCTCAACGCCTGCGGCCCGCGGTAGTCGGGGTGAGCACGCCAGCTAATATCGGCAAGCAGGCAGGCGGCATGCCGGTAGCGACCTTCTTCCTCGCTCTCGTTGACGCCGAACATCGGAACCATTCGACCCGTCCAGGCCGCAAGTTCGCGCGCGTGCTCCGGCGAGCGGGAACGCAGAACCGCCAGTTCATGCGATGCCAGAAGCAAGGGGTCCGATGCCTGTTCCGCTTCAGACAGGAGAGTGTAGAGATATCCCTCACGTACGCCCTGTGCCGAAAACAGGATGCGAGACGGCTTCATTGCGCGCAAAACCTCCTGCATCGCAACCGCACCGAACGGCAAGAGGGAGCGGCGATTTTTGGAGACGGCCTGCCAGGCGGGATGCTTGCTGTCCTTGCCACTGATCACGACATCAAGAAAACGCACCATTTCCTCAAGGCACAGCTCGTAGCCCTGCATCATGTGCAAAGGATAATTGGTCATTTCCATATGCAGCTTGGCAATATTTCGCCAGGTACCTCCGACGGCGTAGAATGTGCGATTTTCACCATTCTTCAGGAACTTTGCTCTTGCCACCTGCTCCGCGGCAATCGTGCGCGCCTTGTCCAGCGACTGTCCGGACGTTTCAGACAGTCTGAGACCGCCAAGTGGCAGCGTGATCCCGCGACCTGACTTTTCTCCGTTGATGTCGATAAGCTCAAGTGAACCGCCACCAAGGTCACCCGCTATGCCATCGGGCCCATGGAAACCACTGATGACACCGTGCGCAGAATAGCGGGCCTCTTCTTCACCTGTCAGGACCTGAATGTCGCAGCCGAGGATCTCTTCTGCATCGCGGATGAATTTTGCGCCATTCGATGCTTCACGCGATGCAGCCGTCGCAAGTGGATAGATCGCGACGGCGCCGGCCTGTTCTGAAAGGGCTCGAAAGCGCCGCAAAGCCGACAAGGCCCGCGCTACTGCGTCTGGATCCATCTGGCCGGTGGTGGCAAGGCCCTTGCCAAGTCCGCACAGGACCTTCTCGTTGAAGAGCATGGCCGGTGTACGCGACAGTCCTTCATAGACAACGACACGAACCGAGTTTGATCCAATGTCGATCACGGAAACCGGAGCTATGCCCGGAAGCCGCCCCTGGGCTTCTGATCTTATCATACTGCCTATTTCTTGCGCCCGGACATCAGGCCGGCAATCAATTTCGGAGCACTCGATTTCAGGGCTTCACCACGGCCGGAAAGGCTCGGATTGGTCATGAAATACTGCTGCGCGTTGAACGGTTCCTCGCCAGGACGTACCTCGATGCGCCTTGACGTGCCGTCCGGCAATATCTCGTAGCTCTGCTGGTTGTCAATCAAGTTGCCCAACATGATCTGCGACAGGACCTGTTCGTGCACGGTCGGATTGATCAGCGGCACCAGGGTTTCGACGCGCCGATCCAGATTCCGCGGCATCATGTCGGCCGAGCCGATATAGACGAGCGCCTTTTCGGACGGCAATCCATGCCCGTTACCGAAGCAGAAGATGCGGCTGTGCTCGAGGTAGCGACCGACAATCGACTTGACGCGGATATTCTCGGACAGGTTCGGCACCTGGGGTCGAAGACAACAAATGCCCCGCACCACAAGATCAATTTCCACACCTGCACAGCTTGCCTTGTAGAGCGCATCGATGATTTCGGGATCGACCAGCGCGTTCATCTTCATCCAGATGGCAGCCGGCGCACCATTTCCGGCATGGGCTATCTCTTCGTCAATGTGACGCACGATACGTGAACGCAGCGTGTAGGGTGAGACGGCAAGCTTCATGCTTTCCTCCGGCTCTCCGTAGCCGGTGATGAAATTGAAGACATTCGCCATGTCATGGGCAATTTTCTGATTGCAGGTGAAGAATGACAGGTCGGTGTAGATCTTGGCAGTGATCGGATGATAGTTTCCGGTACCGAGATGGCAGTAGGTGCGCAGCTTGCCTTCTTCTCGACGGACGACCATCGACATCTTGGCATGAGTCTTCAGCTCGATGAAGCCGAAGACGACCTGCACGCCGGCCCGCTCAAGATCGCGCGCCCAGCGGATATTTGCCTCTTCATCGAAACGTGCCTTGAGCTCGACCAGGGCGGTCACGGACTTGCCGGCTTCGGCCGCATCGATCAGGGCACGTACGATCGGACTGTCATTCGATGTCCGGTAAAGTGTCTGCTTGATGGCGAGTACATCGGGGTCACGCGCTGCCTGCAGCAGAAACTGGACAACGACGTCGAAGCTCTCGTAAGGGTGGTGGACGACCATATCCTTCTCACGGATTGCCGCCAGGCAATCACCGACATGTTCTCGAACACGTTCCGGAAAACGCGGGTTGAAAGGCTCGAAGCGAAGGTCGTCACGTGGGGCCCTGGTAATCTCCGTCAGCGTATTGAGGGCAAGCAGACCGGGCAGGACCGCTATGCGATTGTCGGGAACACCAAGTTCATGGACAACGAACTGGCGCAGCGAGGCAGGCATTTCGGAATCCGTCTCGATACGGATCACCTTGCCGCGCCGGCGCCGTTTCAGCGCCGTCTCGAAGAAGCGAACGAGATCTTCCGCCTCTTCCTCGACCTCGATATCGCTGTCTCTTATCAGGCGGAACGTTCCTGCACCCTTGACGTCATAACCGGGGAAAAGACGATTGGTGAACATGCCGACGACATCTTCGAGGGTGATGTAGCGGATGGTCGCACCTTCATCGGGCAGACGAATGAACCGCTCAAGTGTCGGTGGCAGACGCAAAAGACCGGTCATCGGCTCGCGCCCGTGCATGCTTTCAAGCTGCAGGACAATGGAAAAGCCAAGATTGGGGATGAACGGGAACGGATGCGCCGGATCGATCGACAGGGGCGTCAGGACCGGAAACAGGTTGTCGTCAAACGCGGCCGCAAGCCAGGCGCGATCATCTTCGGAAAGCGCTGCCGGGCGCACGATCAGGATGTCTTCGCGTGCAAGATATTGCTGCAGGACCGCAAGGGAGGCCTGCTGCTCCATCTGCAGGTTATCGATCTCCTGCAAGATCCCATCAAGTTGCTCGGCGGGTGTCTTTCCATCAGGACTGCGCACGACGATGCCCTGCCGCACCTGCCCTTCCAGGCCCGCGACACGGACCATGAAGAATTCATCGAGATTGGCAGCTGAAATCGACAGGAATCGAACCCGCTCAAGCAACGGATGAGCCGTATTCAACGTTTCTTCAAGAACGCGCCGGTTGAACTGCAACCACGAAAATTCCCGGTTGATGAAGCGGTCCGGGCTTGTCAGCAATTCATCGACGACAGCTGTTTCGTTCTTGTGCTGTGTCTCTGTCGTCAAATCCATCTTGTCGCCCCCAATACTCCCAAGCCGATATTACAGTTTGACGACGGAACTGTGACAGTCAATCGTCTTCACCTGCAATTGCGACCTCGTTCAGGACTTCTGCGGCAAGTTGGCGCGTGATGCGCGTGCCTCTGCCCAGCGCCAGCCTGTCAAGCCGTTCGACAATTGTCTGAGCGGCCGCAAGCGAACGTTCCATCCGGTTGACGATATAGCGGACAAGCTTGTCATCTATATAAAGCTGCCGGTCGGCAAAGAGTTTCACGATCACCTGAGCGAGAAGGTCTTCATCAGGCTCTCCGATCTCGACCACCGTGGCCGCCTTCAAGCGCGAACGCAGGTCCGGCAACGCCACTGGCCAGGACATTGGCCACAGCCGTGAGGTTATCAACAATGTGTGGCCGTTCTCGCGCACACTGTTGATTGTGTGGAAAAGCTCGGCATCGTCAAATCCACGGCGATCGGCATCTTCGAACAGGACAGAACCGGCAGCAGCAAGGAGAGCGGATCCTGTTCCTGCTTTCGGATGAATATCCGCCGCGCCGCTTCGCTCCCGCCAGATCGCACTCAGATGCGACTTTCCAGAGCCAACGGGACCGGCGAGGATGACGACAGGAGCCGGCCAGTTCGGCCACGCATCAACGATGGAGACAGCTGCGCTCAGGCGATCGGATACCAACAGATCCTCACGGCCCCTTGCGCTGTCATAGGTAAAGGCAAGCGGCAGCTGTTCATGGAGCCGCCGCTCTCTCTCGGATGTTTCAGTCATAATTTGTCCTGGGAACGCTCCAGCACCTTGGGCGGTGACGCATCTTCCCAGGGAAGTGCGCTCGACCGTCCGTAATAGAGATCACTATCAAGATACCTCGACAGCGCGAAACGGACAAGCACGCCGACGACTGCCGCTGCGGGAACCGCAATCAGCAGGCCGACAAAGCCGAACATCGCGCCAAATGCAAACAGTGCAAACATCAGCCAGACCGGGTGCAGGCCAATGCGTGAGCCCATCAATTTTGGCTGCAGGATGTAACCTTCGATAAACTGCCCGACAGCAAACACTGCAACCGTCGCCAATATCCAGGCGTAGTCCGGCCAGAACTGGACGATTGCAACCCCCACCGACACAAACAGGCCGACAAAGGAGCCGATATACGGAATGAAGCTTATGAGTCCGGCTCCAAAACCGATCAAAAGGCCGAAGTTCAGTCCAACAAGGGACAGTCCAACAGCATAGAAGATACCGAGGATAAGGCAGATGGAACCCTGGCCACGAACAAACCCTGCAATGACCGTGTCCATGTCGCGGGCAAGCCGACGAACCGTCTCGGTCTGGTCACGCGGTATCCAGCCGTCAACCTTGGCCACCATCTTGTCCCAGTCGAGCAGGATATAAAAGGCAACCACCGGCGTGACGACCAGGAGTGAAACGACGTCGAGAATAGTCTTGCCCGAAGCCCAGATCTGCTGCAGCAGTCCCGCAATGAAGCCGGCGCCTTCAGACATGACCTTCGAAAAGTTCTGCTTGACCGTCTCGATCTGTTCGCTGAGCCAGTCAGGCAGGAAGGCTCTTGGGCTGGCCAGCAGTTCCTGCAACTTGCTGATATAGCCCGGCAGCGCATGGGCAAAGTCGTTCAACTGGCTGAATATGACCGGAATGATGATCATCAGGCAGAGCGCAAAGACAAGCACGAAGCAGACGAGGATCACCAATGTCGCCATCATTCGGTTGAGACCACGACGTTCCAGCCAGTCGGCAACGGGATCGAGAAAATAGGCGAGTGCCATTCCTGCCACAAAAGGCAGCAATATCGATCGAAACATCCAGAGGAAGACAGCGAACAGGATAAGTGCTGCCAGCCAGAATAGGATCTGGCGACGAAGGTTTGCACCACTGACTGAATAGGACATCCACGTTCCTCGCTGGTTATCGCGGCTTGCGACACCGATAAGATGGTGCGTGCGGGCGGGTCAAGTGCGTGTGCTGCTCCAAAACGTTTCCTGACAAAGAGTGGTCAAGTGCTTGCATAACGGTGCATCCCGTGCAATGGGCCGTCAACGCACAGGAAGCGGAGACAGGCGATGAGCAAGACGGGAAAGAACGGCCTCACCTATAGCGATGCCGGCGTCGACATCGATGCAGGAAACCAGATGGTCGAGAAGATAAAGCCGGCCGTCCGTTCCACGCGTCGGCCTGGAGCCGATAGCGAGATCGGTGGTTTTGGCGGACTATTTGATCTGCGTGCAGCCGGTTTCAGCGATCCGGTTCTTGTTGCGGCAAATGATGGCGTCGGAACAAAGCTGAAAATTGCAATCGATGCAGACCACCATGATACGGTTGGTATCGACCTGGTCGCCATGTGCGTCAACGATCTCGTCGTACAGGGGGCAGAGCCTCTTTTCTTCCTCGACTATTTTGCGACGGGAAAGCTTGATCCGGACCAGGGGGCAGCGATCGTCCAGGGGATCGCCGCGGGCTGCCGCGAGGCAGGCTGTGCGCTGATCGGTGGTGAAACCGCCGAAATGCCTGGCATGTACCACGGTGGTGACTACGACCTTGCCGGCTTTGCCGTCGGTGCGGCCGAACGCGGCCAGTTGCTGCCTGTCGGGGACATTGCGGCGGGCGACACCATCCTGGGGCTGACGTCGTCAGGCGTCCATTCGAACGGCTTTTCGCTGGTCCGCAAGATCATCGAAACAACGGGCCTTGGCTGGAACGATGCGGCACCTTTCAGCGAGGACAAGACGCTTGGCGAAGCCCTTTTGACCCCCACACGTATCTATGTAAGGCCGCTTTTGAAGGCGATCCGCGCAACCAACGCCATCAAGGCCATAGCGCATATTACCGGTGGCGGCTTTCCGGAGAACATCCCACGGGTATTGCCAAGCAATCTTGCTGCCGAGATTGACCTTGATTCCATCCCTGTTCCGCCTGTCTTCTCCTGGCTTGCCAAAGCGGGTGGGGTCGAGGCCGCGGAGATGCTTCGTACCTTCAACTGCGGTATCGGAATGATCATCGTCGTCTCAGCGGAAGACGCGCCGACAGTCAGCGACATCCTGACCGCCGAAGGTGAAGTCGTCGTGCCTCTCGGAAAGATGATTGCGCGTCAAGAAGGGAGTGCAGGAACACTCTATCAGGGCACGCTTGCCCTATGACGGCGGCAGAGCGCAACAACGGCCGCAAACGGGTTGCCATCTTCATTTCCGGTGGTGGCTCCAACATGGAGACCCTGGCGAAAGCGTGCGAGGCGCATGACTGGCCGGCAAAAATCGTTGCCGTCATTTCGGACAGGCGGACGGCCGGCGGACTTGCCAGGGCGCGGACGCGTGGCATAGCAACCCATGCCTTCGAACGGAAGGATTTCGCCACGAAGCAGGACCACGAGGACGCCATACTGGCTGTCCTTGACGACATTGCGCCCGACATCATCTGCCTTGCCGGCTATATGCGGCTGCTTTCCGGTAGTTTCATTCGTCGCCATGAGGGAAAGATCCTCAATATCCACCCTTCCCTCCTGCCACTTTTTCCGGGTCTGAACACCCATCAACGCGCCATCGATGCCGGCATGAAGATTGCCGGGTGCAGCGTTCACTTCGTCACGGAAGGAATGGATGAAGGCCCCATCATTGCGCAGGCAGCAGTTCCGATCACGATCGACGACACGGCCGAAACGCTCGCCGCCCGCGTCCTGACGGTGGAGCATCAAATCTATCCGCTCGCACTGAGGCTTGTGGCAAACGGCGATGTTGCAATGGTGGACGGGCGCGTTCAATCCCGCCAAACCACGCCTCCTGCCGACACCGCACTCTTTTCACCACAGCCTTAAGTCGAACGGTGCCGGTCCTTGCGGGGCATTCAAGGCAACATGGCTTCGTCTAAGCGGTTCGTGAAATACCGGCCGTTGCGCGTCAAAGGCTCGTACGGTTGAGCGCTGCCCACTGAAGCAGCATGATCGTCTTGCCATCGCAGATTTCGCCACGTTCGATCATCGTTAACGCTTCATCGAGCGGAATTTCCAGAACCTCGATGTCTTCGTGCTCTTCGTCCAGCCCACCTCCAGCATCGATCCTGTGGCCAAGCTCGATCGGTGCATAGAAGAAGTGGACCCGTTCGGTCACCGCACCGGGCGACATGAAGCATTCGAACAGGAAACGGGCGTCATCGACCTTGTAGCCTGTCTCCTCGAATGCCTCGCGACAGATCGCCTCGCGAGGATCTTCACCATCGAGAAGGCCTGCTGGTGTTTCAATCAGCCATCCGGAGTGACCATTGGCATGGGCCGGCATCCGAAATTGCCGGACAAGCACGACGCTTTGGTGAACCGCATCAAAAAGCAGGATCGTAGCACCGTTTCCACGGTCATAGACTTCCCGGGACAATCGATGCGTTTCACCGCCAGACCCGGTATAGTCATAGGTGACCTTGCGCAGGTGGTACCAGTTGTCGGAGAGCGTCCTGTCCTCGACAATCTCAATTCTTGCGTTTTCAAATTTCTTCATTGCGCATCCTTGCGCAGCCAGACGCGATTATCGTGAAAGGCGGCGCCACCATAAGGCGCAACCGCATCGGCACCGGTGAGAACGTTGATCCCCTCGCCATCAAGATGTGCCTTGTTCGGCCACACGCCTTCGGCGATCAGGACACCAGGTCTTGCCCCCGGCACGATGCGGGCATGCAGCCGGATCTCACCTCGCTTGTTCCCGAGCCGGACGACGTCGCCGTCGACAATGCCAAGTGCCAGTGCATCCGAAGGCTCTATCATGACATTCGGTCTTGCCTCCCTTGCGGCCGAAGTCGGTGTTTCAGAAAACGTGGAATTGAGAAAGTTGCGCGCGGGAGGCGTTGCAAGACGGAAGGGATGGGCGTCATCGACTGTCTCGATGATCGCAACATAATCCGGGAATTTCGGCAGCGCTGCGACCGGCCCCATCGGGCCAAGGCTTTCCGGGGGACGGTTCGGCGCCGGACCGTCTACCCAGTCAGGGCTGAAGCGGAACTTTCCGTCAGGATGGCCAAACCCTTCAAGATAATGTGCCGTTTCAAAATCCGGTTGCGCATCGATCCATTTTTGCTGCGCCAGCGTGTCATGTCCGGGCCAGCCGCTTAATTTGAGCAACCGGTCTATATGCATCTTTTCCGACAGGCCAAAACCCGGGTAATGGGCAACCCCGAGACGCTTTGCCAGTTCCTCGATGACGAAGAGGTTGGTGCGGGTCGTCTCAGGCGGCTCAACCAGCTTTGGGCCAAGCAGGATGTGGTTTTGTCCACCGGCACGGTAGATGTCGTCATGCTCCAGAAACATCGTCGCCGGCAGGACGATATCAGCCAGTTCGGCTGTCTCGGTCATGAAATGCTCATGAACGGCGACAAACAGGTCATCGCGCAAAAAGCCCTGTTTGACGAGACGCTGTTCGGGAGCAACGTTGACCGGATTGGTGTTCTGGATCAGCAGCGCCGTCACGGGCCCACGATTGCGCAACGCATTGCTGTCACCTGTCAGTACGGGGCCGATCTGCGACTGGTCCAGCATGCGGATCTCCGGATCAGCATAGGCGGTCCCCATCAGTTCCGCCTTGTTCAGCCGGAATATGTCGCCATTATTGTGGAACGCGCCGCCGCCCTCATGCTGCCACGACCCCAAAACGGTCGCGATCGACAGTGCGGCGTGCATGGAAACCGCCCCGTTGCGTTGGCGCCCAAAGCCGTAGCCAAGCCTGAAGAAGGTCTTTTTAGTCGTCCCGACAAGGCGTGCAAATGTTTCGATCTCTTCTACGCTCAACCCGGTAATTGCAGACGCCCATTCAGGCGTCCTTGTACGAAGATGCGCTTCAAGCCCTGCGGGGTCGTCAGCATATTCGTGCAGGTAAGGCCGGTCTGCATAATTGTCGCGAAAAGCGATGTGCATGACGGCACAGGCAAGCGCTGCATCGGTACCAGGCCTCAGGATCAGGCCGATATCAGCCTGCTTCATGGTCGGATTATCATAGATGTCGACGACGACGATCTTTGCACCACGGTCCTTGCGGGCCCTGACCGCATGGGTCATGACATTCACCTGGGTTGAGACAACATTGGTGCCCCATATGACGACACAGTCCGATTTCGCCATTTCCCGCGGATCGGGACCGCGTAACGCACCAGTGCCCATGACATATCCTGTCCAGGCCATATTGGTGCAGATCGTTTCGAAAAAGCCGGAATATTTCTTGGCGTGACGAAGCCGTTCGATGGAATCGCGCTGTATCTGTCCCATGGTGCCGGCATAGAAATACGGCCAGATTGCTTCCGACCCGTGACGCGCTTCGGCCTTGACGAAGGCGTCGGCGATTTCGTCGAGCGCCGATTGCCAGGAGATTTCCTGCCATGCCCCCTCGCCTTTCGCCCCAACCCGACGTTTAGGTGTCAGCAGGCGTTTCGGGTGATAGATGCGTTCGCTGTAGCGGGCAACCTTGCCGCAGATGACACCTGCGGTATAGGTGTTGTCACGCGCGCCACGCACACGCCCGATTGTACCTTGCGGGGTCAGGTCGACATCAAGCGCACATGCCGATGGACAGTCATGCGGGCAGACCGTGTGGCCAACACGCAGGATTGTTGATGGTGCGGTTACAGCGTTTGGATTTTCAATGTTCATTACCGGCTCTATATGCCAAGGAACGAACGTTAAGAAGGCGCAGTTGCGGTCCATCAATTTTTTTCATGGGACATCATCGGTCATGAACTACCGGCATATCTACCACGCGGGCAATTTTGCCGATGTTTTGAAGCATGCGGTGCTGGCCCGCCTCATCGTCTACCTGCAGAAGAAGGACAAGGCGTTTCGCCTGCTCGACACGCATGCCGGGATCGGTCTTTACGATCTGTCGGAGGAGGAGGCGCAAAAAACCGGCGAATGGCGTGACGGTATTGCAAGGCTGATCGATGCAGACCTTCCGGCTGACGCCAGCAAGATTCTCCTGCCCTATCTGACGGCGGTCCGACAACTCAATCTTGACGGCAATGTGACGCTCTACCCCGGTTCACCCAAGCTCACACGCATGCTGCTGCGACCACAAGACCGACTTTCTGCCATGGAATTGCATCCGCAGGACTACGGTCGTCTCTCCAGGCTCTTTGAAGGCGACTATCAGGTGCGGGTCACAGAGCTGGATGGGTGGCTTGCACTTGGCGCCCACCTGCCCCCGAAGGAAAAACGCGGCATTATCCTGGTTGACCCGCCATTTGAGGAAGCCGGCGAATACGAACGCCTCGCGAGGGGTCTGGCAACAGCATATCGCCGCTTTTCCGGCGGCACGTATTGCCTTTGGTATCCGCTGAAGAAAGGAGCTCCGATCAAGGCGTTTCATCAGATGTTGCAGGAGCTCGCCATTGCGAAGATGCTGTGCGTCGAACTGTCAGTACGCAGCGACCGGGAGACGACGGGCCTGACAGGCTCTGGCCTGATCGTCGTCAATCCACCCTTCACGTTGAAGGATGAGTTGCATACGCTCTTGCCGGTGCTCAAGGACATCCTCGCACAGGATCGCTTTGCATCGCAGCGCGTATTCTGGCTGCAGGGGGAAAACACAAATGGTTAAGGCTCACCCGGCGACTGGTTGGCGCGAAACTGCATCCGTTCGAAGATGAATATCACCAGAAGTGCAATGGCAAACGGGATCATCAGATAGAGAAGCCGGAAGACCAGGAGGGCCGCAATGACATCGGCCTGATCCATGTCCGGCAATCCCATCACAAAGACCAGTTCAAGGACACCGAGCCCTCCGGGCGCATGCGAGATCAAGGCTGCGGAAAAAGATGCCAGGAAAATCCCGAGCACGATGATAAAACCGGGATTTCCGGTCGCCGGCAACGCAAAATAGATGATGCCGGCAGCGCCGATCAGTTCCAGTGGACCGATGATCAACTGAGACAGAACCACTTTCGGCGAAGGATAGGTGAGTTGTGTCCCGCCGATGGACACAGGCTGCGGGCGCAGGAAGCTTGCCGCGGCATAAAGGCCGACAGCCGCAAGGATCACATAGCCTGTGACAGATGACGCATCGATCGGGAACCCTTCTCCGAAGCGCTCAGTAATATGCGGCTTCAGGACCAGTACCATGCCGATCAGCAGGAGCGTTCCAAGAAAGAAGGTGAAGGAACATATGGCGACAAGAGCACCGATCTCGCGCCCGCTCAGACCCTTGGACGAATAGGCGCGGTAGCGAACGACACCTCCGGACAGGACCGACGCGCCGACATTATGGGACAAGGCATAGGTCGTGAAGGACGTTACCGTCACGAAGAGCACATTGACCTTGCGGCCAAGGTGCATCAGCGCAATCCGATCATAGCCGGCAAGTGCTGCGTAGGCGACCAGCGTGGACAGGACCGCCAGCAACCAGTGAACATGCGAGATAGCCATCAGGCTGTCCCACACATCATCCAGTGAAAGTCCACGCAATTCCTTGTAGAGAAGCCACACACAAACGGCTATCGTCGCGCCGCCGACAACGGGCCAGAGGTATTTTTTCAATGTCATTCAGTCTTGCCGATCTTCTCTCCCTCAGGCGAACCCCGCGCATACAGCACAAAAATGGCTTCGTATACTCTGGAGACAATGGATCGGCGGATCAACCTGTACGCCCCGCAATAATCACATTTGCCATGACCTTGTTATTCGTAATGGCCGGGACATCAAAGGCACAATCACAAGATTTTGATTTCTACGTCCTGTCACTTTCCTGGTCACCAACCTACTGCCTCACGCAACAAGATGGTCGCAACACGCTTCAATGCGGACATGAGCGGGATTACGGGTTCATCGTGCATGGTCTGTGGCCACAGTTTGAAACCGGTCATCCGGAATATTGCCGCAGCCGGGAGCCCAACCGCGTTCCGCGTGCGGTTGGAAGGGGCGTTCTCGACATCATCCCCTCGATGGGCCTGATCGGTCACCAGTGGCGCAAGCATGGCAGTTGCACCGGCCTCACGCAGCGTGCCTATCTGGACACGATCCGAAAAGCTTATGAGCGTATCCGCATACCGGCCGACCTCGCCCGCAGCGATCGCCGCATGTCGCTGTCAGCAAATGAAATCGAACAGAAATTTCTTGCGACCAATCCGGGAATGACACGTCGAGGGATCGCGGCCAGTTGCGATGGACGAAAGCTCGACGAGATCAGGATCTGCCTCACGAAAGACCTTGAATTTCGTGACTGCGCGGAAGTCGATCGGCGTGGTTGCCGGCTCGACAGGATCGAATTGCCGCCGGCGAAATGACAAGATCACCAATCAGGAAATCAAAAATGAAGCTTCTGCACTCGCCTGCCTCTCCCTATGCCGCCAAGGTTCGCATGGCGGCGCATCATGCCGGAATATCGCTTGAGCTGGAAGCGGTGGCGACCGCAGACAATCCTCCGCATCTTCTGGAAAACAATCCGCTCGGCAAGATCCCGACGCTTTTGCAGGAGGGCAAGCCACCTGTCTATGACAGCATTGCCATCATGCACTATCTCGACCGCCTGAGTGGCGGCACGCTGTATCCGCAAAAGGATGACGAACGGACGGAAGTCGAGGTTCTGGAAGCTCTTTGCGACGGCATCATGGACAGCCTGCTTGCAATCACCAACGAAAGACGCAGCCGTTCGGAAGAACTGGTCCATCAGCCCTGGATCGACAAGCAGTGGAACAAGGTCGCCCGGGCGCTTAATTTTCTTGACACACATCTGCCGAGAACCGACCTAAACCTCAATGGCGGAGATTTTGCGCTTGCTGCCGCACTGAGCTACATCGACCTTCGATACGCCGATCGAGGCTGGTGCGATGGCCGACCCGGGCTTGTTGCGTGGCTTGGCGAATTCTTCAAGCGCTTTCCGGACTATCCGACGCTAAAGGCGACCGCATAGAATGCGAAATGCCGGTGACCTGGTCACCGGCATTTCTAATGTCAGATCAAGCAATCGCGACGAACAGCGATCAGAACTTGACGCCGATACCGACCTTGACACTGTGATCGTCATAGCCGCTGGATACGGGTGATCCACCAATATCGTAGGTATCGCTACCGAAGTCGGTGTAACGGTATTCGACGCGCGCTGTGATGTTGTCCGTCACGAAGGCCTCTGCACCGGCACCGACGGTGTAGCCGACGGCAGTCTTGCTGTCGGATGCACCTGTCACGGTGTTCGTCAGTTCGTTGTCTTGCAGGGCAAGACCCGCTGTACCATAGATCAGGAACGGGTTCATGTCGTAACCGACACGGGCGCGCAGCGATCCGTTCCAGCCGGCTTCACCGTCAATGTCCGCCTGCGGGCTGCTTTCTTCACCGTTATATCCAACGTCGGCTTCAACGCCATAGACGATCTGGCCACTTTGGAAGTTGTAACCGCCATAGACGCCGCCGCCGAGATCGCCGTCACGGTCGCCATCACCAAAACGGCCCCAGTCGTAAGATCCGTAACCACCGAGATAGGCGCCGGCCCAGTTCTTGACAGGCGCTGGCGCTTCATAGGCGACAGGTGCTTCCGGGATCTGATCAACGACGTCAGCAGCATGAGCGATCGAGAACGTGGCCAAAGCCGCGGTCGATGCCAGTAGCGTTGCGATGAGAGTACGCATTCGAAATTCTCCTTTATGCCTTTGCCGGGAATGCAACGCGACGTGGCTGCCGCGTCTTGCCGTTCCCTGCCCGCTGGTTCGAAAATGATCGGCAAATGAGGACAAGAAAGAGCTGAAATGTGAATTGATTACGGCGCCCAAATGGCTAAACAGTGATGTTGCAATGCAGCAACATACGTTTCATTAACTACAATTATAGATTTATATCTGATATGCAGAATATACTCTGCTTTTCATAAATAATTCTAATTGTATTAATATTTTTTTACTTTGTTTTCTTTCCAGCATCTCAGCTCCGAAACATATTTAAACATACGTTAATCATAAATATTTTGCTCGTTGGGACACTGTCTTTCTGGAGCACCATCGACTGAAAGACGATCCCATGTGGGGACGCCCATGGCCATTGACCGACCCGTGCATGCCAAACGGACTTCAGCAACCAACATGAGAAGACGCCGGCAAGGCAATGTGGGTTGCGACCGTCTGCACCCTCCATCCAGCCCAGATCCGGTCTGAACCCGCGGCATGGCCTACCCTTCGAAAAGACGGGTGATCGACCCACGCGGATCATGCATCAGCAAAGTCGATCGCCAGGCGTTTGCCAATGGCGATTCCCGTCGAGGGTTGCAAATCAGCAGACGGCTCCTATCATTGCTCTTGGAG
>JAEWDP010000096.1 GCA_023390055.1 Pseudomonadota bacterium | reverse complement strand
CCACCCGACACGCCCATGCCGATAAAAGTCAGGTCGCTGTCGCGCAGACTGTCAAAACGGCGCATCGTGTCGCGGAAATTGGCATTGCCCGCATCAATCATGATATCGCCGGACGAAAGGTAAGGCTTCAGCGCCTCCATCTGCTGGTCGACCGGCTCGCCTGCCTTGATCATGATGATGATTGGACGTGGCGGCCTGATTGAGCCTACAAACTGCTCGAGCGTTTCGCACGCAATGATCTGGTCCTTGAGGGCCCCGGCTTCAGCATAGAATTTCTGTGTCGCCTCAGGGCTTCTGTTGAAGACTGCGATACGATTGCCTTTCTCGGCAATATTGAGCGAGAGGTTCGAGCCCATGACGCCTAGGCCGATAAGGCCGATTTCTGCCTGTTCCACGGATATGCCTCCATTTGCATTTGGGCGCTGTTTTGGCACCACGTGCAACAAACGGCAAGGCTGAAACGATTAAATTCCAGACGTTATCCGATTGTCAGACATGCGGGCGGTCATCACCATCATCGATTGCCCGCCAGGCAGCGCCGTCCAGATCCTCATACTGATTGCTTTTCAAGCTCCACAGGAACGCACCAAGTCCAAGCCCGCCGAGAAACAGCGCAATAGGGATGAAATAGAGAAGAATATTCATGCCAGGCGTGCCTTTGACGGCGCAGCACCCCGCGTTGGGCGCACCGGCAGCTTCCTTTCGGCCTGCCCGGTCCGGTTCAGTCGCAAGGAGTTGGCAACTACGATGATCGACGATGTCGACATGGCGATGGCCGCGATCAAAGGTGTTGCAAGGCCGGCCAGCGCGATCGGTACCGCAAAGAAGTTGTAGCAGATGGCCAGTGCAAAGTTCTGCCGGACAAGGCGACCGGCACGACGTGAAACCTCAATGGCCAGCGGCACCGCATTCAGGCTGTCGTGCATGAAGACGAAATCGGCCGCCTGGCGACCGATGTCGGCCGCAGTCGCCGGTGCGATGGAAACATGAGCTGCGGCAAGTGCCGGTGCATCATTGATGCCGTCTCCGACCATCAGTATGCGCGCGCCGCCATTGCCGAGAATTTCGATCTGATCGACCTTGTCACGCGGAGACAATTGCGCCCGCCACAAGGAGACGCCAAGCCGGCGCGCGAGCGTTGCCACGACCGGCGTCCGATCACCGGATACGATCCCTGTTGAAAACCCGGCATCGCGAAGGGTCATCAAGGCACCCACGGCATCGGGACGAACGGCATCTTCGAACTGGAAGCATGCAAGCTCTTGTCCATCAAGGGACAGCACCACTTCAGACGCGGCATGCGCCGAAGCTGCGCCACCACAGGCAAATGTCCGGTTTCCCAGACGGTAGACACCTTCAGACGACCGCGATTCCAGCCCCTGACCCGGCAGTTCTGTCACGCCATCAAAGCCTGTCACCGGGCCAGACACGCTTTTGTAGAGCGCCTGCGAAAGGGGGTGACGGGAATGCATCGCCAACGCAGCAGCGATCTTCAGCTGTCGTGGCGCAATATCGCTACCGTTTATGAGTTGCGGGCGACCAAGTGTCAGCGTGCCGGTCTTGTCGAAAAGCACGGTATCGATCTCGGCCAATCGTTCCATGGCCGAGCCGTCCTTGACCATGATACCGTTGTTGAAGAGCCTTCCTGCAGCAACGACCTGGACGACCGGCACCGCAAGGCCAAGTGCACATGGACAGGTGATGATGAGCACCGCAATGGCGACAAGCATTGCATGCTTCCAGTCGCCACCGAAAATCCCCCATGCAAGAAAGGCGACCAGGGCCAGAAGATGGACTGCCGGAGAGTAAAGTTGCGCTGCCCGGTCGGCAAGGCGCCGATAGCGCGCTCGCCCCCCTTCCGCAGCTTCCATCAGGGATATGATCTCGGCCAGGAAGGATTCCTTTGCCGCTGCCACTGCGCGAATGACGAGCGAGCCTGTCAGGTTGAGTGTACCGCCTTGAACAGTGTCTCCGGGCCCAAACGCCGCCGGCGCGCTCTCGCCATTGACGATCGAAAGGTCCAGATCGCTCCTGCCGGTTTCGACCATGCCATCGACGGGGATCCGTTCACCCGCTGCGATCAGTAGCCGATCGCCGGGACTGATTTCATCAATGGGGCGGTATTCCCGGTTCCCGTTCTCCGACAGGACCATGGCGCCGCGCGGCGACAATTGCGCAAGGCCACTGACGGCCGCACGCGCCCTGTCGCGCATGATGTGGTCAAGTGTACGTCCGATCAGGAGGAAGAACAGCAACGATACCGTCGCATCAAACCAGGCATGTTCACCGTGATGGATCGTTTCCCAGATCGAGACGATATAGGACAAGGTGATTGCAAGCGCGATGGGCACGTCCATATTGGTACGCCCGCGCCTGATTGCTTTCCAGGCCGACTGATAGAAGAAACGCCCGGCATAAACGAGCGCCGGAGCAGCAATCATGCCGGATATCCAGTGGAACAGGTCACGCGTGGACGCATCCGCACCGGACCACACGGAAACCGACAAGAGCATGATGTTGGTTGCGGCAAAACCGGACACAGCAACAGCACGTATCAGGTCACGCTGCATCTTGTCACCCGATCCTTCCACAGGGGCAAACAGATGTGCGTCATACCCGGTTGCATCAACGATCGAGCGAGCAAGTTCGCCTGGATCGGATACCTTGCCGTCGACGGTCTCCTTCCAGACGATCGTGACGCGATGCGTCGACAGATTGACCCTGGCACGCTCCACCTGTGGCAGGGCCAGAAGCGCCTTTTCGATCGTGGTCATGCAGGCGCCACAATGGATTTCAGGGACACTGAGGTCGGTTTGACGAAGTCCTTCGCCGACGCTGCGGCTGGCAAGAAGCAGCTCCTGCGACGATGGCAGAGCATGGCGCAGGCGATCCAGTTCGACAGCACCTTCCGTACCGGGCGCACAGCATGTCGTCATGGCCCGTCTCCGGCGACGGAAACGCGCTCGGTATGATGAAGGATCCGCTTGCCGTCACGCACCGCAACAACCTCGATAATCCAGGTACCCTCAGCCACAACATGCGGTGCTGAAAACTGCCCCTGCCCTTCGTCGACAAGTGTCATCTCGAAATCCTGATCCTCGCCGACCGGGCGCTTGAATTTCAAGGTCACGGAATCGGCATCGACCGAACCCTTGTCCGGATGCGAGAGCGTGTAACGCACCCGTTCGTCCGATAGCGACAATCTACCTTCCACGCCGCTGGCTGCAAGAGCCCTTGCTTCTTTAACCTTTCCATTGAACTGCTGACTGGCAATATAGGTATTTTCGACCACAAGCCCACTCCATGTATGGGTTGCCTGCCAGGCCATGTAGAGGTTGACGCTGATAATGACGCCGAAAAACAAGACCATGGCGCCCAGCATATGCCATCCGGTAAAGACAAAGCCCTTGGGTGGTGTTGAACTCATTTGGATCTCTCGGGAGCGTTGAAGACGGCGTCGTAAGTGTCTCGTTCGTGGCTGGAATTGTCCTCGGCAAGAAAGCCAAAACCTTCGTTGCCATCAGGAAGAGCATCAGGTGGCACCGTCACGAACACCTTCAAAGTCGTGGCCTTGTCCGGGTCGACCGACACTGTAAACTGACGGTCATTGTCACTCGTCAAGCCGTTGATCTTCATTGTCGCCTCGGGCAGGCCTTCAACAGACAAAAGGATTGTCCGCGGTTCCGGGATCATGTTCAGGAGACGAATGGTGTAACCATTGCGTATCGAGCCGTCCGATTCCAGGACATATTGCGGATTGCGGTCATGGATGACGTTCACTTCAAGCCGGTCACGGTTGAGGAGGGCCACCAGCATGGCGATGCCGACCGCGCTCCAGATCCCCATGTAAACCAGGGTGCGCAGACGAAAGATGATGCGCCAGTCAAAGTTGCGGACCTGGTCGGTGAAATTGCCGTCGCCATTGCGAACGCGATCCGGATTGATGGGAGTGGTACGGCCATCGGTCGCGAGGGCCATGTTGGTCTCGTACTCGTTCAACGTCGCATACGCGATCAGGCCGCGTGGCTTGCCAATCTTGTCCATGACATTGTCGCAGGCATCGATACAAAGCGCACAGGTGATACAGGCAAGCTGCTGACCATCGCGAATGTCGATCCCCATCGGACAGACTGCCACACAGGCATTGCAGTCAACGCAATCACCAACCGGTTCTCCCGCGGCAGCCAGTTTCTTGCTGTGGCGACTGCGTGGCTCGCCGCGCCAGTCGTTATAGGTGACAACCAGTGAATTATCATCAAGCATCGCCGCCTGGATGCGTGGCCAGGGGCACATGTAGATACAGACCTGCTCGCGCATCAGGCCGCCGAAAATATAGGTCGTTGCGGCCAAAAGCGCCACCGTCGAATAGGCGATAAAGGCTGCATTTCCTGTAAAGACGTCCACCGCCAGTGTTGGCGCGTCCGCAAAATAGAAGATCCAGGCACCACCTGTCGCAATAGCGATCAGGATCCAGATCCCATGTTTGATGACGCGCTTTCGAAGCTTTTCAAGGGTCCATGGTCCATTGTCGAGTTTCATGCGGGCATTTCTATCGCCCTCTACCCAGCGCTCAACCACCAGGAACAGATCCACCCAGACAGTCTGTGGACAGGCATATCCACACCACGCCCGCCCAACAGCAGTGGTCACGAGAAACAGCCCGAAGCCCGCCATCACCAAAAGTCCGGCCACGAAAAAGAACTCCTGCGGCCAGATCTCGATGAAGAAGAAATAGAAACGTCGGCTGGAAAGATCGACGAGGACCGCCTGATCAGGCGCATAAGGTCCTCGGTCCCAGCGGATCCAGGGCGTCAGATAATAGATGCCGAGCGTGATCAGCATGACCAGCCACTTGAAACGGCGGAAACGTCCTTCGGCCCGCTTCGGAAAGATCTTCCGTCGCGATTCGTAAAGCGGCTCGTAATTGTCCACGTCCGCGTCGCCGGATGCGGAGCCTTGCCTGCTTGCGTTGTTCTCCATGTGTCTGGCCGTATAAAGGTTCATGGCGTATTCCCGACTCTATGGCAGCCTTGTCTCATCTGGCGCCGGAGGGCACCTTGACATAAATCAAGTGTGCGCAAACACCCGCCGGGCTCATTGTCGCAGGGCCGAAGACAGGAAAGCGGTTGATGACAAATGAAGCAAGAATCATCCATCTCTCGATCAACCGCCCGTGGCGTGACGTCTACGAGTTCGCGCATCGTCCTCAAAACATGCAATTATGGGCTGCAGGTCTTGCGCGCGGGCTTGTTTGCGATGGCGATGAATGGATCGCTGATGGTGGTGCCGTCGGCGATGTGAGGGTTCGCTTCTGCCCTGCCAATGCCTTTGGCGTGATCGATCATTGGGTAAGATTGGCCGACGGCACGGTTGTCTTCAACGCATTGCGCGTTGTTGCCAATGGTGACGGATGTGAAGTCATGTTCACACTCTTGCGTCAGCAAAACATGAATGACGCCGCCTTTGACCATGACGCCAACCTGGTCAGGCGCGATCTGGAAAAACTCAAGGTCCTGCTGGAAAGCCCGGTGAGGTCAAAAAAGCCCTGTCATCCGCGTCCATGAAGGAAGCGAACCGGCGACATTCATCGCCGGTCAAAGGCTTGAGCGAGATCCGTGTGAGGAAAAGCCTTTAAAGCCCGACTGGCAGTCTCTACTTCGCCGTCAGGCCGAACGTGATTTTGATGTGGCCTTCATGGCCTTCAACGTGGCAGCATCGCGGTCATAGACGTCCGCAAAATACTCCACGACCCCATCCTTGTTGGGCCAGGCCGTAAAATAGGACACGTAGACCGGTATCCGCGCGGTAATCCTTTCACCGCTATTCTTGCCCGCTGCTATGCGCGCTGCAACCTCCTGCTCAGTGAACCCCAGCACGGCCGCCGCCATTCTGCGGGGGTCGGCAAGGCGGATGCAGCCGTGGCTGAGAGCACGTATGTCCCGCTTGAAGTAGCTCTTCGAAGGCGTGTCATGCATGTAGATGGCATGCGCATTGGGAAAAAGAATCTTGAGTTCACCAAGCGCGTTGTCGCTCGACGGCGGCTGGCGGACCGCTATCGATTTTGTCGAACCATACCAGTTGACATTCGTCGACGAGACCGGCCGACCATTCACCTCGACCTGATAACCCATCCGGTCAAGATAGGATGGGTCCGCACGCAGCTTCGGCAGCATCTCGTTGATGATGATCGACTGCGGCACGCCCCAGTAAGGGTTGAACTCGACCGTCTCAAGGACATCCTGGAAGAAATAGGTCTGATTGGCCTTGGAACCGACGACGACGCGCATCGAAAACGCTTCGGCCCCCTTGTCGTGATAATAGGCCATATAGGCAGGCTGGTTGATGAAGACATAGCGGTCCCCGAGATCGTTCGGGAGCCAGCGCGCCTGCTCCATGGCAACGATCAGCTTTTCGACCTTGGCTTCGTCACTATCACCCACCAGCGCATGAACAGTTGCCCGTCCAACAATACCGTCCGGCTTCAGGCCTTCTTCCTTCTGAAAGGCCTTGACGAGTTCGACCAGTGCGGGCCCGTACACATCCGAATTGTCGTAGGAAGCAAAGGTCTCAGCAAAACCTGTCTTTAATGCTTTGGAGGCATTCTTGCGAATGGCCGCCACGACATCTGCAACTGCCGTGTTGCTGTTGCCGGGCTTGAGCAACAGGTTGTCAGCAATGACAATTCGCTCATCTTCATTGCTCATGTCCGCACGGATTGTCGCCAGTTCCTTCTTGAGCGCAAGGAACTGTGTGCCTGTCGGAGCCAGACCTTCGAGATACGCGCCTGCATCGTCATCGGCCCTAGCGAAGGGCAGGACAAAATCGAGCCTGACGTCCTTGCGCTTGAAATCGTGATAGCCGGAGATACGGTTCGGATCGATCCGGCCGCGTACCATGTCCTGCGCATAGGTCAGCACCTTCGCGGACATCGCCAGTTCAAACTGCATGAGTTGCTGGTCGAAATTTCCAGCCACGTCCGTTAACGCAGTATCGGACGTGGAGACAGGCAAGGCGCGCGTGCTGGCAGTTGTCAGTTCGGGAACAGGCAGGAGATAGTCGTTCGGATCGAGCCCGAAGTCACCTGCCCGTTTAAACACGGCAAGAACGCGCCTGGCCTTGTCGTTGATGTCACCGTTTGCAACCCAGACAGGCTTTTCGTTCTTGTTGTAAAAGCCTTCCAGAGCAGCTGCGACCTCAACGGGGGCTACAACGCTTGCCATAGCAAGCAACCGGACGCTGCCAACGGCATCGGCAGCGGCAAATCCTTCCGTCTTCACTATCCGCGTGGCATCGGGC
This sequence comes from Pseudomonadota bacterium, assembly GCA_023390055.1. Taxonomy (GTDB): domain Bacteria; phylum Pseudomonadota; class Alphaproteobacteria; order Rhizobiales; family Rhizobiaceae; genus Neorhizobium. The sequence goes on along the minus strand of JAEWDP010000096.1, from coordinate 7,946 downwards.
TTATAGGTGTAATAGCGTGGTCCGGTCACCTTTGGCAGCGCTTTCGTGACAACCTCGCCACCCTGCGGCACCTGATTTCTAAAGGTGTCAGGCATGCGTGCGTCGGGGCGATTGTCGCGCTTTCCCGGACCACCTCGAATGAAATCCATCAATGTCAGGGCATTGGCGGGTGCAGCGCCGACAGCAAACATGGAAAGGCAAGAGGCGAATGCCAGCGCGATAGAAGTACGTCTGTAGATGGTTTGCAATGTTATCCCCGTCGCCTGTTTGGCCATTTTCCGGTGCCTTTACGCTCTAGCGGATTGCGTGAAGGAATGAAAGGAAGCAGCACCCGATTGCACAGACGCACGACGCATCCGATTCACGGGATCCACATCGCCAACGTTAAGGAAATATTCGTTAAATTTTTACTGATACGAAAGATTTCATGACGCAACGCATGCCGACCACTCACCCCACAAACACGTGACACGTGTCATAAATGGCACGTGCAGCGCCTTCTGTCGTACTCACTGATTCGGCCGATATTCTCCTCATTGGCGAGGGATCCGTCCACAAATGCGGTACTCGCCCTTGCATAGGGCTGCTTTGTTGAATAACTCGGCTGCAAACAATCCTGGGCAGTAGAGGCAGCAAAAATGGCACCCATCCGCACCGAAACCGACACCTTTGGCCCGATCGACGTCGCCAGCGACCGTTACTGGGGCGCACAGGCACAGCGCTCGCTCGGCAACTTCAAGATCGGCTGGGAAAGACAGCCGGTATCCGTCATCCGAGCCCTTGGCATCGTCAAGCAGGCTGCAGCCCGCGCCAACATGGAAGTCGGCGGATTGGACAATGAGCTGGGGAACACCATCATTGCAGCCGCCCAGGAAGTCATTGACGGCAAGCTCAACGACCATTTTCCTCTTGTCGTATGGCAAACCGGTTCCGGCACACAGTCGAACATGAATGCCAACGAAGTCATTTCCAACCGTGCAATCGAAATGCTTGGCGGCGTCATGGGTTCGAAGACACCGGTTCATCCGAACGACCATGTCAACATGAGCCAGTCATCCAACGACACATATCCGACGGCGATGCACATTGCTTGTGCCGAGGAGATCGTCCGGCATCTCGTTCCGTCCCTTCGACATCTGCATGCTGCCCTGGAAGCAAAGGTCAAGGCGTTTTCTCACATCATCAAGATCGGCCGCACACACACGCAGGACGCAACGCCGCTGACCCTTGGGCAGGAATTTTCAGGTTACGCCGCGCAGGTCGCCTCGGCAATCAAGCGGATCGAACTCACCCTTCCCGGCCTCTACGAACTCGCACAGGGCGGCACCGCAGTCGGCACCGGCCTCAATGCCCCCATCGGCTTTGCCAAAAAGGTGGCTGCCGAAATTGCAAAGATTACCGATCTGCCCTTCGTGAGCGCACCTAACAAGTTCGAATCCCTTGCGGCTCACGACGCCATGGTCTTTGCGCATGGCGCGATCAATTCCGCCGCTGCCGCACTCTTCAAGATCGCCAATGACATCCGCTTCCTTGGTTCCGGCCCGCGCGCCGGCCTTGGTGAACTTTCCCTGCCGGAAAACGAACCGGGCTCGTCGATCATGCCGGGCAAGGTCAACCCGACCCAGTCGGAAGCGATGACCCAGGTTTGCGCCCACATCTTCGGCAATCAGGCCGCCATCACATTTGCCGGCAGCCAGGGCCATTTCGAGCTCAACGTCTACAATCCGATGATGGCTTACAACTTCCTGCAATCGGTCCAGCTGCTTGCCGATGCTGCCGTTTCCTTTACCGACAATTGCGTCGTCGGGATCGAGGCACGCGAAGACAATATCCGGCACGGCGTCGAAAATTCGCTGATGCTGGTGACCGCTCTCAACAAGCGTCTCGGTTACGACACCTGTGCCAAGATCGCCAAGACGGCACACAAGAACGGCACGACATTGCGTGACGAGGCCGTCGGCGGCGGCTATCTCACAAACGAGGAATTCGATCAGTATGTCCGGCCTGAAAACATGATCGGCCCGCGTTAAAAGGCACTGCTCCCCTCTTTTCAAGACGGCTTCCAGTCGCAAGCCGTCTTGATCCCCTTCTCGGCGGTTCCGGTCAAAGCCGTCATGCGCGAAATCCTCCATCTCGTCTCATCTCGTCTCGAGAGAGGCAAAAAGTCCACCGGACATTCAACACCCGATGTCATCATGGTCGCTCATCGGCTTGGTTGGCCAAGATTTCGCATGAGCGAACGGCACCAGAGCAGTTTTACCCCGAATAAAAGCAGTTCCTTCTTTCATGCATCACTAATCCCTTAATTGATTTCAAACCTTTTTATTATAAACGTAATCAGGGTATCTATGGGTTAGCTGGGGGAAAAGATGACGACTGCGCAAAAGGCGCAAGCGGGTGATGTTGTCAGCCAGATCATTTACGCATTGCGTGCCATGGGCGTGGCACCGATTCCACGCAATTATCAGCTATTCTACGAAGCCTATATCGGCTCCAATGGAGTGCTCACACAGGACCTTGCTGCACTTGGAAGCCGTGCCACGCAGGAAGAACTCGACATTTTGGCCGAGCGACATCTGGGCCAGGGCAATGCCGACGTCATCGAACGCGTTCATGGCAAGCTTGTCGGAGAGCTGGACGACCTGCTGCGGCTATTGCGCCTGGAGCAACGTTCCATGGAGAGCTATACCAGGCTTCTTTCGGAAACGGCCGGTCGCATCAATTCAAAGGCGAGTTCTTCCAGTGACCTGATCCACAACGCGATTGCCATTCTGGCATCAGCGACATCCGATACGATGGCGCATGGTGAAAAGACCGCAGACAGCGTTGCAATTCATTCAAGCGAAATGGATGAGGTTCGCAAGGAGCTTGATGAATATAAGCGGATTGCCAATACCGATTCACTGACACGGCTTGCCAACCGCCGCGCCTTCGACGAGAAGCTCGCCAGCGTCTTTGACAATACCGGGAATCTGCCCGTGACAGCTCTCGTGCTGGTCGACATCGACAACTTCAAGAAGATCAATGACAGTTTCGGTCACCCGGTAGGCGACAAGATACTGGCAACAGTCGCATCCGTGATACGCTCCAACGTGCGCAAGGATCTTCTTGTCGCCAGAACAGGGGGCGAGGAATTTGCGATACTTGTCGAAGGAAATACGGCCGACGAAGTGATGGTCATCTGCGAACGCATCCGCGGTGCGCTTGAACAGAGAAGCTTCCGCAATTCCCGTTCGGGCGTGCAATACGGGCCGATAACGATGTCGCTCGGTTACTCCATGGCTTCGCAGGCAAGCGATGCGAGTGGACTTTATGCCAATGCAGATGTTGCCCTTTATCATGCCAAGCATTCTGGCAGGAACCGCACGGTCTTTTTCGACGAGGTCATGCGCAAGGATTATGCTGGTAAGAACTGGCTCATCTACCGCAACTGAGCCTGCCATGTCGGTGTCTTGAATGATGCCGCTCACGGTTGATCGCAGGCATTGTTGTCGAAAGCAGATGGCGGCCTTTCGGAAGAGGGACTGAAATCCGCGACGGCCCGGGTCGATGAACCGGGTCATCGACACCGGCGTCGGCGTCCACAATCGGGAAAATGGCTTCGGCAGCCTGTCCATGTTGCTTGCACAGCGCGAACTCTATGGCTTTCCAGGATCACACTTCCGCCCGCAATAACGCTACAGACAAAGCCGGACGACCAGCCGGCCCCTGACCGAAATGTGGAGTATTTCGTGTCGCAAACCCAATTGCGAAACTCTGACTTTCGCGAATGGATTTGTGCCAACGGCATATCGTGACTTTGATCGCTGTTTGGCGCTGACTATCAGCGCTAATGGCACTCTTCGAATGGCGGAAACGGGGTGGCTTGCGGACTGGCGGCTTTTGGAGAGGAATCTTAGAATGCGGACTCGTGTTCAGACGGTCACTGAGGTTCGCTTGCTGGCCGCGCTTCGTCGAATATCTTCGGTTTGATGCGTTTTAGACGAAAGGCGTCGAGCCCAGCCGCAGCATCTATGCGGGCATCCATTTCCCGTTCAAGCTCGATCAGCCAAGGCCGCTCATCACGCAGGTGTCGATCGAGCTGCCCATGTTCATAGCGGTTATCGAGCGCCATCGTTGTTTGCCGCCATCCGTTTCGTGGCCCGCCAATCCAAGCATCTACAAAGGATTTCGGTGGTATTTGAGCCAGGATCGGAATGTGTGCGAGGGTATTCGTTCCATAGTTGGTCGGTGAAATTGTCTGGAAAATCGATGACGGATCTTCCTTTAGCTGGCGCAAAACCTCTGTTGCTTGATCTGGATAGGTAGCCTCTAATGCAAGGTGCCGCGCACGATCAACATATTTGCAGATTGTATCGAAATGCGGCCTTGCGGCATCAGTGACCCAATAGCCGTATCCTCCATAGGCGTTGAACAGTCGCTCCAAGGGGTCGTACTCTAGTGATTTGGCAGGAAGTCGGCCATCGGACAACAGGTCGTCGATGTATTTCAGGCTAAGGCTGGTTTCTTCCTCCATGCTTCGACCGGAAACATTCTGTTCAGCCATCATGAGGCGAAGGGCGGCTATGTGCAGAAACTCCCCCATGTTCGTCACCGAGCGCTCATCAAACTGCCTCTGCATCCGAACAATGCCCTCGTTGAGGATATCGTCGTCCAGTTCATCAAGCTTCATTACGATCAGCCAAGGCGCCGCATCTGAGGCTTTAATGAAGTACGGAGTTTGGTCCAGCCACGCAGTTATAAACTCGGCATCAAACCGACCTTCGATAAGCGTCGCCTCAACGATCTCGTCGCTCAGAATTTTTCCGGTCAGGTCGGAAGACGCGTATCGAGAAACAATAGCACTAAATGGCGTCTCTTCTTCTGGTGCATCACGATTCATTCTCTCGGAGACATATCGCTCCATACGCCCGGTCAATAAATCTCGGTTCAAACTCCCTGCGCGCACCTCAATATCCAAGGCGCAGAAGAACCGAAGAACGTGGTCTATGGCATCCTGATTAGCAAGGTGCCTTGGGTCGAATGTGGCACTGAGCCGGGCAATGTCGTTGATGACATGCTTGAGAATACGCAGCGACGACTGACCGGACTGCGCCCAAATTTCTTCGATTAGTGATCGTCTCTCCGTAACGAAAGTTCTGGTGGTTTGGCTTGGAAGATCAGCAAGGAACGCGTCGAATGCCGCCGCAGTCTGCGGTGCAGCCTGAACCGTATGTCCGAATGTCTTTTCTTTAAGTTCGGCTAGCTCATCCGCAATGCGTTCATCATGGCAGATCACGACGACACGGAAGCCGCGATGTTCCACGTAATGATTGATAGCTCCAAGCAATTCGCTTGTTTGAGTGGCCCAGAGGGGGCTTCGCTCCAAGTCATCGAAAATGATGGTGCGATCTGGCTTCAAGCGTTGCCGGAGAAAAGCGTTCCAGACGCTATTGGCGAAGCCCGCGAGCGCATACTTGTCGCCCATCGCTTTACCTACCTCACCAAGGGTAGATACATATTCCCCTGCATTCAGGCTCGGAAGGCACGCCGCTAGAACTGCGTCGTGAATGCTATTCACGCTATCGAGCCCGTAAAGACTCACGAAATAGCGCTCGGCTTCCGGTATAATCTCTTTCACTTGGTGTGTCTTACCAACCCCCCAGGGGCCTGTCACTAAAACGGCGTACCCTGGAGTCCCTAGGGTTGAATAATACCGGAGGTAATTCGCGAGAGCAGTATCTGGGCCGGCATGTGCAAACGGCTTGTCAGCTTCTGCCAAAGTGCTCTTCTTCCCTATGATACGGCTCAGTAATTTTCGCATGAGATAAGGTCTAGGACAAAATTATGGATTTCACATCCCATTGTTCGATTTTAACGGCATTCGGTCCATGGCATTGCTCGGGCGTTATCTTATAGAACAGCAAGGATATGAAACGTCCTATGCGGATGGCGGGCGCGGCAATTCAACCCGTTAAACGACCGACCTCGGGAACGCGACGCTGCGTCTCGTATGACCGCAATTGCGTCGGGTGCTGCCCATCTCCTTCGGGGTGGATAACGGATAGACAGCTTGTGGCGTCATATTCGAGAAAGCAGCCATCCATCTATCCGCTCTCAAATGGGCGAAGCGAGTAACCATCAACAGTGGACACTGAATCCGCGCCGCAATGGCCACTCGTTTCCTCCGTTTTCCGCAAGTTATAGCGGAATGCTGCCAGCCGGCGGGTGCAAGTAAAACTTGCGCCGCCTATACTTTCCCAAGCAAGGGGCGATTCGTATGTGGGTTGGGGTTCGGCAGCGGTTCCAACGCTTTCATGAAGACTTGAACTTATCCAAGGATCAGATCGATGATGGCTTGGGCAAGCAACATGGCGTGCGGAAATCGCTTCACCGGGCGTATTACGACGAATCCACCGAAAGCCCGCGCGGGTTCATCGTAGGATCGTGGGGCAAAGGAACGGCCGTCGCCCCGCCAACCGATATCGATATCTTTTTTGAATTGCCCATCGAAGTTTACCACCGGATCGAAACCTATCAGGGCAACAAGCAATCGGCGTTGCTTCAAGAAGTTCGCGGGCATCTTCTCACCACCTACCCGCAAACGAGCATACGCGGCGATGGGCAAGTGGTTATCGTCGGCTTTAATACCATTACCGTAGAGGTGGTGCCGGCGTTCCGATACGACGATTATGGCCGATTCTATATGCCGGACACGAACGATGGCGGCCGATGGAAGCTCGTCGATCCCCAAGCCGAGATCGCCTTCATCGATACCGCAGATGGCAACGCAAGCGGTAACGTGCGGCCGATGGCGCAGATGCTCAAAACGTGGAAGCGGCATTGCAACGTGCCGCTGAAATCCTACCAAGTCGAGTTGCTCGTGGCCGAATTCATGACGACCTACGAGTTTCGGCAACGCGACTACTATTGGTACGATTGGTTCATGCGGGATTTCTTCGCCTGGCTATGCAACAAGGCTTGGGCGAACTTGACCATCCCTGGCACCTTTGAATCCACAAATCTAGGGGATGCGTGGCTATCGAGGGCGCAAACCGCGCTCGATCGCGCTCTGCGGGCGTGCGCGGATGAGTACAACGATTACACGATCTCGGCGGGCGAAGAATGGCAGAAGATATTCGGGGATCGAATTCCGATACACGTCTCATAGAAGACCACCGAAAGGCAATCATCGCGGAATGCCGACGGCAGGAGGAATCCTGCCTATACACTTCCACCACGCTTTACATTTGGCTTCGGCGGGTCCGCCGGCAAAAGCAATTCTTCGTGGCGGCGCCGATCGTCATCGGGGGCATCGCCGGTCTTTCGATTCTGCAGGATTGGGGATTCGATTGGATCGTGGCCGTTCTGGCATTCATCGCTAGCTTGTTCCCGGCCCTAGCTGATGCCTTGAAGTTCGAAACCAGCGCGGATGAAATTTCGCGGCTGGCGGCGAATTATAAGGCGCTACAGGATCGCTTTCGCCGCACCGCAAATATCACCACATTGAGCGATCTGCAGGCGGCAGAAGATGCTTTGGCCGAGTTGATGGATCGGATGGATGTCGCGCGAAGCAGCAGCATCACGCCGCCGGAGTGGGCCTTCGAAGAAGCCCAAAGGAAAATCGCCGAAGGGCATTATGATTTTTCGGTCGATCATCCGCCGACGCCTAAATGAGAGCCGCTACGACCGCCACGGTAAAGCAGTTCGCACGGTCCTGAACAACGAGGGACCAGTATCGGAAGTTGCGAATTAACCTTGAACGGCTGATTGGGGTCTGAATGTGATAGACAGACTTTTCGATGGAGGCTGAGCGAGACGGCAACTTGCCTGACCTCGGCTCGAGAAGCGTGACGCACAAGCCAATAGCTCGAACCTGAAGGACTGATCATGCAGGATGTTGCCCAGCTTCGCATTGAGGCCGCCCACAAGAAGATCGCGGAGGTGTTCTCCAAGGACTATGCCTT
>JAEWDP010000040.1 GCA_023390055.1 Pseudomonadota bacterium | reverse complement strand
CCTGCTGTGGGGCGCGCGCGGCATGGGGAAGTCTTCACTCGTCAAGGCTGTCCATGAAGACATTCGTGCTCAAACCGGGATCTCCTTGAAGCTCGTCGAAGTCCATCGCGAAGATATCGCATCGCTTCCGGCGCTCCTCGATATCCTCAAGGTCGCCAGTCACCGTGTGATCCTGTTTTGCGACGACCTGTCCTTTGACCATGACGATACGGCATACAAGTCACTCAAGGCTGCACTTGACGGTGGCATCGAGGGTCGTCCCGACAACGTCTTGTTCTACGCCACGTCAAACAGGCGCCATCTTTTGCCCCGCCACATGCTGGAAAACGAGCAGTCGACCGCGATCAACCCTTCAGAGGCCGTGGAAGAAAAGGTTTCGTTGTCGGATCGTTTCGGTCTCTGGCTTGGTTTCCACAAATGCAGCCAGGACGATTACCTTACGATGATCGACGGTTATGCAAGCTATTTCGGTTTTCCGACAGCGCCCGAGATATTGCACCAGGAAGCACTCGAATGGGCGACGACGCGTGGCGGCCGTTCCGGGCGTGTCGCCTGGCAGTATATACAGGATCTTGCCGGTCGCCTGCGGCTGCCTCTTGAGCGCACTTGAACTGAAAAAGCCCGGCAGAACCGGGCTTTTTCGTCTTCCCTTAAACGCAAAACTCTACTCAAGGAAAGTAATCGGGTTAACAGGGGTCGCATCCTTGCGCACCTCGAAGTGCACCAGTGGGCGCTTGGCATCGCCGCTCATTCCGGAGCTCGCAATCGTCTGGCCCCGCGTCACCTTCTGACCACGCGAGACGTTCAGGTCGGATGCATGTCCGTAAACTGTAACCTTGCCGTCGTCGTGGCGGACAAGAACCGTGTTTCCAAGCTGTTTGAGCCCGTTTCCGGCATAGATAACCACACCATTTTCTGCTGCCTTGATGGGTGTACCTTCCGGCACGGAGATATTGATGCCGTCGTTGCGCGCACCATCGACATTTTGACCAAAGCCGGAAATGACGGCGCCGCTGACCGGCCAACGGTACTTGTCTATACCCGTTGACTGGGGTGCAACCGACGTCACATCGGTTTTCACGGCGGCCTCGGAGACCGACGCTGTTTCGACCGGTTTGTCGGCCGCTTTCACTGGATTTGCTTCAGCAGCTGCGGTTTCAACCTTTGATACGGCAGTTGATTTCTGCGTTTCCGCAGGTTTCACGGGGGCCGAAGCGGTTGACACAGGTTGTGCGGCAGGTGTTGCGGACGGGACAACGCTCAGGACCTGCCCGATACGGATATTCTCATTCGCAAGACCGTTGGCTGCCTTGAGCTGATCGACGGAGATACCGTTAGCACGGGCAATCTTGGTCAGCGTGTCGCCGGACTTGACAGTGTATCGCCCGCCCGCTGGCGGCGTGATCTTGGCCGGTTCGACCAGGCCCTTGTCGCGGCTTGCTCCTGGCAACACCGCAACCTTCTGTTCCGTTTGCTTCTCCGGCAAGGGCGCCTTGCCATTCAGATTGATCTCGCCGGCCGCAACCTTGGCAGAATTGCTTGAAGGGCCAAACGTCGGGATGGTCACGGACTGACCGGCCACCAGCTTGCCGCCGTTTGCTCGCAGGATTTCCTGTTCCGGAACACCGTAGCGCCTTGACAAGGTGGCGGCTGTTTCACCAGGCCTCAATGCCACTGTCGGCGCATTAACTGTCGACCAGCCGGAAGGCCTGGCGACCGTACCGGTTGTCAGGTTATCCGCTGCAACGCGGGTATCTCCTGGCGCCTGTGCTGCAGGAAATGGCTGCGTCACGGCCTGCTGGCGATTGACAGATGCTTCCGTTGCCGGCGAAAGATCACTGCGCTGAACCATGGACGGCGCTGAAGCGGATCGTGCAACCGAAGGCGCGGAATAGGGTTGGTTCGCAGACAGGTTCTCACTACGATAGATCCCCGGTGACGCCGACGCGATCTCCCCGCGCGGCAATTGGGCCTGCCCGTAGGCGCCACTTGCCTGGCCCTGCGGAATGGACGCTGTCGTCAGGGAATCCGTGTCGGAAAACAACCCGGAAAACCGGGTTGCATCCGAACTGCAGCCGGTGGCGGCACTGGCGAGCAGTACGGCGCCTGCAATCCGCAGCAGTGATTTACGGGGCTTCAAAGAACTCTTGATACGCATGACTCGACCTAACGTGACGCAACCATCGTTAAGTCTGATTAAAACCCGTTAGTCTTACCGGTGAGTTAAAGTGGGCAAAGGTAATTTGATTTTTTTCTAATTTGGTAACCATGCACGGCGCCCGGGCGCCATCTGTCAAAGTGCTGCCGCAATATGGGGGACGAGCGGAAGGTACGGTACCGGAAAGAGATCCTCACGATCAAAACGGCTTCCCGTCTTTGTCAGGCGGGTCATTATGCATGTCCCGTCTTCGAGCATCAGTGGTGCAATCATTGCACCACCGGAGACAAGCTGCTCTGCGTAAAACCGCGGCATTGCCGCAAAGGCACCTGTCACCAGGATCCTGTCGAAGGTCCCCTCGCCTGCCATGCCATTGATGCCGTCGGCCTGACGGACTGCTACATTGCGCAGACCAAGCTTGTCGAGACGTGCCTGCGCGCCGCTGACGAGTGTCTTGTAGCGATCGATCGTGAGGACCCTTTCAGCAAGACGCCCGAGAACTGCAGCGGTAAATCCGCTGCCGGTGCCGATTTCCAGAATGCGCTGCCCCGGCTTCACCTGCAGGCGGGCGAGAAGGCGAACGGCGAGGTCTGCACCTTCCATGAATCCACCGCAATCGATCGGAATTGTCCGACTGGAATAGGCATCAATGCCTGCTGAAGGCGGCACGAAAAGTGACCGTGGCGTCTGTTCCACAGCCGTAAGAAGATCGAGATCCGAAATACCCTCGGCGCGCAGTCGAAGTACAAGCGCGGCAAACCCTTCTTTCTCGCCCATACCAGATATCAATCGGCCACTCCAAATCCAAGCGATTTTGCAACACGATCCTGGACCGAATAATCGGTCTGGTCCAGCTTCAGCGGCGTCACCGAAATCTTGTTGGACTTCAGCGTGTGAACATCGGTGCCTTCCCGGAAATGACCAAGACGTTCGCCGAACCGCAGCCAGTAATAGGGAAAGCCGCGACCGTCGCGTCGTGCATCTACCGAAAGGCCAAAATCCAGCTTGCCCTGCGAGGTCACCTGAATGCCCTGGACGTCGCCGGGGGAACATCTTGGAAAATTGAGGTTGAGGAAAGTGCCGTCCGGCAGATCAACGTTGCTGAGCTTGCGGATCAGGTCGGGAGCATAGGATCGGGCGACTTCGAAGGGAATGACCCTCCCACCATCTTCGTGGTGCTGGTAGGCCTGACTGAGGGAGAGCGAGCGTATCCCTTGCAACGTCCCTTCTATGGCGCCCGCAATGGTCCCGGAATAGGTGATATCATCAGCCATGTTGGCGCCCGCATTGACACCCGAGAGGACGAGATCAGGCTTGCCGGGCAGGATTTCACGCACACCCATGATGACACAGTCGGTTGGCGTTCCACGCAATGCAAAACGCTTGTCGGAAACCTCTCGCAAGCGGAGAGGTTCTGACAGTGTCAGCGAATGGGCAAGACCGCTCTGGTCCGTTTCCGGCGCGACAACCCAGACATCATCTGACAGCTCACCTGCAATCTGCTCGAGTACAGCCAGGCCTTCCGCATGAATACCGTCATCATTGGTAAGAAGTATGCGCATCAATCCGCCCGTTCGATCTTGCTCAGACCTCCCATATAGGGAAGAAGCACGTCCGGAACAGTCACCGATCCGTCTTCGTTCAGGTAATTTTCCATTACCGCAATCAAGGCACGACCAACAGCTGTGCCGGACCCGTTCAGGGTATGGACGAATCGCAGAAGCTTGTCATCTTTCGTACGGTAGCGCGCATTCATCCGACGTCCCTGGAAATCACCGCACACAGAACAGGACGAGATTTCACGATAGGTATGCTGTCCCGGCAGCCAGACTTCGATATCATAGGTCTTTTGCGCACCAAAACCCATATCGCCGGTACACAATGTCACTGTTCGGAAATGCAGTCCAAGACGCTTGAGGACTGTCTCTGCACACTCGGTCATGCGTTCATGCTCTGCAATCGAACTTTGCGCGTCGGTAATTGAAACCAGCTCGCATTTCCAGAACTGGTGCTGGCGCAGCATGCCGCGCGTGTCTCGGCCAGCAGAACCGGCCTCTGAGCGGAAGGACGGCGTCAGTGCCGTAAAACGCAACGGCAGCTTCTCAGGATCCAGCGTTTCACCGGCGACGAGGTTTGTCAGCGTGACTTCCGCTGTGGGAATGAGCCAGCGACCATCTGTTGTCTTGAATAGATCCTCGGCAAACTTAGGCAATTGTCCGGTGCCATACATGGCTTCGTCACGGACCATCAGCGGCGATGACACCTCGGTATAGCCGTGCTCACTCGTGTGCAGGTCGAGCATGAACTGGCCGATGGCACGCTCCAGTCTTGCCAACGGGCCGGTCAGAACCGTGAAACGCGCGCCGGACAGCCTGGCCGCACGTTCGAAATCCATATAGCCAAGATCTTCACCGATCTTGAAATGTTCCAGTGCCGTATGGTTCCAGCGCGGCTTGTCTCCAATCACACGGCTGACCACATTGTCGTTCTCGTCGCGACCGACAGGAACATCGTCAAGCGGAATATTGGGAACACGCGACAACTGGTCCTCAAGCGCCAGGACGGCAGCGCGCTCCTCCTGTTCGGCTGACGGCATCGCCTCCTTCAAAGAGGCGACCTCGGCTTTCAGTCTGTTGGCAAGTTCGGAATTCTTTTGCGCCATGGCGGCGCCAATTTCCTTTGACGCGGCGTTTCGGCGCGACTGCATGTCCTGCAGCTTCTGGATAATGAGGCGACGGGTGTCGTCGAGCGCGATGAGGGCACGGGCGCATGGTTCCGCCCCCCTTTTCGTCAGCGCTTCGTCGAGAATGTCCGGATTGTCGCGGATCCACTTGATATCGAGCATCGTCCCTGGCCTTTCGAGCGGAACGCAGCACGGTCGCAAAGCGAGACGGACAGGGCCTAGGCCTTGTCCGTCTCGGCAAGGTCGTCAGACGCGGCGGAATCGGCAACTGCCTCTTCTGCACGTTTGCGCTCCACGAGTCGCGCGGCGTAGATGGAGATCTCGTAGAGAAGGATGGTCGGCAGCGCAAGACCGATCTGGGATACCGGATCCGGCGGCGTCAGGACAGCCGCGACCACGAACGCAATCACGATCGCGAACTTTCGCTTGTCCTTGAGCCACTGGCTCGTAAGCAAGCCGACGCGTGCAAGAAGGGTCGTGACCACCGGCAACTGGAAAACCAGTCCGAAGGCCAGAACCAGCGTCATGATCAGGCTCAGATATTCGGACACCCGTGGCAGAAGCGAGATTGCCAGTTCACCTTCAGTCGGGGCCTGCTGCATGGAGAGGAAAAACCACATCACCATGGGTGTAAAGAAGAAATACACGAGTGCGGCACCCAGCAGGAACAGGATCGGCGAGGCAACCAGGAACGGGATGAAAGCCGCGCGTTCGTTCTTGTAGAGGCCCGGAGCGACAAACTTGTAGATCTGCGAGGCAATGACCGGAAAGGCGATCACGAGCGCGCCAAACATTGCCACCTTCACCTGCGTGAAGAAGAACTCCTGTGGTGCCGTATAGATCAGTTCGGTCTTCTTGATGTCGAGGCCTGCCCAGAGCACGGCCCAACGATAGGGCACGACAAGCAGGTTGAAGAGTTCCTTGGCAAAGAAGAAACAGCCGATGAACGCAACAAAGAAGGCCCCCAAGGACCACATCAATCGGGTTCGCAGCTCAATGAGGTGCTCGATGAGCGGCTGCGGTTTGTCGTCAATTTCACCGCTCATGCGTCATCCTTCGGAGCTTCCGCCTTCTTCTTCACCGTGCGCTTTGTCTTGGCCGCCTCGCCAGTCTTTGCAGATGCGCCGCGACCTTTCGTCGATGCGGTTTTCGCAGCGGTGCTTTGCCTGGTTTTTGCCGGCGCGCCTTCAGCGGCCGGCTTCTTTTTCGTGCTCTGCCGAACCGGCTTTGCAGTCTCGGAGACCTTGGGCGGAGTTGAAGGCAGGCTCATCGCCGGCTCTGGTACTGTGACCGGTGCCGGCTGTTCTGCCGGTATTACACCCTCGACCGCTGCTTGCGCCTCTACATCCGTTTTCTTGGCGTCCGGAGCCTTGTCGGCCCGGGTCGACTTCTCCAGGTCGCTGCGAATGTCCTGTCCCATCTTCCGCAATGGATTGATGGCATCGCGGAGTGCACCAGAAGGGTTCAGCTTCTGCGCGTCCGCGATGGTCTTGCGGACCTCGTCCATTTCCGTCTCTCGCAGCGCTTCATCAAACTGCGTCCGAAATTCCCCCGCCATCTTGCGGAGATTCGAGGTCATGCGACCGAACGCCCTCAGCATCGGGGGAAGATCCTTCGGCCCGACGACGACGATAAGTACGATCCCTATGAAGAGAAGCTCGGTCCAGCCGATATCAAGCATTCAAGAAGGCTCCTGCAACCCGGCCTGTCGATCAGGTCCGGGTGCTTTCTTTGTTCTCTTCGGACTTGTGCTCGACCGTCTTTGCGGTTTCCGGTGCGTCGTCCTCGCTGATGCCCTTCTTGAAGCTCTTGATGCCCTTGGCAACATCACCCATCAGTTCCGGTATCTTGCCACGGCCAAACAATACGAGCACGATGATCAGAACGATCAGCCAATGCCAGACACTAAAAGAACCCATAAATCCAACTCCTAATTGCGCTTATCTCGATTTATGATGTTTGCGCGGCTTTTTCAAACACCAAAATGTCCTGCGGTGCGACACCAATCGTGACATTTGTCATATCTGGTGCCAAAAGGTCTGCACGAATGCGTGCGCGTACGGTCTCCTCCTGTCCGAAAAGCGCCAGTTCCAGCAGTTCCACGACGCCCAGAAAGCGGCGTGAGACAATGCGCGCCTCGGTCGCGCCGCCCTGCGGCATAACGCGCACATCCGACAGGCGTATCGCAACCTGAACTTTCGTCTGGTCTGCCAGACCAGACGCGCTAACCTTGCCAAATGGCGTGCTCACAAATCCTTCCGTGACGATCCCTGAAAATTCATTGATCTCGGAAAAGAATGCCGCTGCAAACATATCCTTCGGATTGCGGTAAATCTCGTCGGACGTTCCGACCTGCACGAGGCATCCGTCGCGAAGAAGGGCGATCTGGTCTGCCATGCGCATCGCCTCTTCCGCATCATGCGTCACAACAATGGCCGTCGCGCGACTTTCACGAAGAATTGCGAGGGTATCTGCACGGATTGTGTCCTTCAGCCGCGAATCGAGACCGGAGAACGGCTCATCCATCAAGAGAACACCGGGACGCGGTGCAAGTGCTCTTGCCAAGGCCACGCGTTGCTGCTCACCGCCTGACAGAGCATGCGGATACTTGTCGGCATAATGGGCAAGACCTACCCGGTCCAGGGCGGACTGTGCGGCATAGAGAGCGTTATGACCCGGCAGTCTTGCAAGACCAAAGCGCACATTGTCGAGCACGTTCATGTGCGGAAAGAGCGCGAAGTCCTGAAACATCAAGCCGATGCCACGTTTTTCAGGGGGCAGGAACACGGACGGTCCCGAGACTTCACGCTCATCGATCACCACCCTGCCCCGGTTCTGGATTTCGACGCCAGCGGCGATGCGAAGCAGCGTTGTCTTGCCTGAACCCGAAGGACCAAGCAGGCAAAGAACTTCGCCGGGCTCGGCGGTCAGAGATATCCCCCTGATCGTCTCCTTGCCATGATAGTCGTGGTGAATATCCTCAAATGTGAGCCTTGATGCAAACGACACCCCTGTCGTTCGCCTTACAGGCCTCTCCGATTGCTTGTGCTGGGCCGTCATCTTCTGCTCACCAGTGATATCGCGACAGACTTCTTACAGCCGGTGGCTGGGATCGTTCTTCGAGTAGCCGGAAGCGCAACAACCAGGCACGCATCATCTGTGACGGCTTCGATCCTGACCATGTCGACATCAATGCCGCCAGCATAATCTTGCGTCGGGACATGGCATCTGTGCTCGTGGAGGAAAGGCATTGGCCCCCCATGGAAGCGAAAACTGTTGGTGATGCTAAAAGACCTCCGGGAAATCTCAGGCCTTGCGGGCCGCGGACGATGTTAATCCTCTTCTTCGCCGCTCGGTGTCAAGATCCCAAGTTCTTCCAGGTCCAACTGCGTGATGGGATCTTCGTCGTCGGCAAGGTCATCCGACATTCCCGGCAACGGTACCTGAAAGTTCTGCGGAATGCGGCCCGACAGCAGACCTGATCCCTTCAATTCCTCAAGCCCTGGAAGGTCACGCAGTTCTTCCAGGCCGAAATGATCGAGGAATTCCGGCGTCGTGCCAAGAGTTACCGGCCGACCTGGCGAACGTCGCCTGCCACGAAAACGCACCCAGCCCGCTTCCATCAAGACATCGAGTGTTCCCTTGGAGGTCTGGACACCCCGTATCTCCTCGATCTCCGCACGTGTCACCGGCTGGTGATAGGCAATAATGGCCAGGACTTCGAGTGCCGCACGCGACAGTTTGCGCGCCTCGTTTTCATCCTTGTGGATGACAAAGGAAAGATCGGCTGCGGTCCGAAATGCCCAGCGATCGCCGCTGCGAACGAGGTTCACACCACGCGCTGCATAGGTCTCGGCCAGCCGGTACATTACGGATGCAACATCAGTGCCGGCAGGCAGGCGTTCGGCAAGAAAGGCTTCTGGCACCGGCTCGGCTGATGCAAACACCAGTGCTTCGGCGATCCGTTCCACCTCGTCGTAACGTACCGTCTCCGTTGCATTGTCGATGTGCATTTCTTCGATGCGGTCATGCTCAGAAGCTGCCAACAACTCCCTCCTGCTTTTTGTCCGGGCCCGATCCGCCACGCATGTAAATTGGCTGGAAGGCCCCCTCCTGGCGGATCTCCAGCCGCCCTTCGCGAACAAGCTCAAGGGAGGCTGCAAACGCACTTGCCGTTGCCGTGACCCGATCGGCAGGTGGCAGATACTCAAGCAGATAATGCTGGAGCGCCGTCCATCCTGTTATCTCACCCAGCATCCGGGTCAGCAGGTCACGGGCTTCAGCGAGCGACCAGACCTTGCGCTTGTGGATCGTAACATGAGTGACTGCCTGGCGTTGGCGCAGGTTGGCGTAGGCAGAAAGAAGATCGAAAAGATTTGCATCATAAGCGGATTTCTTACGATACGGAATGTGCTCTGGAGCACCGCGCGCAAAAACATCCCTTCCGAGCCGGTTGCGGTTCACAAGTCGCGTCGCAGCCTCCCGCATCGCCTCCAGGCGCTTCAGACGGAACGCAAGGATCGCGGCCATCTCCTCACCGGTCGGACCATCCTCGTCCTTCGACTGCTGGGGGATTAACAGCTTGGACTTCAAGAAAGCAAGCCAGGCCGCCATCACGAGATAGTCGGCAGCAAGTTCGATACGCACACGCCGCGCACTTTCAATGAAACTCAGATACTGTTCGGCAAGCGCCAGAACCGAAATTCTGGAAAGATCAACTTTCTGGGACCGCGCAAGGTGCAACAACAGGTCAAGAGGCCCCTCAAAGCCACCGACATCGATTACCAGGGCAGGATCATCCGTTGCCCTTGCCGGCGCTTCCTGCCAGAGCTTGTCCATCGGAATGGCGCCTTGCGCAATATTCATAGCCATGCCATCCCCGTTGTTGTCACGTCAGGCGACAGAGAAATGCTCCCAAAATTCCTGACGCAGCGCAGCTTCATCCTGACCATCGACCGGGCAAAACCCTGTCTCCACCGCCATTGCACGTTCAAGAGGCCTTCCTGCCAGTACTTTTGCCTCTTCAACAACTGCCTTCATTTCTTCCATCACCCCGTTACAATGCAAGATGATATCGCAGCCGCCCCCAGCTATTCTCCTGGCCCGTTCGCGGATCGTTCCGGAAAGTGCGTTCATCGAGGTGTCATCGGACATCAGGAGACCTTCAAAGCCGATATGTCTGCGAATGACCTCTTCGATCACCGTCGGCGATGTTGTTGCCGGATGGTCCGGATCGATGGCCGTGTAGACAATATGCGCACTCATCGCCATCAGTTCATCCTTCATGGCCCTGAAGGGAACGAAATCGTGTCGCTCAAGTTCCTCGCGGCTGGCAGTCACCACCGGCAGTTCGTGGTGGGAATCAGCCATTGCGCGGCCGTGACCGGGTATGTGTTTCATGACCGGCAGCATTCCCCCTGCCCGCAGCCCCGCCGCCGCGGCCATGCCCATCGCGGCGGTAAAGGCCGGGTCATAACCGTAGGCGCGATCACCGATGACATTGCTTGCGCCTTCGATCGGAACATCGAGCACCGGAAGGCAGTCGACATTTATACCCAGTTTCAAAAGGTCGAAGGCATGTAGCCGTGACAACAGCCACGATGCCCTGAAAGCGATCTCGGGATCTGTCTTGCCAAGCGCGCCCAGTTCAGCCGCGCAAGGATAGTTTTCGACAATCGGGGCACGAATGCGCTGCACCCGTCCGCCCTCCTGATCAATCAATACTGGTGCTGCGGGACGATCGACAGCCTCTCGCATCGAGGCAACGAGGCCGGCTACCTGTGCGGGATCGACAATATTGCGAGCGAAGAGAATGAAGCCCCATGGACGCTCACTTCGGTAAAGGGCAATTTCATCGGCGCTCAGGACAGGGCCACTTGCCCCCAGGATCATTGCTTTTGATTCGCTCATCGCATGATCATAATGCGCCTTAGCATCAAATGCGATTGCGGCGATCTTTCATAAAAGCAAAAACGGGGCCCGCGAGGCCCCGTTTTAGTGGAATTTTGCTGTCCTGTCTTACCGAGCCACGAGGCAACTGCCGCCTGCGGCCCGATACTTCTCGCAAAGCGCCACCGCATCGGCCTTGCTGCCAGCGGGGATACGCACGCGATAGAAGGTACCCTTACCCGCGATCTCGGCCTGTTTGATGTCGACACCACGTCCTCCAATGATCGATCCGAACTTGGCAGTCAGGTTCTCGTAAGACTTGCGGGCATCAGCCTCGCTCGGCAGCGACGCAATCTGGATCAGGTAATCGCCCGGTGGAACGGCTGCGACTTGTGTGGCAGGCGACGGCTGTGCGGGCACGTCCTCAGATGCACGTACATTGCCCTGATCGCTGACGGAGGCCACGACATCAACCGGCTGCGTGGCCGGGCGGGCTGTGGGGATCGGCGCATTGGCAGACGTTTCCGCTGCGGGAGCTTGCCCGGCGGACGTCGCAGCACTGTCTTCGACAGCATCTGCCGGTGCCGGTGCGACACTTGCCACCTCAGCTGGCGCATTGCCGGATTCAGGTGTTGCCTCTACAGGCGTCTCGGCCACGGTTGCGACCGGCGTCGGCTCCGGCAATTCCTGTTCAACCAATGTACCATCCGGGCGGACGATCATGGTTTTGACACGTCGCGGCATGACCGAAACAGGCTGTTGTTGTGCCGGTTCCTCTGGCAGAGCCGCCAAATCGCTGTCTTGTGGCAAAAGACGATCATCTTCAATACGGGCCGCAGGCATGGAACCTGCACTTTCCGCCAGTTCTTCGCCTTCCATCGGGAGCGTACTCGTCATCAGGGTTTTCTGAACGACGTCAATGGGTTCTTCACTCGTCGAAATGAGCGTTTCCTGCTTGGGGGCATCGACCGCAGCTCCGGAGACACGATCATAGACTGCCTGATCCTGGTTCGGCACGGTCTTTCCGCCCGGGTTTTCAGGCAGAACTTTCACCGGATCCGTGTCTGCGGCGATCACGACAGGTTCGCCACTTCCAGCTGTCGATCCACCGTCAGGACCCAGCAATGCGTAACCGATCGAAGCACCGACAATGACAATTCCGGCAACCGCAAGCGGCATTGCAGCAGACGAAAGTGACCAGCGTGACCCACCAATCGAATAACCAGTTGAGCGCACTTCTTCTTCGGCGAACCCCGCAGATGCCGAAGGTTCAGCCATGCTACGCCTGACATCTTCTTCAAGAGTCTGCTGGAATTCCTTAAGGTCCGGATAGGCCGCAGCGGATTGCGGAGCCGGCGCATCGGACAACACCTGCCGAGGCGCAATAGCCTGTTCGCCTGCTGCTGCAACCGCAGGCGTCGCATCAAGCAATGCGGCAAGCTCGGCATCAATGTCATATTCGTAATCGGCTCTGAAATCTGGCTTTTCTTCTGCAGGCTCTTCGAAATGCAGTTGAGGTACGTTGAGATCGGCAACGACCTCGGGGAGCTCATCATTTTCCGCAATCTGCGCTGGATCAAATGGCAGATCAACCGCCTCCGAAGCAACAGCTGCGGCCGGTTGCCCGACAGGAACGACAGCCGGTTCCACGGGCATCATGGGAGCCGGCGTCGAGGAACCAGCGCGATCAGCTGATGTCGGAACGAACCGTCCAACCGGAGACCACGATGCGGTAACGGGCGATGCCGCAACCGGAGGCGGCAGATTGACAGGGACAAATGCGGGCGCGGTCTCGTTCGGTTGCTGCTGAACTGCCTCTGGCTGCGAAACAACCGGAGCCGACGCAATAATTGCGGCCTGATCATCATCTGCCATCATGTCGGTGAGATCGAGTTCAAGATCATCGAGCGCCAGCTCGAAATCGTCATCGAACAGGGGATCGGGCTCATCCGCAATTGCCATGCTGGCGCCAAAAGAACCGTCGGTCGCATCTTGCTGTTCCACAAAAACAGGCTGTGTGACGTTTTCCGGGTCCATCGGCGGTTCCGACGCCTGTTCCTGCTCCTCCTCTACAGTCAGGTCCGCTGGTGTGGACGTGACAGGCTGCACCGACAAGTCCACCTCATCTTGAAGTCCTACGATCAATGCATCGAGAGACTGAAGATCAACGGCCGCATCGGTGGCGTCAGAACTCGGTTGCGCAAGACTTTCGCCACGCGCGATATCGTCGCGCTCCACGAAGCCTGGAACCGCTATTGACGGGGAAATTGCTTCCAGGTCCTTGGCAGCATCATCCAGCGACACATCTTCCCTGAAGGCAGACTGCTGCTGTTCCTCTTCGCTGCGTATTGCATCACGGGCATTGAAATTTGCGAGCGGCATGCGAAAACCGGGCGTATACCCCGTCTTCCTTGGCGGTGCGACGGGTGCCTGGGCCACGTCAACAGGCCCTACAGCATGCGGACCCTCCTGGAAGGTAAGTTCCAGCTCATCGACAAGATCAAGTGTCGACGCCTGCGAAGAAGGCGCGAGTTCATCAGCTTCAGAAACGGATTGAACAGTCTCGACACCGTTGTCAGCCGTTCCATAGCCCTCTGCAGGCAAAGGCACGGCCGTCGCAGCTTGCTCGCCATCGCGCCCCCACCTTACAGGCTCGACCTCCCCTTGCGGTGGTCCAAGGTCAAATGGCGTCTCGACATAGACAGGCTGCTCAACGGACGCAATGTCAGCATCATGGCCTTCGCCCTGGAGCCCGAAAATGTCCTGGGCAGCCGACCATTCGAGTTCGGATGCGATACCATCACCAGCCTCACCAGAAGCAGTGTCAGCACGCATGTAGGGCTCAGCCAGGATATTTTGCGAGACAACGGCTGCCTCACCCTCACCTGCAATAGCCACCGTTGAATGCGGGCGGGGAGCATCATAGCGCTCGAATTCCGCGAGCAACTCGTCTTCAAGATTGAAAGCGGGTTCGCGCCTTTCCGCCACTGGCGGTTTCGGCACGAGACGCTCGTCATATCCGACAATGCGAGCCAGTTCTGCCAACGGATCATCGTCGGCAAAGAATTCAGGACCGTCATTTCGGTTACGCGCAAGGTTCTTGTCTGCCATTACCTCGTCCACCCACTAACACAATACAAGGGCACTGCCAGTGCTTTGTGGGTAAATGGTGACGATACTATCGCATTTCATCCGGTGCGGCAGTGCCAGTAATGGACAATCCCGACTTCAAAACAGAGGCGACAGCATGCACCAGCCCAAGTCTGGCAATGCTCAATTGTCGGTTCTTATCGTTAACAAACCGTAATTCAGGCTGTTCTTTGCCTTTATTCCAGTGCGCATGGAAGATACTTGCCAGATCGTAGAGGTAAAACGCAACTCTATGGGGCTCCTGCGACTGTGCCGCGGCCTCAATAAGTCGTGGATACTCGGCCAGCTTTGCAATCAATTGCATTTCGTGGGCATCGGCAACGGCGTCGACAGTCGCGGCAAGATCGAGCGACCCGATGTCAAGTTCCGGGAAAGCTTCCTTTGCCTGGCGAAATACAGACATGCAACGCGCATGCGCATACTGGACATAAAAGACCGGATTGTCTTTCGACTGTTCGGTCACCTTGGCAAAGTCAAAATCGAGGGGTTCCGAACTCTTTCTGTAAAGCATCATGAAACGAACGGAATCGCGACCGACTTCGTCGACGACGTCGCGCAGCGTGACGAAATCGCCCGAACGCTTGGACATCTTTACCGGCTCGCCATTGCGGTAGAGCTTGACGAGCTGGCACAGCAAGACTGTCAGCTTCGCCTTGCCGCCTGATAT
>JAEWDP010000134.1 GCA_023390055.1 Pseudomonadota bacterium | reverse complement strand
TTCCAGATCAATGTTCAAGTATCGAAACATTCAATCGTTTCCCGCGCGGCAACCTTCGCCTCGACGCAATAATCGAGATGCCATCGCGCGAACGACGCAATTATTCGAAAAGCCACCTTGCTGTTGCCGAAATGAACCCTTTAGAAAGGAACAGAAGTGTCAAATCCGTCCCTTCCATTCAGAAAGGCAACCATTTCATGAACCGCAGAAAATTCTTCCATCAGGCAGGTACCGCCGGGATCGGCGCCGTTGCGGCTACTACGCTGGCTGCACCGGCAATCGCCCAGGAAAATCCGAAAATCACCTGGCGAATGACATCGTCCTTCACCAAGGGCCTCGATATCCTGTTTGGCGCCGGTCAGATTGTCGCCGACCACGTCAAGGAAGCATCCGGCGGAAACTTCGTGATCCAGCATTTTGCCGGCGGCGAAATCGTGCCGGCCTTGCAGGCCGCCGATGCCGTATCTGCGGGAACGGTCGAAATGGCCCATAGCTGCGCTTACTACTATGTCGGCAAGGACCCGACCTTTGCGCTCGGCACCTCGATCCCGTTCGGTCTCAATGCACGGCAGACAAATGCCTGGTTCAACCAGGCGGGTGGCAACGAGCTACTCAACGAGTTCCTGGCAGACCACAACCTCTACTCGATCCTTCTTGGTAATACGGGCGCCCAGATGGGCGGGTGGTTCCGCAAGGAAATCAACACGATCGACGATCTCAAGGGATTGAAGATGCGAATCGCTGGGCTCACCGGCCAGGTCATGCAGAAGATCGGTGTAACCCCGCAACAGATTGCCGGCGGTGACGTCTATGCCGCACTCGAAAAAGGCACGATCGACGCGACCGAGTTCGTCGGCCCCTATGACGACCAGAAGCTCGGCTTCCACAAGGTCGCAAAGTATTACTATTATCCGGCGTGGTGGGAAGGCGGCCCAGCCGTGCACGCCTTCATCAACCTTGAAAAGTTCAACGGACTACCGGAAAACTACAAGCGCATGTTGAGGGATGCCTGCGCAGCCGGCAGTGCCAGCATGCTGGAGCGCTACGACGCCAGCAATCCCATTGCACTGAAGGAACTTGTTGCAGACGGCGCTGTCCTTCGCCCTTTCAGCCCTGAAATCCTCGACGCCAGCTACAAGGCCGCGCTCGAAACCTATGCCGAAATCTCCGCCACGAACCCGGCCTTCAAGAAGATCTACGACAACCAGCAGGCCTTCAAGAAGGATGCCTATCTGTGGGCGCAGATAGCAGAGTACAGCTATGATACCTTCATGATGATCCAGCAGCGCAACGGCACGCTTTAAACGACCCGCTGAGGGCCGTACACGCCAGCGGCCCTCAGATATTGCTCTCCCATAACCTTGTGGTTGAGCCTGAGGCTATCGACAAAATGAGGAGGAACCCATGAACCGCAGATACTTCTTGCGGCAGGCAGCCGTGTCCGGCGCTGGAGCCGCCGTCGCCACCACGCTTGCAGCGCCCGCCATCGCACAGGACAGGCCACAGATCACCTGGCGGTTGACATCGTCCTTTCCCCAGAACCTCGACATCATCTTCGGCGCCGCCCGTGAAATTGCCAACAGCGTGAAGAAGGCCACCGATGGCCAATTCACCATCCAGATCTTTGCGTCCGGCGAACTTGTTCCTGGACTCCAGGCGGCAGACGCCGTCGCTGCCGGTACCGTCGAAATGGCCCACACCTGTTCCTACTACTATATTGGACAGGATCCAGCCTTTGCACTTGGCACTGCCATCCCGTTCGGCCTCAACGCCCGCATGACAAATGCATGGTTTACCGCCGGTGGCGGTACCGACCTGATCAACGAGTTCCTGGCGCCACGCAATCTATATGCTCTGCCGGCAGGCAATAGCGGCACCCAGATGGGAGGCTGGTTCCGCAAGGAAATCAACACGATCGATGATCTGAAGGGCCTTAAGATGCGCATCGCCGGCCTCGCCGGCCAAGTCATGCAGAAAGTTGGCGTCACACCGCAGCAGATTGCCGGCGGCGACGTTTATCCAGCCCTCGAAAAAGGCACTATCGATGCGACCGAATTCGTCGGTCCCTATGATGATCAAAAGCTCGGTTTTCACAGGATCGCCAAGTACTATTACTACCCGGCATGGTGGGAAGGTGGCCCGGCCATGCACGCATTCTTCAACCTGGAGAAGTTCAACGAGTTGCCGGAAAGCTACCAACAGATCCTCACCAATGCCTGTGCCTCGGCAAACAACAACATGCTGGCCAACTATGACGCGCATAACGCCGTCGCGCTGAAGGAGCTTGTTGCAGCCGGGGCAGTCCTGAAGCCCTTCAGTCAGGAAATCATGGAGGCTTGCTACAAGGCGGCGCTCGAAACCTATGCCGAACTTTCCGAACAAAGCCCTGACTTCAAGAAGCTCTATGACAGCCAACTTGCCTTCAAAAGGGATGCGTATCTCTGGGCGCAGGTGGCCGAGTACAGTTACGATACGTTCATGATGATCCAACAGCGCGCCGGCGCGCTTTAAAACCTGGTTGCGACCATGTCCCGGCAATCCGGGGCATGGGTCCGGCCATCGCAATCAGCTTTCCGCGGGAACCCGGATGCCTCCCTGTTCGTTGTTTCAGTCAACGTATCGGAGGTTTAAATGGCGTATCACTCTACCTCACGTCCGCCGGCAAGGAACAGCATCGGCTCTATAGTACTGCTACTTTTCTTCCTGCTGGCAGGCGGCGCCATCCTGGCAACCATGCTGGAGAAGACACCTACTTCTGCACGCATCTACCTCGCCGAAGACATCTCTTCGAACCCAAAAACAGATTAGCCGACTGTTCATGAAACCATCCGGAGACCCCCTGTACCGTGAAGGGCCCGGAAGAGATCGCAAAGCGTCACTTTCCGGTCCTTGCAACAAATCCGTCAGACATTTCCGTCATTCGGCCGGTTTTTCGCTCCGAACTTGTCCGTCGTGGTTGCAGTCTTCCCGTCAGGTTCCTGGCCGTAATAGGTACCTCCGAGATGCCCTCCGGCGCTTGTATTTTCTACCTGGCGTTCGGCGCGTTTCAACGTCTCTTGTGCATTGCTCTTGCTCATGGCGGCTTTCATCCTTTCTGATTGGGATGAAAGGTTAACCAGACATATCAGGAAGTGTTCCAGCCGCGATCCCTGGAATGCACCAGATATCAGGAAATCCGCTTGTAGAACAACGTCGTGCTGCAAAATCCGCCCTGTGGCCACAGCGCATAATCCGGAATGGTTCCGACACGCTCCCAACCAAATTTTGGATAGATTGCTTCCGCTGCGCTACCGGTGGCAGTGTCGAGGACCAGAAGGGTTCGACCACATCGGACAGCCTCAGCCTCAACGGTATCCATCAATCTTCGTGAAAGCCCGTTGCCACGCGCAAGACGATGCACGATCAATTTTAGAAGATCGCCTCGATGGCCCTGGTTCTGCTTTGCGGCAAGACTGACCTGCACGGCGCCGACAACCTTTCCATCCAGTTCGGCTACCGCCAAAATGTTGCTCTTTGCCGCAACCTGGTCTGCTACATCTTGCCAGTATTGCCTGGCATCGCTCGGCTCGAACGGCAGCATGAACCCAAGTGAAGCGCCACCGTTCACGCAATCCGACAAAACCTCGCAAAGTGCCGGTATCACCAAGCGCGTCTCTTCAGCATCAAGGATCTTCGTTGCTATCATTGTTCGTCATTTCGCCGAAAATTACAGCCGCGATCGCGTATCACCGCATAACGTGCAGAGCAGTGCGTCGGATTACAAAGTCAAAGTCTGCCCTGTATCCACGTGCGGACGTTCCCGTGGGTAAGGCGGGCAAACAAAATGCCAACCGAAAAAATCAACCATCCACCTGAGCAATCCAATCGCTGAGATTATAGTAGTTGGTGACGCGCGCTACTTTACCGTCCCGTACATCGAAAAATGCGCCTGCAGGAAGGCGGTATTTCTGCCCCTTTGCCTCAGGCAACCCCTCGTCCGTCACGAGATACTCGCCATTGACAATAAACTCCGCACTCGCGCGCTTGCCGTCTTCGCTTGCCATAATGACGACATCACTCAGCCGCTCGCGATAGCAGCGGTTCATATGAGCCATGAACTTTGCAAAAGCCGCCTTACCTTCCTGCCGTTCGCCCTGGTTGATATCGTGTACGACATCATCCGTCAGAAGAGCCAGAAAAGCATCCATGTCCTGACCATTGAATGCTTCATAATAAGCACGGATTGTATCTGCAGTGTTCATGGAAGAGGTCCCGTTGTCGCATGGTGGCTTGGATTGAATCCCTGTCGCGGATATACCTGTCAGCAAATGTATAAGAAACAACCCACAACTTTGGAAATCAAGAGCTTTTCCAGCGCCGACATCGCCAATTACATTGACGATGTCGCGCGGCTCCGGATCGTTGTCTTCCGTGCTTTTCCCTACCTCTACGACGGTGATCTCGTCTACGAGCAAAGGTATCTTGCGACTTACGCGAAATCAGAAGGCGCCATATTTGTTCTTGCCTTCGACGGACACAGTGTCGTCGGCGCCTCGACCGGTGCGCCAATGTCGGCCGAGACCGACGAGGTGAAAGAGCCTTTCATCAAAACCGGTCGTGACCCCGCCGACTATTTCTACTTCGGCGAAAGTGTCCTTCTGGCAGACTACCGTGGCCGTGGTTTCGGCAAGGCATTCTTTGCCGAGCGTGAGGCTCACGCAAATCGGCTGGGGCTCCCGTTCACAACCTTTTGCGCCGTCGAGCGTCCGGTCGACCATCCACGCCGTCCAGAAGGATACGTGCCGCTCGATCACTTCTGGAAAAGCCGTGGTTATCGCCATCACAAGGAACTGCGTACGGCATTCACCTGGCGCGATCTCGACGAGGACGCCGAAAGCCCGAAACCACTTTCCTTCTGGATCAAGGACCTTCGCCCATGATCAAGCTCGCCAGCTGCCAGTATGCGATTCCACTGATCACATCCTGGGATAATTATGCCCACCACCTTGCCGAGCTCATCGATGATGCTGCAACCCAAGGCGCAGATTTGCTGCTTTTGCCGGAATATGCGGGCCTCGCACTGGCCGGCCAACTGGATGACGCTGCACGTACAGACCTCGTCGGTTCAATCAGCGGCATACAGTCACTGATCCCCAATTGGCTCGCGCTGTGCGAAAAGCTTGCGCAAAAACACAAGATCATCCTGCAGCCTGGCACAGTACCGGTCCGTGATCCGGATGGCCAGTATCGTAATCGCGCCTGGCTGTTTGGCCCTGAAGGGATGATCGGGCATCAGGATAAGCAGATCATGACGCGCTTCGAACGTGAGCAATGGGGAATTGCCGCGGGCGTTGAGGGATTACGCACCTTTCAAACCGCGATCGGCAAGCTCGGCATTCTTGTATGTTATGACAACGAGTTCCCGATGCTTGGCCGCAAGCTTTGTGAGCTCGGTGCTGTATTGGTGCTGGCCCCATCATGCACGGATACCCCTGCCGGAAGCTATCGCGTGCGCATCGGAGCTCAGGCGCGAGCCCTGGAAAACCAGTATGCCGTGTTATCTTCTCCAACAGCCGGGAAGGTGGCGTGGTCGCCGGCACTCGACGAAAACCACGGGCGAGCTGCCCTTTACGTTCCCTCCGACTACGGCATGCCCGCATCAGGCATCTTTGCAGAAAGCCCTTCCAACACAGTAGAGAAAACGTCCTGGCTGATCGTCGATATAGACCTCGCTGACGTCACGCGACTGAGGACAGAGGGGCAGGTCACGACCCACCGCGACTGGCCTGAGCAGTTTTGAAGTCGAAAAGCCGCGTATTTATCTTAAAAGCCCTGCATTACCCGCTAGGCGAGGCTCTCGCTCACTGCTATATGCGCGAGCCATGAGCACCGATCATATATCCCTCGACCACATCCGCAATTTCTCTATCGTCGCCCACATCGACCATGGCAAGTCGACACTGGCCGACCGACTGATCCAGATGACCGGCGGCCTCGCCGAACGCGAGATGTCGCAACAGGTCTTGGATTCGATGGACATCGAACGCGAGCGCGGTATCACCATCAAGGCACAGACCGTGCGCTTGCACTACAAGGCGCAAAACGGTGAGACGTATGTGCTCAATCTCATCGACACTCCCGGCCATGTCGACTTCGCGTACGAAGTGTCGCGTTCGCTATCTGCCTGTGAAGGTTCCCTGCTTGTCGTTGATGCCAGCCAGGGCGTCGAAGCCCAGACACTTGCCAACGTCTACCAGGCAATTGACAACGACCACGAGCTTGTCACGGTCCTGAACAAGATCGACCTGCCCGCCGCCGAGCCCGATCGCATCAAGGAGCAAATCGAAGAAGTCATCGGTATCGACGCATCCGATGCCGTCATGATCTCTGCAAAGACGGGACTTGGCATCCCAGATGTGCTGGAGGCAATCGTTCATCGCCTGCCGGCACCAAAGAGCGAGGGTGGGGAAAAGGGACCCCTGAAAGCGCTGCTGGTTGATTCCTGGTATGACACATATCTTGGCGTCATGGTCCTCGTGCGTATTCTCGATGGCGTCCTGACCAAGGGTCAGCAGATCCGTATGATGGGCACAGGCGCCCGCTATTCCGTCGAGCGCGTTGGCATCCTCACCCCGAAGATGCTGCAGGTGGATTCTCTTGGTCCCGGCGAAATCGGCGTCATCACGGCATCCATAAAGGAAGTGGCCGATACCCGTGTTGGCGATACGATTACGGACGACCGGCGCCCGACAAGCGAGGCGCTTCCCGGTTTCAAACCCGCACAGCCAGTGGTCTTTTGCGGCCTTTTCCCGGTTGATGCGGCCGACTTCGAAGATCTACGCTCCGCCATGGGAAAGCTGCGTCTCAACGACGCTTCCTTCTCCTTCGAGATGGAATCGTCTGCAGCCCTTGGTTTTGGATTTCGCTGCGGCTTCCTTGGCCTGCTACACTTGGAGATCATTCAGGAGCGGCTGGAGCGCGAATTCAATCTCGACCTCGTCGCCACCGCACCTTCCGTTGTCTACCAGATGACAATGACGGACGGGAGCGAAAAGGATCTCCATAACCCGGCCGACATGCCCGACGTGGTGAAGATTGGCGAAATCCGGGAACCATGGATCAGGGCCACGATCATGGCACCCGACGAGTATCTCGGAGGCATCCTCAAGCTTTGCCAGGATCGCCGCGGTGTCCAGACGGAACTGACATATATCGGTAACCGCGCGATGATCACCTACGAGCTACCGCTCAACGAGGTCGTCTTCGACTTCTATGATCGGTTGAAGTCGATATCAAAGGGCTATGCATCCTTCGATTACAATATCACGGACTATCGCGCCGGGGACCTCGTGAAGATGTCCATCCTTGTCAACGGCGATCCCGTTGACGCACTTTCCATGCTCGTCCACCGCTCGGCAGCGGATCGGCGTGGCCGCGGCATGTGTGAAAAGCTCAAGGAACTCATCCCGCCACACATGTTCCAGATCCCGATCCAGGCTGCAATTGGTGGCAAGGTAATCGCGCGCGAAACGGTTCGCGCGCTTCGCAAGGACGTCACCGCCAAGTGCTATGGTGGTGATGCCACCCGCAAACGCAAGCTGCTCGACAAGCAGAAAGAAGGCAAGAAACGTATGCGGCAGTTCGGCAAGGTCGAGATTCCGCAGGAAGCGTTTATTGCAGCGCTTAAAATGGGCGACGAGTAACGATCGGCGAGCAAATTATGATTGACCGCTGGTCGTGAAGACGATCGCCACCCGACCAGAGACGGGTGGCGAATGTAAAGTTCTCGCAGTTCTACTTAACCGCCATCACCACCAGCTGGCGGTGTCGCCGGAGCAACGTCGTCGGCAGCTCCACCAGGCGCCGGCGCAGCAGGCGCGAGCGGATCAGATGCCGGCGCATCATTCATCTCCCCGGTCGTCGAGGACGTTGTTGCAGGATCGGTACCCGGCTCACCACCGCCCATGCTTCCCCAGATAAATATGCCAACCAGAAGGACGGCCAATACAGCCACCCACGGCACCCACGAGGCGCCGCTACTGCGCGAACCGACATTGTTGGTCACGAGGTCCGGTCGCTGGTCGCGAAGGTCCGGGCGATTGTCATTCGGATCATAGGTCATGGTTCATTCTCCGTTTAACCTGGCAGAGAAACGGATAGTCACGGAAATTTGTTCCGCGCGATCGAAAAGTTCATGCTGCGCCTTTAGTCCTATTCCCCGCGAGGAAAACGTTGCCCCTCCTCGAGGAGGTTGAGATCCATATGATTGCGCATGTAACGTTCGGAAGCGCGTTGCAGCGGCTGGTAGTCCCATGGATAGTAGGCACCATTCCTCAATGCAGCATAGACGACATGCCGGCGCGCCTGGCTTTCGCGAACTGCCGCATCATAACGGGCAAGGTCCCAGCGATCGGCCGCAAGCGCTGAAAGACGCCGCAGCGCATCCGCATGGGAGGGGTCATCAGCGAGATTGTGGATTTCCGAGGGATCATTATCGAGATCCACCAGGATCGGCTGGTCGGCCTGGCATATGGTGAGCTTGTAGCGACCGTCGCGAATGGCGACCAACGGCGTGATCGACCCTTCTGCGGCGTACTCCATCGGAACCGGAGATCGTCCAGCCCGGCCTGCCGCAAGGAGCGTCAGATCCTCGCCATCAATCCAGGGCTTCAGGCTACCAATATCAACACCTGCAATCGCGGCAACCGTCGGGCAGACATCGAGAGCTGAAACCGGCGTATCGATCCGCCGAGGCTGCCAACCAGGAGCAGCAATCATCAGGGGTACGCGAGCGGAACCTTCGAGAAACGTCATCTTGAACCACAAACCACGCTCGCCCAGCATGTCTCCATGGTCGGATACGACAACGATTGCTGTATCCTTTGCCATGCGGGTCCGTTCAAGCACGTCGAGGATTTCACCGACCTTTTCATCAATGTACGAGATATTGGCAAAATAGCCGCGACGGGCACGCCGAACGTCTTCATGAGTAATGTTGAACGCTTTATGCTCACAGGCATCCATCAGACGCTTTGAATGGGAATCCTGCTCGTCGTAGGAAATCGCCGGGCCTGCCGGATCGAGCTCGGGGCAATCCTCATAGAGATCCCAGAACCTGCGTCGTGCAACATAGGGGTCATGCGGATGGGTGAAACTGACGGTCAGGCACCAGGGACGTTCATCATGCCCACGGGAAAGATCATAGAGTTTACGAACCGCGTTATAGGCGACCTCGTCATCATACTCCATCTGGTTGGTTATCTCAGCCACGCCTGCTCCGGTCACCGAGCCGAGATTGTGATACCACCAGTCGATCCGCTCCCCGGGCTTGGTATAGTCTGGTGTCCATCCAAAATCGGCAGGATAGATGTCCGTCGTCAGCCGTTCCTCAAAACCATGTAATTGATCTGGACCGACAAAATGCATCTTTCCCGAGAGTGCTGTCTGATAGCCGGCGCGACGTAAATGGTGCGCATAGGTTGGAATGTCGGAGGAGAATTCCGCCGCATTGTCATAGACACGTGTCCGGTTCGGCAGTTGCCCAGACATGAAGGACGCGCGCGCCGGCGCGCAAAGCGGGCTTGCTGTGTAGGCATTCGCAAAACGTACAGAACGCCTTGCCAATGCCTTCATATGAGGCGCATGGAGGAAGTCTGCCGGCCCATCGGGAAATAGTGTTCCGTTCAATTGGTCCACCATCAATATCAGCACATTCGGTCGCGATTGCATAACCATTCCTCTAAGAGCCAGGATATTCCAACGGTTACAATCTTTGTTGGCATTGCGTCAAAGCCAACAAGGCAGCGGCGGCTCAATGTCGCGCCTGAAAATCGAAAGCCTGTTTTCGATCAGGAAGATTACAATTGGCAAGAGCAGCGCAAAAACCCGATGGGAATGCGGGACCTAGCTCGATGCAAGCCTCAACCAGTTGCGCCAACCCGCTTCTGTACCGTTGAATACATTGAGGTCGATCCTGCCATCGACACCATGTGACAGGCCGGAACCCGAATACTGCCAGAAAAGCCAATTGCGGCCTGGGTAGACCTTGGATGGGTGCTGGGCGACAGAACGGAGCCAGAACGAATGGTTCTTGAATGCACCCTTCAGATTATCGTCATAGAAATCAGGGGCCGTGTAGATAACTGGGCGTTTGCCATAATGACGCTCCAACTTGTCCATGAAGACTTGCATCTTTTCCAGGACATCAGCGCGTGAAGGGCGGCGTTTGCAAGATGAATCACCGTTCCATTCCACATCCAAGACTGGCGGAAGGGCGTCTGGATCACGTGGGACATTTCGGATGAACCAGTCGGCCTGTTCGCTTGCTCGCCGACACCAGTAGAAAAAGTGATAGGCGCCGCGGCGAATACCCGCTTCCTTCGCCTTGCGCCAGTTCTTCTTGAACATCGGATCGAGATGATCTCCCCCGTCCGTTGCCTTGATATAAGCGAAGTTGGCGCCTTGTGTTCTGAGCTTGCCCCAATCAATGTCGCCTTGCCAACGCGAAACGTCGACACCGTGAACCGAATAATGCTTTGGCTTCACCTTGCCGAAATTGATCGGATGGGCGTCGCTGAATTTCTGCCCATAGATGCGCACACGACCGGAGCGCGTGGTACCGGCCGGACTGTCCGGCATCAACATTGCTACAGGGCGCTGCGCGGGGACTGGCATGCCGACCGAAGTTGCCACGGGGGCGAAGGCCTGGGGCTCAATATCATCCTCGGACCAGGCAAGCACCTCCTGCTGCTCCGTATCTACAGGAACTGGCGCGACAGGTATGATGGAGTTGGTGACTTCGCGTGATGGAAGGCCGGCCACCAGACTCTCCGGACCGGAGTTGGACGAACAGCTTGAGAGTATCAGACCGGCCGCCAGAAGGGCGCAAAGAGCAGAATAACGCATGAGAACCCGTACGCAACGCAACAACCAAAGGCTCCCGGGACTGCAAGAACGCGCGCAGACCGGAAAATACTAACGGAAACTTACTGCAAAAGGTTGAATCCAATGTTAATTGCGACCAATCCCCGACCGGCAATAGCCATAGTCCGGCCGTCCTCGCAAAAACGTGATGCAATGGAAAACACGCTTGCCTCTGGACGTTTGTCTTGCCAGCCATCACAGCGACACCGGACGTTTATGGATGCTTGCTGGCAAAGCTCCTACCTAACGGCCTGCAGCAGCTTTCAGACGCGCGGCCTCCCGGCGCGCTAGACTTTCATCGGGCCAATGCGCCTTTGTGCTGTAATAGTCTTCAAAGGAACGCACTCCTTCTGGCACCTGAACCCAGGGTAGCTTTGAGCGGGTGAAAATATGGACATCCGGCGTGAACGCTCCGGCGCGGTCAAGTGTAGACACCCGCATAAAACGCATCCAGCCCCGGCGGCCATAATCACTCCATAGCGCTGTTTGACATTCGTTACACCGATAGACGTCGTGTGGATGCCCGCTGTCTGTTGGCAAGGTGATCATTATCGGCTCGCCGCTGGTGACCTCGACCCTTTCCGCTTCTATGAGTGCGTTAATGGCAAAGGCGCTACCGGTCTGACGTTGGCAATCAACGCAGTGGCAACACTGGATAAACATCGGAAGGCCAAACTGACGGTAACGGACACGTCCGCAAAAACAGCCTCCTTCAAAGACTTCGCTCATACCTTCCTTCCTCCCTCCCTACACTCATCCAGCCAGGCAGGTCATTCCATACGTCGAAAGGACTTGCATCAGGGGCACAAGTGCGATGCTCTATAATCTTGGACTGCCTATCAGTTTTCAATCCATCTCAAGGGTCAATCATGGAAAAACACCGCATCACCATTCTTTACTGCACGCAATGTAGCTGGTTGCTGCGTGCAGGCTGGATGGCACAGGAACTGCTGCAGACATTTTCCGACAGTTTGAGCGAAATCGCACTCATCCCGGGAACTGGGGGTAGTTTTGAAATCCGCATCAACGATGAACTGCTGTGGGAACGCAAGCGCGATGGTGGTTTTCCAGGACCAAAGGAGCTCAAGCAGCGTGTCCGTGACGTGATCGACCCACAGCGTGATCTTGGGCATGTGGACCGCACAGGAACGTGAGCGGAGGCAACTGAGCGATATTCGGCTGTGGCCAAGCTGATCCCATAACGCCCATTTTCGATCATTGGCACGGAAAGTTCAAAAAGCCTGTTGACAGTCGCCGGTGGCCCTCGTACATCGCTCTCCGTCGCCCAGATGGCGGAATTGGTAGACGCGCCAGCTTCAGGTGCTGGTACTCGCAAGGGTGTGGAGGTTCGAGTCCTCTTCTGGGCACCATTCCACTCGAACGTATTGATAACGTTCCTCTTCCTGATTTCGCAATATGTTTTGATCATTCAACGCTACGCACGGGTGATGCGCAACGCTTGTCAGAATGACGCCTAATCTGCCTCCGTTGCCAAACACTTAATCAATCCCACGCATGTCGAGGCCGTAATTCGTCCAGATCTCCTGTCCCCGATACTTCAAGTGACCGGGTCGGGCCAGCCACTCCTCTCCTCTCCTTGGCCTCGTAATTGCCGTGCGGGCTTGCCACCTGGAACCCCGCACGGCGCTGGAGATCCTATTCTGCTGGAGATAGCGTGGAGACTTCCTCCATGCCGGATCGCCGAAGGCGACGGCTTCCGGCCAGAATACGGATCAACACATAGAATACCGGCGTCATGAAGATTCCGAAGAATGTCACTCCAATCATTCCCGAGAAGACGGCGACACCCATCGCAGAGCGCATTTCTGCACCAGCCCCGGTAGAGACCACCAACGGCACCACGCCCATAATGAACGCCATCGACGTCATCAGGATAGGACGGAGCCGCAGGCGACTGGCCTCGACGGCCGCTTTGACAGGCGTTCGGCCCTCAAGTTCCAGTTCACGCGCAAATTCTACAATCAGGATTGCATTCTTCGCAGACAGGCCGACGAGGACCACTAGACCGATCTGGGTGAAGATGTTGTTGTCTCCACCAGTAAGCCACACGCCGATCAACGCCGCCAGCACACCCATGGGCACAATCATGATGATCGACAAAGGAAGCATCAGGCTTTCATACTGTGCCGCCAGGACAAGATAGACCAGAAGCAGAGCGAGCGGAAAGACTACGATACTCGAATTTCCGGCGAGTATTTCCTGGTAAGTAAGATCCGTCCACTCGAAGTCGATGCCCTGCGGCACTGTCTCCTGGATTATCCTTTCAATTGCTGCCTGGGCTTGCCCCGATGAATAGCCGGGAGCCGGCCCGCCATTTATATCGGCAGCCAGAAAGCCGTTGTAGCGCGTCGTTCGCTCGGGCCCTGTTGTCTCGTCCACGTCCAGCAGGGCCGAAAGGGGTATCATCTCGCCCGAGCGTGAACGAACCGTCAGTTCGCCTATATCCTGCGCCTCTGCCCGGAATGGAGCATCAGCCTGAAGGCGGACGCTGTATGTGCGGCCAAACGCATTGAAATCATTGACGTAGAGCGAGCCAAGATAGATCTGCAGTGTTTCGAAGACGTCCGTCACGGCGACCCCGAGCTGCTCGGCCTTTGCGCGATTTACGTCGGCGAAGAGCTGCGGAACATTGATCTGAAAGCTTGAAAAAATTCCCGCCAGCTCCGGCGCCTGGTAAGCCTTCGCCAATACGGCCTTCGTCGCTTCATCCAGAACCTTGTTGCCGTAGCCGGCACGATCCTCGATTTGCAGCTTGAAACCACCGGTTTGACCAAGTCCATTGACCGGCGGCGGGGGGAACATTGCAATGAATGCTTCCTGAATCCCGGCATACTTCTGGTTAAGCGCCATCGCGATCGCACCGCCGGACAATTCCGGCGTCTGACGGTCCTCGAAATCGTCCAAGGTTGCAAAAACGATACCGGCGTTCGAGCCAATGGTGAAACCGTTGATCGACAAGCCCGGAAAGGCAATCGCATGAGAGACACCCGGCTGCTCCAGCGCAATGTCACTCATCTTTCTGATCACGTCTTCCGTTCGGTCAAGCGTTGCACCGTCGGGAAGCTGCGCAAAACCGATCAGATACTGCTTGTCCTGAGCCGGCACGAAACCGGCTGGGACAGTTGCAAACAGGCTGTAGGTAGCAGCAACGAGTGCAAGATACACAATCATGACGAGGCTCTTTCGCGACAAAAGGCCACCGACTGTACGTCCATATCCGTTTGAAGCTGCACCAAACGCGCGATTGAAGCCGCGGAAGAACCAGCCGAACAACTTGTCCATCCAGCGTGTCAGCCAATCCTTTGGAGCGTTGTGCTCCTTCAGCAGGAGGGCGGAGAGCGCTGGGGACAAGGTAAGCGAATTGACCGCAGAGATCACTGTCGAGATGGCGATCGTCAAGGCAAATTGCCGGTAGAATTGACCAGACAGGCCCGAGATAAATGCAAGCGGTACGAAGACGGCAACGAGCACCAGGGCAATTGCGATGATCGGCCCTGCTACTTCCCGCATTGCACGATAGGTTGCCTCGCGGGGTGTCAGTCCATTTTCTATGTTGCGCTCGACATTTTCCACCACAACGATCGCATCATCAACGACAATGCCAATTGCGAGCACCAGCCCGAACAATGTCAATGCGTTGATCGAAAAGCCAAATGCGTACATCACCGCAAAAGTACCGATGATCGATACGGGCACGGCAATCAGCGGGATGATCGAAGCTCTCCAC
This sequence comes from Pseudomonadota bacterium, assembly GCA_023390055.1. Lineage (GTDB taxonomy): Bacteria > Pseudomonadota > Alphaproteobacteria > Rhizobiales > Rhizobiaceae > Neorhizobium. The sequence goes on along the minus strand of JAEWDP010000134.1, from coordinate 40,954 downwards.
GTCTGCAGGAACAAAATGACGACAAGGACGACCAGCGCGATTGCCTCAAGCAATGTCTCGACGACCTTTTCGATTGAGGCCCGCACAAACTTGGTTGTGTCGTAAACGATCTCGTATTTTACACCGTCCGGCATCGCTAACTGGAGTTCATCCATGGTCGCCGTTACATTGTCTGCAATCTCGATTGCGTTGGATCCCGGTGCCTGAAGTACCGCGACAGCAACTGCAGGCTGTCCATCGAGCAGCGATCGCAATGTATAGTCGGCCGCCCCGAGCTCGATGCGGGCTACGTCACGCAAGCGCGTGATCTCACCGTTTTCACCACTTTTGACGATGATATTGCCAAACTCTTCAGGCGTCTCGAGACGCCCTTGAGCATTGACATTCAGTTGCAGGCCCGTGCCCGGCACACTCGGTGCCGCGCCGATTATTCCCGCTGCGGCCTGTATGTTCTGCGCCTTTATCGCATTGCTGATATCACTCGCTGCAAGCGAATGTTCGGCGGCTTTTTGCGGATCAATCCATACTCGCATGGAATAGTCGCCTGCGCCAAAGACCTGCACCTGCCCGACACCTTCGATCCTGGCAAGTCGGTCCTTGACGTTCAGCGTGGCATAATTGCGCAGGTAGGTGATGTCGTAGCGGTCATCGCTTGAGACCAGGTTCACGACCATGATGAAGTCAGGCGAACTCTTCACCGTCGTGATGCCAAGTGCACGAACCTCCGCAGGCAGGCGTGGTTCTGCCTGGGCAACACGATTTTGAACAAGCTGCTGGGCCTTGTCCGGATCTGTCCCCAGCTTGAAGGTGACAGTCAGTGTCAGCACACCATCGGATGTCGCCTGACTGGACATGTAGAGCATATCCTCAATGCCATTGATCTGCTCTTCCAAGGGCGTCGCCACAGTCTCGGAGATAACCGTGGGGTTCGCGCCCGGATAAGTCGCACGCACAACAACTGATGGAGGTACAACTTCCGGGTATTCGGAAATCGGCAGCGCACGAAGCCCGATCAGGCCCGCGACAATGATCAGGATGGAAAGCACCGCCGCAAAGACCGGACGGTCGATAAAGAACCTTGAGATACTCATCTTAGAACCCTCTCTGCGGGTTGAACAAGGTGAAAGGATCCTCGATCCGCAACCAGTCAGGTTGCGGGCAGGAAGCTGTTTCAGAGTAACCGGCGGAGCTACCGCCGATCGATTATTTGGTGGCAATCTGTTCTTCGGTTTCGGGCTCTACCACGATGCCTGGCCGGATACGTTGCAGTCCGTTTACGACCACCCGTTCGCCGGGGGTGAGACCGCTCTCGATAATGCGTTTTCCATCGACAGCCGCGCCAAGAATGACCGGGCGATAGGCAACCGTGTTGGTAGAATCCACAACCACCACGAACCGTTTGTCCTGGTCCGAACCGATGGCGCGTTCACTGACGAGAATATGATTCTCGGCCTTCGGTTGCCCTATCCGAACCCTGACGAACTGGCCGGAAATCAAGCGCCCGTCAGGATTGTCGAATACGGCCCTCAGGCGGATGGTTCCGCTTGCGGCGCTCACCTCGTTGTCAATAAGCTGAAGCTTGCCGCGTACCGGTTCTTTATTCGCGAGCGTGACGATCTCGACGGGCACCTGTTCGAGGAAGCGTACGCCACCCGATGCCGGAAGATCCGCCAGGATATGACCAACAAGTTCCTCACTGGCATCAAAGCTTGCATAGATCGGATCAACAGAGACGAGTGTCGTCAACACCTGCGAGGCATTGCCGGCAGCAAGGAGGTTGCCTTCCGTGATCTCCAGCTTGCCAACCCGTCCTGATATTGGAGCTCTTATCTGGGTATATCCAAGGTTAAGCTGGGAAATCTTCAACGCTGCCTCGGCAGATTGTAAGGCTGCGGCTGCTTCACGCTGAGCACTTTTCCGTTGGGCAAGTTCGCTCTGGGAGATGGTATTCTTGGCAAGCAAGGCCTCGCCACGTTGCAGTTCAGTTGTCGCCAGTTCAACCCGAGCACGGGCAGAAGCCACCTGTCCCTGCGCCTGTGCCACAGCTGCGGCATAAGGCGCCGGGTCGATCGTGACCAACAGATCTCCGGCGTTCACAAGCCCGCCTTCGCGGAAATGAACTTCATGGATCGTGCCCGATACACGCGACCGGATCTGGACCCGATCCACAGCCTGAAGGCGTCCGGAAAATTCCCGCCAGGTCCTGACGCTTTCCGGCTTGATCGCTGTTACGGTTACGGGGACAGCAGGCGGCACGGCCGCCTCTGCCGGGTTTGCCTCGGCAGATTTGGTGAAGTCGAAATAGAAGGCCCCACCTGCAATTGACACAGCAAGGACCGCTCCGGAACCCCACAGGGTCCAGCTTCTCGCACTCATCGTCATGAATATCTCCTTGCGACCTAAAGGCGGCCGCCATGTTCCTTCAAATTAATCACTTACGAACGCAACTCGTGAACGAAGAGATTGAACTGCTTGGCAAGCGCCGGGAGCCAGACACCTTTCTCATCGTTATAAATTCCTGCCCAGCCGCATCCGGCCGGGAAGACATGTTGGCGGACCTTGACGCCCGCCTGGCTGAGACGCTCGGCGTATCCGACTGTCTCGTCGTGCAACGGATCGTCCTCGGACGTTACGACCAATGCCGGCGCAACAGACGAAAGTCGCGAACACAGGCACGGCGCGGCATAGGGATGCGAAAACCCACAGAATCCGCGCAGGTAATGCATCCACCCGTCAGACCAGCGGTCGCGCATGCCAATCCGGTCTGCCTCACGGATCGAAACCGTCGTCATCGTCGGATCAATCATCGGAGACAGAAGTACCTGACCGTTCAATTGCCCGGGCATCTGATCCCGCGCCTTGAGCGCCAGGCCGGCGGCAACATTGCCTCCTGCCTCTTCACCTGCAACAAGCAGCAGAGACTTTGCCCCACCAAGCTGCATGCGTTTTGAACTCAGACAGTGGAGTGCAGCCAGACTGCATTCCAATACGTTTGGAAACCTGTTTTGCGAGATACTGCCGTAGTCGGCTTCCACCACGACCGCACCGCTTCCGGCGAGCGCGCGGGCAATAGGGGTCTCCCGCTCGGCAGGCTCAGCCTGCTGGAAAGCACCACCACGAAGATAGAGAACAAGTGGCGGAGCAGCTCCCTTCGTCTCCGGCTCATATACCCGAATGGGCATTGAGAGCTTCGACGGTGTTTCCAGTTCAACACTTTGCCATGGCATCCTCATTGACATCCGTGCCTCTAATTTATTGAAGGCAGCTTCTTGTTCTTGATGCCACCTGATATTATTGTTCCGAGTATATCGTACAAGTTCCGACTTCGTAATTCACTATCCACAATCCCGGAACAATGGTGCAATAGCACCGGAGATTTTCCCATGGACCAGCTTTCTGCAATGCGCGCCTTCGTCCGTGTCGTCGAGACAGGAAACTTTACGCGCGCCGCCCGCACACTCGACATGTCGAAAACGACCGTAACAAATCTCATACAAAATCTCGAAGGACATTTACGTGCCAAGCTTTTGAACCGCACCACACGTCGCGTTGCCGTTACGACTGAAGGTGCACTCTATTACGAACGTGCAACACAACTGATTGCCGACCTGGATGATCTCGACGGCAGCATATCGACATCGCAGTCACAACCATCAGGTCGATTGCGTGTCGAAATGGCTGGAGCATTCGCAGACCTCATCGTCATTCCGTCGCTTTGCGACTTCTATTGCAAGTATCCGCAAATCACCCTGGACATCGGGGTCGGCGACCGTCTGGTGGACTATATTGTGGAGAATGTTGACTGTGCATTACGCGCCGGCACTCCGACAGACCAGTCGCTAATTGCGCGCAAAGTCGGTGAAATAAGCATGGGCACCTATGCGTCTCCCGCCTTCATCGAAATGTTCGGGTCTCCCAAACATCCACGTGACCTGGAGGAGAAACTGTTTGCTGTCGGCTACCTGAATGCACAGGCTGGACGCATTCTCCCCATGGAATTTACACGTGGCGAAGAGTATCTGGAGATCACCCCACAATATGCGGTGTCGGTGAATGACAGCCGAAGTTACGTGGCGGCCACGGCTTCGGGCATGGGTATCGCCCAGGCGCCGCAGTTCATGGTTCGTGAGGCGGTTGCGAACGGGCAACTTGTCGAAGTCCTGTCGGATTGGGACCGCCCGCCGTTACCACTTTACATCGTCTATCCCCACACTCGCCATCTCGGAAACAAGGTGCGCGTTTTCGTGGACTGGCTCGTGACGCTCCTGAAGGAAAGCAACGCACAGGACGCGGCCAATCGTGGCCTCAAACCGGGGCCCGGCATCCGTTCTTCTGTTGCAGCCAAGACAACCCCAGCGTCCGAAAAGAGCCGCAGGCCAGCTTTGGCGTCTTGAGCCAATTAGACATTTGGTCATCCGCGTGCCCGCGACTGCGTGGGCGCCGGGACTGACCCGCCACAGTCGATCCCGCTCCCTCTCCTATCCGTGTGCAGCGCGTGCATGCACCGCAGCCAGCAATTCTCAGCCTTCGCATCTGACGCGGGGAGGTTGACAGCTTTGTCATGTCGCGTATTCTGTTATTAAAGCCTAAGTAACATAATTATGGAACAACGACTGGGAGACCTCAATGCGAAAGAAACTTGCATTCCTTGTGGCTACAGCCTTGATAGCTGTCCCCGCTCTGGCAATGGCACAGGAGAAGGGCGGCATCGTCAATGTCGCGACAATCGGCGAACCGCCGACACTCGATCCGATGTCCTCGACGGCCGACCTGGTCGGGATTGTCACACAGCATATTTTCGAGACGCTCTACACCTTCGACAAGTCCTGGAAGGTAACGCCGCTTCTCGCCGAGAGCCTGCCGGAGATCTCTGATGACGGCAAGACCTACACCATCAAGCTGCGATCCGGCATCACGTTCCACGATGGAAGCGACATGACGTCCGAAGACGTGGTCGCCTCACTGGAGCGCTGGACGCAAATCGCTTCCCGCGGCAAGCAGGCATCGAGCTTCATCGGATCCATCGAGGCTGCCGACGATACCACGGTTGTCATCACCTTGAATGAGCCCTACGCACCGTTGACGTCATTGCTTGCCTTTAACAACTCTGCAGCGATTATCATCCCATCAGAAAAACAGGCCGACCCAATGACCGAGTACGTCGGAACAGGGCCCTATCTCCTGAAGGAACGCAAGGCAGATCAGTATATCCAACTTGCGCGCTTCGATGACTACAAGTCCCGCGAAGGCGAAAGCGATGGCTACGGTGGTGCCCGCCACCAGTATCTTGACGAGATCCGCTTTGTGCCGGTTCCTGATCCGAATACGCGTGTCGAGGCCGCAATTTCGGGTCAGTACGACTACGTCGATTCCATCGCCGTGGAATCCTTCGACAAACTGAAAGCCTCGACAGCTTCACAACCTATGCTTCTCGAGCCGTTCGGCTATCCCGTTTTCGTCTTCAATACCAAGGAAGGTGTCTCCTCCAAGCTCGAAATTCGCAAGGCAATCAACCAGGCGCTCAACATGGAGGACATGCTGGCCGCAGCTTTCGGCAGCCCTGACTTTTATGCGCTGGATGGCGCCTTCTATCCGCCTGCTTATGTCTGGCACACGCAACTCGGTGTCGAGGGTAACTACAACCAGGCCGATCCGGAAGGCGCAGCAGAAGCCGCCGAAGCGGCGGGTTATGACGGGACACCCATCCGCATCCTCACAAGCCGGCAATACGAATTCCATTACAAGATGGCGCAGGTAGCGGCAGAATATCTGAAACTTGCCGGTTTCAAGGTGGACATGCAGGTCGTGGACTGGGCAACACTGACCCAACGGCGCGCAGACCCGGGTCTTTGGGATATCTACATCACCCACAGTCCGTTTCTTCCAGAACCGGCTCTGATCGGCTCACTGTCAACCAGTTCCCCGGGATGGTGGGATACACCAGCCCGCAAGGCAGCGGTTGACCCGTTTACGGCAGAATCGGATCCCGACAAGCGCATCGAATTATGGGCCAACGTCCAGAAGGTAATCTATGATGAGCTGCCATTGATCAAGATCGGTGACTTCAATGCGGTCGCCGCCAAGTCGACCAAGCTGGAAGGCGTCGACCCTGCTCCATGGCCATACTTCTGGAACGCATCCATCGCGAAATAATTCCAAGACACCATGTGTGTCGGCCGTCACTGCCGGCACACGTTCCCGGCCCGCACCCGCACCCATGGGGCACAGGACCCTCCGCAATGATACGATACATCCTACAGCGCCTTGCAGGCATGATCGTCGTGATGTTCCTTGTCGTTACGATCGTCTTTTTGATCTTACGTGTAACACCCGGCGACCCGGCCGCCGTCATGCTTGGTCCGGATGCAACCGCGCAAGATATCGCCGACCTTCGCGGAAAACTTGGCCTCGACCGCTCACTCCTGGTGCAATATGTCATATATGTCGGGCAATTGCTGAAGGGCGACCTTGGCCAGTCCATCTTCCTCAACATTCCCGTCGGAACCGCGTTGCTGCAGCGCGCCGAACCTACGTTCTTCCTGACGATCTTCTCACTCGCCATTGCGAGCGTAATCGCGCTGCCGATCGGCATCTACGCCGCATACCGGCGCGGTAGCTTCATCGATCAGGCCGCAACAACAATCGCCATGTTTGCTGCCAGCATACCGAGCTTCTGGCTTGGCCTCATTCTCATGCAGGTCTTCGCCGTCCGGCTTAATTTTTTCCCGGTTTCCGGCTATGGCGGCCCAGATGCAGGTTTCATGGAACGCATGTACCATCTGACCCTGCCTGCGGTCGCGTTGGGCCTTGTATCTTCCGCCCTTATCTTGCGCTTTACCCGTGCCTCGATGCTTGACGTCCTCGGCGATGACTACATTCGAACGGCCCGTGCGAAAGGGTTGGTCGAGCGGCGGGTTATCCTCAAGCACGCCCTCAAGAACGCACTTATCCCGATTTTGACAGTCCTCGGACTGACCGCTGCGGTCCTGATTGCCGGTGCCGTCGTAACGGAGACGGTCTTCAGTCTGCCGGGGATCGGAAACCTCGTCGTCTCCGCTGTTCTGCGACGGGATTACCCTGTCATCCAGGGCGCACTCCTGGTCATTGCGGCTCTTTATGTCCTGATCAATTTCGCAATTGACATGCTTTATCTCCTGGTTGACCCAAGGGTACGTTACTGATGACCGACATTGTCACCACAAGACCTGCCTCAAACGAGATCATAACGTTCCTGCGTCAGTTGCTGAGACGTAAGACGGTCGCAGCCGGGGTCTTCATCCTGGTGATCTTCGTCCTGTTCGCCATTCTTGCTCCGCTGATCGCGCCTTACAATCCATCCAAACTTTCGATCGTCAACCGCCTGACCCCCCCTGGCGAAGTCTATTGGTTCGGGACAGATGAATTCGGTCGCGATATCTTCTCAAGGACAATCTTTGCCGGACGCCTTTCCCTTCTCGTGGGTGCCGCGGTCGTCGTACTGTCGACGCTAGTTGGGGTAACGCTCGGCCTTCTGGCTGGCTTCTTCCAGCGACTTGATACGCCAATTGCCCGCCTGATCGACGCAATGATGGCGTTCCCCGATATTCTGCTCGCCATTGCACTTGTCGCAGCACTTGGACCGTCACTGACGACCGTGATCATCGCGCTCTCGATCGTCTATGCACCGCGTCTTGCCCGCATTGTTCGCGCATCCACCTTGGTAATCCGCGAGCTTCCCTATGTGGAGGCAGCCCAGGCCCTTGGAATCTCTACTTTCCACATTATGACACGGCATGTCCTGCGCAATCTCGTATCGCCGGTACTCGTCCAGGGAACGTTCCTCTTTGCAAGCGCCATGCTCGCCGAAGCGGGGCTTTCCTTCCTCGGCCTTGGCGTCAGCCCGGAAATCCCGACCTGGGGAACCATGATCGCTGCCGGGCGGCAATATATCGGTCAGGCAGACTGGATGACCCTCTTTCCCGGCTTTGCCATCGTGCTTGCAGTCCTCTCACTGCAGATGGTCGGCGATGGTTTGCGGGATATGCTTGATCCCAAACTTCGAAGGGAATTGTAATATGACATCCGGGGAACAGGCCCAACCGCTTCTCCTTGCAAACGTAAAGCCAGTCGCGTTTGGCGGCCCGCTGCCAGGCGGCACCATCGACATTCTTGTCGGCAGCGACGGCAAGATCATCGAGACAGGGCACAATATCGATGCTCCCGTCGACGCACTTCTTGTCGACGGCAATGGTAGCTTCATATCGCCGGGCTGGGTCGATCTTCATGTCCATATCTGGCATGGAGGAACCGACATCTCCATTCGGCCGTCCGAATGCGGCGCAGAGCGCGGCGTCACAACACTGGTCGACGCAGGATCGGCCGGCGAAGCCAATTTCCATGGCTTTCGCGAATACATCATCGAACCGTCGAAAGAACGTATCAAGGCATTTCTGAACCTCGGCTCGATCGGGCTGGTTGCCTGCAACCGCGTCGCAGAGCTAAGGGATATCCGCGATATAGATCTCGATCGCATCCTCGAATGTTACGCTGACAACAGCGATCATATCGTCGGCATCAAGGTCCGCGCCAGTCACGTGATTACAGGTTCGTGGGGTGTGACGCCCGTAAAGCTCGGCAAGAAGATCGCAAAGATCCTCAAGGTGCCGATGATGGTCCATGTCGGCGAACCGCCAGCTCTTTACGACGAGGTTCTGGAAATCCTGGGGCCGGGCGACATCGTTACCCACTGCTTCAACGGCAAGGCTGGCTCCAGCATCATGGAGGATGAGGACCTGTTCAATCTGGCTGAGCGGTGTGCCAGCGACGGTATCCGCCTGGATATCGGACACGGTGGTGCATCCTTCTCGTTCAAGGTCGCCGAAGCAGCCATCAAACGCGGCCTCCTGCCTTTCTCGATCTCCACAGACCTGCATGGCCATTCCATGAACTTCCCCGTCTGGGATCTTGCCACGACAATGTCCAAGCTGCTGAGCGTCGGCATGCCGTTCGACAATGTCGTCAACGCTGTTACCCACGCGCCGGCATCCGTGATCAAACTAGCGATGGACGATCGCCTCTCGGCAGGCGAGCGTGCCGATTTCACTATCTTCGATCTGGTCGATGCCGACCTGGAAGCTACCGATTCCAACGGCGACGTCTCACGCCTCTCAAAACTGTTCGAACCCCGCTTTGCAGTTATCGGTGCCGAAGCCATCGCCGCGAGCCGCTATATCCCGCGCGCTCGCAAACTCGTTCGCCACACCCACGGCTACTCCTGGCGGTAGGTCGCCAGTCATGCATCAACAAGGAAAGTCAGTGAAACATTCATCCCTTGCCGCCGGTCCGATACACGCAACGCCTTACGAGCGGCTGGCATCACTCGGCATCGAGCTCCCGCCACCGCCGCCGCCAGTTGCAAACTTCGTAACCCATGTGCGTGAAGGAAGCTTTCTCTATCTCTCGGGCCAGGGTCCACGCGAGATTGACGGGCATCTCCATTGCGGCAAGGTGGGCGGTGATGTCAGCATCGAGGAAGCCTATACTCACGCACGGCTCACAGGCATCAATCTGCTGGCCGTCATGCATGAAGCGCTGGGGGACCTTGCGCGCATAAAACGCGTGGTGAAGCTTCTGGGAATGGTCAACGCTGTTCCCGACTTCACGGATCATCCCAATGTCATCAACGGTTGCTCGGATCTCTTCATCGATGTCTTCGGCGAGGCCGGGCAACATGCCCGCTCGGCCGTCGGTCTCGGTTCCTTGCCGGGCAATATCACCGTTGAAATCGAGGCGATCATCGCCCTGCAAGATTAAGGATCCGTCAGTGGTTGCGCCAACCCATCAACGTCTCGATCCGTTCTGCCGATACCCGCACATAATTCGCGTAGCGGCTTTCGTCGCTCAACACCTTTTGCTCCGGAAGCACGATGGAAATCGTCGCGATGCAGTCCCCGTTGTGATCAACGATCGGAGAAGCAATACACGCGACCGCATAGTCGGATTCGGCCACCTGGATCGACAACCGTTCGCGAAACGCCTTGCCAGCCGCCTGCGAAAGCGTCGAAGCATTGATCTCGGCCCGCCCCGTCGGAGACCTTCGGGCACAGTTGCGGAAAAGTTCGAGGCGTTCCGGCTCCGGCAAATGTCCGACGAGAAGGCGACCCGAGGCCGTCCAGTTGAGCGGCACGCGGGTTCCAACACGCGAGGCAACCTGGAAATGGCTTGGCCCATCCGCCATGGCGAGAACCAGCATATGGTCACCATCACGGCCGCAAACCTGAACGGTTTCACCCGTCATCCGACAAAGATCGTGCATCTCGTGCGTTGCAACACTCATGAAATCCAGCGAACGGGCATAAGCGAGGCCGTAATGGTACAAGCGGGCACCGAGCCAGATGGATCCATCGCTATTGCGGGCAAGCATGTTCTTGCCGACCAGATCCTCAACAATGACGTAGACCGTGGAGAGTGGTGCCCTGATCGCCTTTGCAATCGCGTATGGGCCAGCCGGTGCACCCGTTTCATAAAGATAGTCCATCACTTGCAGCGCGCGGTCTATGCCGCTGACGCGGGACCGTCGCGTCGGCCCCGCCGACGCTTCGCTTGTCCCCCTTGCCTTCTGTGGGGTTCCCGATGATGAAGTCTTGGCGTCCAAGTCTACGCTCCTCTCACAATCTCAAGATGCTATTACATTATTATGGCATATTTGTCGACGAAGAAACCCGATCTTTTGCCCTTCTGGAGAAGCATAATGTCTAGTGATATCCGCACCTCGATCGGCCTGCGCCCCGTGATCAACGTCTCCGGCACCATGACCAGCCTCGGCGCTTCAATCGTGGTTCCGGAAGCAATCGATGCGATGACAAAGATCCTGCCGCAATTTGTCGAAATCAATGACCTGCAGCGCAAGGCAAGCGCGGTAATTGCACGACTGACAGGTGCCGAAGCCGGTTTTGTGACGGCCTCATGCTCTTCCGGGATCAGCCTGGCGGTTGCCGGAGCCATCACTGGCAACAATCTTCTTGCCATCGAAAAGTTGCCTGATGTCACGCCAGAAAGAAATGAAGTCATCGTGCAGACGGGCCATGTCGTGAGCTATGGCGCACCGGTCGACCAGGCCGTTCGACTTGCCGGCGCAAAGGTAGTTCTGATCGGTCAGGCAACCTCGACCCATCGCTTCCACATGGAACAGGCAATCACGGATAAAACTGCTGCCGCAGTCTATGTCGTTTCCCACCACGTGGTTGATTATGGTCTCCTGCACCTATCGGAGTTCGTCGAAATCGCTCATGCTCGGGGCATACCTGTCATCGTGGACGCAGCGTCCGAATACGACCTGGAGATCTTTCTTAAAAAGGGAGCCGACATCGTTCTCTATTCCGGGCACAAGTTTCTCGGTGGCCCGACTTCGGGCATTGTTGCAGGCCGCAAGGACCTGGTTCGAAGTGCGTTCCTGCAGAACATGGGCATTGGCCGCGGAATGAAAATCGGCAAGGAAAGCATTTTCGGGACGATGGCGGCCCTGGAAGCATGGGAGACCCGTGATCATGAGGGAATCCGCGCTCGAGAAACAGCGATACTCAACCTCTGGAAGCAGGCTCTGGACGACCGCACGGGTGTCAAGGCCGTAATCGAACCAGATCCGACAAACAATCCGCTGGACCGATTGCGCGTCATCATCTCGGCCCAGGACGCGCACATTACCGCATGGGATCTTGCCGAGGCACTTGGACGAGGCAGCCCGCCGATCATTGTTCGCGACCATGAAATCGAACACAACCATTTCTATCTGGATCCCTGCAACCTGCACCCAGGGCAGGAGACAATCGTCGCGCAACGACTTGTCGATGAACTCGACAAGGCCCGAGGCTCCAACGAAATCATAGCAACACCACTTGAAGAGCGCAGTCGCCGCCGATTCGAGCCGCTCTTGCGCTGGCCGGACTGAGGTCGATCTTCAGAGGAAGAAAAAGGGAACAACCATGGTGACGCCGCGAAGCCAATCAGTTCACACGGATCAACCCGTACTCTCGGTGGAAAGCCTGACGACATCTTTCTTCGTCGATGGCGAGTGGAGGCCCGTGGTACGCGATATTTCCTTCAACGTCGCGCCAGGCGAAACCGTGGCCATTGTCGGTGAATCCGGGTCTGGGAAAAGTGTCACGTCCCTTTCGATCATGCGCCTTCTGCAAAAGGACATAAGCCGTAGCGAGGGCAAGATCATGCTGTCGGGACGTGATCTTCTATCATTGCCCGAGCATGAGATGCGCAAGGTCCGCGGCAACGAGGTCTCCATGATCTTCCAGGAACCGATGACGAGCCTCAATCCGCTCTTCACCATCGGCGATCAGATATCCGAGGCGCTTCTGTGTCATTCACAGCTCACACCAACCGAGGCCCGCGCCGAGACGATCCGGCTCCTCGAGAAGGTCCGTATCCCATCGGCTGCATCACGCTTCGATGAATATCCACACCGCTTTTCAGGCGGAATGCGACAGCGCGTGATGATTGCCATGGCACTGGCATCGAAACCGAAGCTGCTGATCGCCGACGAACCGACAACTGCACTCGATGTGACGATCCAGGGACAGATTCTTGATCTCATCAAGAGCCTCCAGGAGGAAGAAGGGACCTCCGTCCTTTTCATCACCCATGATATGGGCGTTGTCGCCGAAGTCGCGGACCGGACCGTCGTCATGTATCGCGGCGAACAGGTCGAGACGGGTTCGACCACCGACATCTTCCGTCGCGGCAAGCACCCTTATACGCGTGCCCTTCTGTCTGCAGTGCCCGTCCTTGGTTCGATGAAGGACAAGGATCACCCAGAACGTTTCGCAATCGTTGATATCGACACTGGGGTCGCCAGCCTCCCCGCCACGTCGAAAGACACCGTTTCCCGGGACAGGCCCGTCCTGGAAGTCCGAGGTCTCAGCAAGCGCTTCGACATCCATTCGGGCCTCCTCAGTCGCCTGTCCGGGCGGGTCCATGCGGTGGAAAATGTCTCCTTTGATCTTCATGCCGGCGAGACCCTGTCTCTGGTCGGTGAATCCGGGTGCGGAAAGTCAACCACTGGTCGAGCCATCATGCGATTGATCGAACCGGATGCCGGTTCAGTATTTGCCGACGGCCAGGATGTCCTCGCACTTGACAAGAAGGGCATGCGCGAAATGCGACGTTCCATGCAGATGATTTTTCAAGACCCGTTCGCCAGCCTCAATCCGCGTATGACAGTGGGAAGAGCAATTGCTGAGCCCTATCTCGAGCACGGGATGGGCACTCGCAAACAGGCAGATGACGTGGTGGCCGACATGTTGCGACGCGTTGGCCTGTCACCTGACATGGCGTCCCGCTATCCGCATGAATTCTCCGGCGGCCAGCGCCAGCGTATCTGCATTGCCCGCGCCCTTGTTCTGGAACCAAAGGTTATCGTTGCGGACGAAAGCGTGTCAGCACTTGATGTTTCGATCAAGGCACAAGTCATCAATCTCATGCTCGATCTTCAGGAACGTTTCAACTTAGCCTTCCTTTTCATCAGCCACGACATGGCGGTGGTGGAGCAGGTCAGTCACCGCGTCGCCGTCATGTATCTTGGCGAAATCGTTGAAATTGGACCGCGTGCTTCGGTCTTCAACAATCCCCAGCATGCCTACACGAAGAAACTCATGGCCGCAGTTCCGATTCCAGACCCGGATCGGCGCAACACGAAACGTGCCGCCACGGTCGAAGAGTTGAAAAGCCCCATCCGGCCCGTGGACTACAAAGTCAGCCAACGCGAATTCCGCGAGGTATCGGCAGGCCATTTGGTAGCTTGTTGAACCAACTCAACAGTCTTCATGCGCATCTGTTTCATCGAGACTGGCATCAGGTCCTCTTCACAAGTGCCCCGACAATTACAGCGCCAAGGGTCTGCAACAGCTCACGTGGGGACACATTGCTGCGGTCTATCTCGTCGGCAGGTGGCACGCCTTTCACGTGCAAAGAGATGCGCCATTTTGAACGGCATCCGCTTACCTTCCGACACGAATTTCATCGAAGCGTGGACGCTGGTCATCTTTCAAGGCTTACCTGCATCCCGAATGGGATTGGCGAAGCAGAGCCCACCGTTGTCAATTCAGGCAAATTCCGGCTTGTTGTTCATCTCGATCTTTTTGGAGAAAGACCTCCTATTTGGGTAGATGAAGAGGGTTCAGGCCCGGGATCCAGTGTGTATTGGGCGGACGTGTACCGGAATAGGTAACGCCATTTTCGGTCTTGCAGCGATAAACCTGACGCGGAGCAACATCTCCGTAAAGGATGTCATAGCGTCCGCGACCCCGATAGACATATTCAATGCTGCTCGAGCAGGTATAGTCCTGCCTTTGCACACGCTCCGCTTCAGGGACAACGCCAGGGAGGTCATGGTAACGGCTCGGAACGTTCGACCCGAACTCGTCTTCCGCTGCAAACGCCAACGATGGCGCGACGCTTGCAACAGCAAATACGATCGCGATCAACATCATCAGTGGCAGTATCCAGGCGGTCTTCAGCATTGCACATCCTCAGGTGTTACCGATTGAAAGATAAGCAATGCCGGGGTCATCCGCCATGATTGTTTACTCAACTTTCTCGTGATCAACCCAACCGCCGGAAACCGGTCGGCTGGCCATAAAGCCAACCGATCCGCTTAACTGCAGCTTCAAGGTTCTCACGCGCAACCGTCATGGTATGACCATTGGCATGAAGAAGTGTCTGCCGATCCTCCATGATCCCGACATGTCCCTTCCAGAAGACAAGGTCTCCACGCCGCAGATCCTCTTGCGTTATCTCTCTGCCGACTGTTGCCTGCATGTCCGTATCGCGCGGCACTGACTGTCCGGCCATCATCAATGACAGTTGAACAAGTGCCGAGCAATCAATGCCAAATCCAGACCGCCCACCCCAAAGATAGGGTGTCTCCAGGAAGCGGGCAGCGACCGTCACGTAATCATTGGCCGCGCCTTCATTTACCTGCTTGCAATGGCCCGAAAAAAGCGCTCTTCCATCTGCAAGGATCAGATAGCGTGTGCCGCGTGTTTCCATCTCCCTGACGACATTGATACGGCTACCCATCGAAAATGCCGTCGTCGTTGCCGCCCGTAATTCAGGTTCGGGATAGACAAACGTGCGTGGTGCGCACACGACATGGGTATGGCTTTCAGTCTCTGCCATGCAATTGTCGGGAATATAGCCGACATAGCCATCGTGAACGGCCTGCACCCAGGCCCATCCTGCAGCGCAGTCAAAAACCCTTACGATTTCACCAAGCAACAGTTGCGTGTCGATCCCACGTGCCGGATCCGGCGAAGGGCGCAGGCCGACAACCGGAATGGCGATCCGTGCCAGTCGGCCGTCGACGAAGCGTTCGGCATTGACGCGGCCTCGCAATTTCTCATCGGCAAGATCCGGGCGATAGGCATGCAGTCGCCTGTCGAGTTTCGTTGTCATCAAATTATCGGCATAAGAACCCCGTCCGTCAGATCGGGGATGAATTGCCGTTCCCTTGTTGAAGTTTGTCGGTGGGGCGATCGGCCCTGCCGAAGATATGAAATAGTTCCAAGGACGCTGCTTTGCGGTTTTTCAACATAAAGACTGCCAAGGATGTCCTGCTCTGCTCCTGGTCGAACAGCCCCTGAAATCGACATGCTGTTGCAAGCCTTTCATTCAGCAGGGCGTCTTTGACCTCATTTCTCAGATGGTGGACGGCCCTCCTTGCGGATCAGATCCGCCATTTCCTCCAGGTAAAGCGCCCCAAGAACCGTTCGCTTCACCATGATGTCGCGGCGGTCCCGTGTATCCCTGACCCGTTCCAGAAGCCCCATCTTGCTCATCGTGTCCAGTGCACGGCTGATAACCGGCCTGGTCACGTCCAGTGTTGTCGCCAGTCCCCTGACGGTATGCGGCGGTGCTACGAGATAGACCTGCAAAAGGATCGCCAGTTGTCTCAAACTTAGATCCGGCCCATCTTGCCGCACCTGGGCCAGCGTGACGCGCTGCCACAATCCCAACGCTTCCGTTGCCGTCAATCCAACCAGCATACTTCTTTCCTGCTGCCGATCCGATCCTAAGGTGAACCGCTTACCGGACTATTTCGACGCTTTCGCCATATTGCCGACAAGACGATAAAGGGCGCGAATGGCAAATGCTTCTCCACCAACCGGGGCGTGCGGCTTTTCAGCCAGCGTCCAACCATAGATATCAAAATGCACCCAGCGTGTCTGTCTTGACACGAATCGGTTCAGAAAGAGGGCCGCGGTGATCGAGCCTGCCATGCCGCCAGAAGGGGCGTTGGTGATCTCGGCCGCACGCGATTTCAGATCCTTGTCATAACCCTTCCACAATGGCAGGCGCCAGATCGGATCATTTTCCTGCTGTGCAATCTCCGACAGATTGGCTGCCAAGTCCTCGTCATCGGTAAAGAACGGAGCGATATCTGGACCAACAGCCACACGTGCGGCTCCCGTCAAAGTGGCCATGTCGACCAGAAGATCGGTCGGATCTTCATCCGCGTAGCAAAGTGCATCCGCCAGGACCAGCCTTCCCTCCGCATCGGTATTGTCGATCTGCACCGTGACCCCCTTGCGGCTTGGATAGATATCGCCCGGCCGAAATGCGTTGCCAGCTATCGAATTTTCTACCGCCGGAACAAGGACGCGCAGGTCGACATCAAGGCCGCCATCCATAATCATGAGTGCCAGTCCCATGACATTGGCAGCGCCCCCAAGGTCCTTTTTCATCAGGAGCATGTTGGCGGCACCTTTGATATCAAGACCGCCGGTATCGAAGCAGACACCCTTACCAACGAGCGTTATACGCGGTGCTCCCTGTCGGCCCCAGCGCATTTCAAGAAGCCTGGGTGCCTGGGCGCTCGCTCGCCCGACCGCGTGAATGAGAGGAAAGTTCTGCGCAAGGAGCTCTTCCCCGACAATGCTGGATACAGTTGCTCCATAACTGCCTGCCAAGGCGCGAAACACTGCTTCCAGATCATCCGGTCCGAGATCGTTGGTTGGCGTATTGATGAGGTCACGAGCCAGGAAGACGCCGGCCAACTGACGTTCCACGTCGATGCGAACATCTTCCGGAACCACAAGCCGCACCTGCTTGTGCTTGCCGCCATCCTGCCTGTATCGATTGAAGCTGTACGCTCCAAGACCAAAACCGAGTGCGAACGTTTCTGCAGTCAGGACTGTTGAAGCGACATGCCAATCCCCCTCCGGGAGGAGTTTCATCAGCTTTCCGGCAATGAATGGCGAGGCGTCTTGGTCGGCACCAAGACCAAACAATACTGATGCAATGCCGCCATCAGAAGATGGTACCGGCAGGAAAGCTCCCGCTTCGGCGGTGAAGCCCGCTGCACGAGCCCATGCCAGTGTCGCTGCTGCCATCTCCGCGTCCTCCAGCTGGGACTTTGTAATCGCCAGAATCGGACGCGTAGCAGCTGTCGTACCAGCAAAGAGGGAGGGACGCTCGATGTATTGATATCTTGTCATGGAAAGCCTTCGTGCCTTGTAAATCAAAGCTTTAACGCTCTGTTAGGGTTAACAGCTTATTTCTGTTCAAGAGATTTTGCCACCGTTCGAGACGGCGTTTCGAAGAAAATATTGCCGGTCTCGAAACATTGAGATGACAATCATGACCGCAGCATGCCGTGTGAGCACAATAAAGCAGCGCCTGACCGTGACAACCGGCTCTATCGTGCTTGCACTGCTTCTTGCAGGATGTGCAACCAAGCATGATTCGATCACCACCGGATCCGTTCCTGCGACCAGTTCGTCGCTTGAGGGCATGAACGAGAGCGAACTCTATGCCGTAGAAAAGTCGGTTGGTGCGGCTTACGAGCGCAAGCCCAAGGATCGCAATACGGGGATCCGGTACGCCCAGGTACTCGGCATGACGGGCAAGCACACCCAGGCGCTCGCTGTCATGCAGCAAGTCATCATCGCACATCCCAAGGACCGCGATGCACTCTCCGCCTATGGCAAGGCCCAGGCCGCGGCAGGGCAACTTGAACAGGCGCTACAAACAATCCGGCGTGCTCAAACACCCGACCGCCCGGACTGGCGTCTCTATTCTGCAGAAGGTGCCGTACTCGATCAGCTTGGCCGCTCCGACGAGGCACGCCAGAAATACAGACTGGCTCTCAACTCAAGCCCGAACGAGCCAACCGTAATGTCGAACCTCGGAATGTCCTACGTCTTGTCGGGCGACTTGCGCACAGCAGAAACATATATGCGCTCGGCCGCACAACAACCGACAGCAGATAGCCGTGTTCGACAGAACCTCGCTCTTGTGGTCGGCCTTCAAGGTCGCTTCAAGGAAGCGGAGGACATTGCCAGGCGGGAGCTTTCCCAACAGCAGGCCGAAGCAAACGTCACCTATCTACGGGCAGTCCTGTCCCAGAAAAACTCCTGGGCAAAGCTTGCTGACAAGGCAGACCAGAAGACAGCCGTCAACTGAGCCCGGGCCCTTTCCCGAACTGACGATCTTTTCCAGGAAACAGGTTCTGGCCAACTTCTGTTCATTCGTCCGCGTGGATCAGAACCGGTCAGCCACCTGCATCCCGGCTGGCCCGAGAATAACTGCGACCAGAACTGGCAAGAAAAACAGGATCATCGGTACTGTCAGTTTTGGCGGCAATGCCGCAGCCTTTTTTTCCGCCTCATTCATCCGCTCGTCGCGACCTTCCTGGGCCAGTACGCGAAGTGCCTGTGCGATCGGAGTACCGTAACGTTCCGCCTGTAACAGTGCCTGGGTAACGTTCTTGACCGCTTCGAGCTGCGTTCGCAGACCGAGGTTTTCCAAGGCAACACGGCGATCGGGCAAAAATGAGAGTTCGGCCGTCGTCAGCACCATTTCTTCCGCCAGTTCCGGAGATTGCATGCTCATCTCCTCAGCCACCCGCCGCATTGCCGCCTCGATGGAAATCCCCGATTCCACGCAGATCAGCATCAGGTCGAGCGCATCGGGCCATGCCCGTTTTATCGAATGCTGGCGTTTGGTCACACGATTGCTGATGTATATATTCGGGAGGTAGAACCCGATATAGGCAATGACAATGGTTGCCAGTATGCGAAGGGCGAACGGTCGCTCCGCCAGGTTGCCAAGCGCGAAGACCCAGACGATAGCCAGGGCAAAACACAGAAATGGCAGCAGAAAGCGCGCCACGAGAAAGATGTTGAGTGCATTTTGTGACCGCAACCCAGCTGAGCGAAGACGATTGACCGTGTTGTCGTCAACAAGAGCCTTGCGCAAATTGAAACGCTCGACGATCTGGCGAACCGACTGGTTGTTCTGGGAGCGAAGTGTCGCCTTGGAGGTATCTGCATTCATGCGGGCTCGCTCACGCGCACGGATCATCTCTCGCTCGGTTGATACCGCCTTCATGCGCTTGTTGAGATCACCACGCTCCAGGAATGGGCTTGCAAGCGTGTAGAAGGTTGCGAAAACAGCAATCGCCACCAGTGCCGCCAAAAGCAGGGCCGGGTCTGTGAGGTGTTCTGCAAGGTCCTTCGTCACATCCGGCCCCCTATAGCTCGAAATTGATCATGTTTCGCATGACAAAGATGCCAATCGACATCCAGATCCCGGAAAACAACATGATGATGTGACCGCGTGGGTCGGTAAACAGAAGCATCATGTATTCAGGTGACGTCAAATAGACGAGCAGCGCCACAATGAACGGCAGCGCACCGATAATGACCGCCGAGGCCTTGGCTTCCATCGACAACGCCTGCACCTTGGCCTTCATCTTCTTGCGCTCACGAAGCACCCTTGCAAGGTTGCTCAGCGCCTCCGACAGGTTACCGCCTGCCTGGGACTGGATCATGATGACAATCGAGAAGAAATTGACTTCGGGCAAAGGCATGGTCTGCATCATCCGCACGCAGGCCTCGGGAATGCTGAACCCAACCTGCTGCGATTCCACCGCACGCCTGAACTCCGTCTTGACCGGTTCCTGTCCATCTGAAGCAATCAGACGCATCGCCTCGTTGAGCGGCAGGCCTGACTTGATCGAACGCACCATGACATCAAGCGCATTGGGAAATTCGTTCAGAAACTTCTTTTGCCGCCGCTTGACAAGAAAGCCTATGATCCATCGCGGCAAACCAAAGCCTGCTGCAAAACCTGCACCCACAGCCACCAGCGGAGGAGCTCCCGCAATGATCACCACTCCAAGGACGATCAGGCCGAGAACGCCACTCACCACGTAAAAGTGGATCAGGCGAAGAGGAAGACCGGTCTGCGCAAGCCGTGACTTGATGCTGGCATCCCCCATCTTGCGGGATTTTTCTTCCTGTTTCTTTTCAAGATCCTTGAGCGAATCCTGTACCGATTTGCGGCGCTTTGAGATTTCCTGGAGACGGTCACGCGCCACCCGCGCGTTACCAATATCGGATGCGGCCGTCTTCACCCGATTGAGGCGTGCATCCGTCTTTTTCTCCGTCTCTATGCTTGAAAACAGGACGGCATAGCAGATCGCCCCGGCAGCGAGCGCAGCCAGCGCGATGATCAATATGACCGTTATATCGAGACCGAACATTTCGTCGCCCTACCCAGCCATCTGTTCCATACTGTCGAGTGCTTCCGCCAGACGCCGCTCCTCATTGAAATAGCGAGCGCGGTCCCAAAAATGCGGTTTGGCTATGCCGGTCGAAACATGGCGGCCGATCAGCCGACCATTGGCATCTTCACCCTCGATCTCGTAGCGCATCAGGTCTTGCGTCACGATCACATCACCTTCCATGCCGACCACCTCGGTGACCTGGGTAATCCGGCGCGAGCCGTCACGCAGGCGGGCAGCCTGAACAATAACGTCAACAGACCCGGATATGATCTCGCGAACGGTTTTTGCCGGCAGACTGAAACCACCCATCGCAATCATCGATTCCATGCGGCTGAGGCACTCGCGCGGCGTATTTGCATGGATCGTGCCCATCGAACCATCATGGCCGGTGTTCATCGCCTGAAGCAGATCGAAGACTTCCGGTCCACGAACTTCACCGACGATGATACGCTCTGGCCGCATGCGCAGGCAGTTCTTCACGAGGTCGCGCATCGTGATCTCGCCTTCGCCTTCGATATTTGGCGGGCGTGTTTCCAGCCTTACGACATGCGGCTGCTGAAGTTGCAACTCCGCCGTATCCTCACACGTGATGACACGTTCATCGGCATCGATGTAGCGGGTGAGGCAATTCAGGAGTGTCGTCTTGCCTGAGCCTGTTCCCCCGGAAATGACGACATTGCAACGAACGCGGCCGATAATCTGGAGAAGCGTTGCCCCTTCAGGGGTGACGGAGCCGTATTTAACAAGCTGGTCGAGGGTGAGCTTGTCCTTCTTAAACTTGCGGATCGTCAGTGCTGGACCATCAATCGCAAGCGGTGGAGCGATCACGTTGACACGGGATCCATCCGGCAAGCGCGCGTCACAGATTGGCGAAGATTCATCGACACGGCGGCCAACCTGGCTGACAATCCGCTGGCAGATCGACAGAAGCTGGTTGTTGTCACGAAATCGGATTTCCGATTCAATCGTCTTGCCACCAACTTCGATGAATGTCTGGCCTGAACCATTGACCATGATATCGGCGATATCATCACGTGCCAGAAGAGGCTCCAGGGGACCATAACCGAGAACATCATTGCAGATATCCTCAAGCAGTTCCTCCTGCTCGGAAATGGACATCGCAAAGTTCTTGATCGTGATGATGTCATTGACGATGTCGCGGATTTCCTCGCGCGCACTTTCGCCATCAAGCTTGGCCAGTTGTGACAGGTCGATCGTATCGATCAGTGCCGAGAAGACCTGACTTTTTGTATCATAGTAGACTTCCGTGCGCGGCGCCTTGCGGCGTCCTGGCTCGGCAGCAGCGTGCTGTGGTGCCCGGTTCAGTCTGGACGAGCCGGTATCGCCAGAAGGTTCGGCAAACACTTCCGGCCTGACCGGTGCATCAACGACGGGGGTCGCAACCGGTGTGGTTACAACCGCTGCGACCGCACCCGTACTCTTTCCCGACCCATCGGTTCCGCGTTTTCCAAACATCTTCTATCAGCCTTCAACATCGCGGCGACATCAAGGGCGCCGCAGCATTCCAAGAACCTTTGACAACCCGCCCTTCTTCCCCTTTTTCAGGGCCGCACGGCCGGTAATGACATGGCAGATCTGCGAAAGTGTCTCCGCAGACGGCGACTTTGCATCGACTTCGGCGATCATCCTGCCGCTATTGGCAGCATTGCCAAAAAGCTGCGCATCAAACGGCAGGATGGCGATGGGCTCAATTTCGAGAGCCTCGAAGAAGTCGGACGGTGCGATCTCCGGCCGTTTCGGCATGCCAATCTGATTGAGAACAAGATGCGGAACACTGTCATTCGGGCGAAGTTTCCGCAGGGAATCAAGCATGTTTTTCGCATTGCGCAGACTTGCAAGATCCGGCGCTGCCGAGATCACGATGTCATCTGCGCTCGCAAGCACTGACCGTGTCCACTCCGACCATGAATGTGGCAGATCAAGCACGGCGACCGGCGCGCTCCTTTGCAGAATTTCCACGATCGGCTGGAAGGCCATGCCGTCATAGTCATACGTCCTGTCCAGAAGCGAGGGAGCCGCCAGAAGCGAAAGATGCTCCGAACATTTTGTCAGCAACCTGTCCAGAAAGACTTCGTCAAGACGGTCGGGAGCAAAGACGGCCTCTGCAATACCTTGGGCCGGATCCTGATCAAAGTCGATGTTAGCCGTACCGAACGGCAGGTCAAGGTCGGCCAGGATCGTCTCGGTCGAAAAGAGGTTCGAGATGCCGAATGCACAGTTGTGAGCAATCGTGGAAGAACCAACACCGCCCTTGGCACCGATGAAGGCGATCGACTTGCCCAGAGGTTCTGCATCCGGATCGACAAAGATGGCTGAGATCGACGCAAGCATGTCCGACATCTGCACCGGGCCGACGAGGTATTCAGATATGCCGTTGCGGATCAATTCCCGATAGAGGGAAATATCGTTGTAACGACCGACAATGATGACCCGCGTGGTTGCATCACAGACCTCAGCAAGCGGTGCCAGTTCACCGAGCAGAGTGTGCGGTTCGGCATCCGTCTCCAGAATGATCAGATTGGGGGTCGGTGCCGCCGCAAACATATTCGCGGCAGCTTCTATGCCTCCATTGGTGATCCGCATGTTGACCTTGGCCATGCGACGGTCGCGCCCCATGCCTTCCATGGCACGCAGCATGATTTCACTTTCACAAAAGGCATGGATCGAGATCCGCGGCAGCGGGCGGACCGACGAAAGATCGGTGACCCCGCCCTGTTCTTCAACAGGTGTCCGCTCGTCATCTTCAGTCCGAATGCTGTATTCGATCGAGCTCATGTCACCTCCTCCTCGACCTGACGAAATCGGGTCATCTCATCTCCTTCAGTTCGGTATAGGCGCCACGGTATCGTTCCATGGCCTGCCCGCGCTGTTCGGCATCCGGTGGCGTCATGCGACGAGGCCCGAGAAGATCGTTGGGATTGGCAATCTGGGCAGCCAGGTTGCGTTGGCTGGCACAGCCGAAATTGTAGTAGTTCTGGTTCTCGGTCGTGTTCAGCGTCAAATCCGCCGGCCATTCTCCGCAGGCGCTGGTCTGGGCCGTGATCGCAACATAGCTCAGGCGTATCGGCGCCGAGCTGCCATAGCCATCAGCAGCAAATCCCGCCTGGAGGATCCGGTTCTTCGGCACGCCCATCTGCACAAGCAGTCCGCGGATATCGCTCGCAGCCGCTGCCGCCGCACCGGAATTCAAGGCGCCCTGTGGCGTTACGATACGGATGATACCCTTGGAGGTACGCTGGTATTCGGAAGCAAATCCGGCAATGACTTCCCGCTGCCCGCGGGTCAGCCCCTGATCTCCAGCAGCAATCGGAATGTCGATCGTTTTTTCGGCTTCGCCGACAATGATCGGGTGGCGCGTTCGATAGTCGTCCGGTAACGACCCTGTCGTCATCCCATCGCGATTTGCGCATCCACTGGTCAGCGCCGCTATTGCGAGAAACAGCGTCGCGACAAATGGCTTCCCAAACCCGGTGATCGGATATCGACGAGAAATTCTCATGATATGGCGCCTTTCCTGCGCTTTACCTGGAGCGATTGTGGAGTTCAAAGACGCCGCAATCATTTGTAGATGAACCCGACATTGCCTTCATATGGAAGGGCGGGTGGCGGCGCATCCTTACGGCCATAGATGCGGTTCACGTGGCCTAGCAGAACGCTCGCTGCATCACTTGCCGGATTGAAATTGTCATCCGGCCGCGAGAGCTCATTTCGCGAAACCGGGCGTACCAGATAAGGCGTAGCGATGATGACCAGCTCGGTTTCCGTACGCTCCAGGTTCTTCTGTCTGAAAAGCGCGCCGAAAAGCGGCAGTTTTGAAGCACCCGGTGTTCCCGACATGGTCTGTTCGATATCGTCACGAATGAGGCCCGCAAGCGCAATCGATCCCCCAGAAGGGAGTTCAAGAACAGTCTCGGCATCACGTTTGCGATATTCGACACCATTGCCGGCAGCGACGGGTTCCGAAACGCGGGTCTGGATCCGCAAGCTGATGCGCCCAGACGAAAGGACCGTTGGCGTAAAACCCAGCGAGATGCCGTATTCATACGGCATGAGAACGGTCTCGCCGTCAGAATTGGTCGTCGTAAAAAGGCGTTCGCCCCCGGAGTTGAAGGTGGCAGATTGGCCCGAGATCGCCGTGAGGGTCGGCTCCGCAAGCGTACGGATCGCGTTTGCCTGTTCCAGGGCGCTCAAGACCATGTCGATGCTCAGCTTGCCCACAGAGCCCGAGACCCGACCGACAACGCCATCCACACCCGTTGCCACCCCGAGGATGTCCAGGCTGGACCCGGATCCAGCCGCGTTCCGCCGAAAGAAGTTATCGAACCCAAGCTGCTTGACGACCTCGCGACGGATCTCGGCAACCGTCACCTTCAGGGTAACCTGATCCTCTCCTTCAACAGTCAGGAGGTTCACCACCCGGGACTTCTGGCGCCCTTCTGCAAACAGTGCCACTGCACCATCGCCGCTGCTTTCGCTGGTCGCCACTTCGGTA
The DNA here is from genome assembly GCA_023390055.1 of Pseudomonadota bacterium. Classification (GTDB taxonomy): domain Bacteria; phylum Pseudomonadota; class Alphaproteobacteria; order Rhizobiales; family Rhizobiaceae; genus Neorhizobium. Next base: position 15,884 of record JAEWDP010000134.1, on the reverse strand, counting down.
CGGGTTGTTGCCTCACCGCCGGTGAGGAAAATGCTGGCAAGCGTTGCAGCCTGTGTTGCATCCTGTGGCGTTTGCACGCTGCCGGTCAAAACGATGTTGTCAGAGACAATCTCCACTTTGATGTTCGAATCCGGCAGGAACCGTCGAAGATTTTCCTGAAGTCCGGAAATATCGCGTTCGATTTCGAGATCGAGGCTGACGATCTCCTCGCCATCGCGGCCAAAGATGAAGATGTTCGTCTGGCCAACTGATTTTCCGAAGAGATAGATGCGTCGTGATGTCCGCGTTACGGCATCGGCCTTGGTTGGATCGGCCACGAGAATATCGTGCGCGTCGGCCGGGAGGTCGACAACAAGCGCCTTGTTCAGTCCAAGCTTGAGCCTTTGTCTTGCACCGGCACCAACCTTGGATATCCTGATGATGCTGTCTTCCCTCGCAATGGCTTGTGCAACCGAAATGCCTTCGGGCACGAAGCCATGCGGCACGCCACAAAAAGCCATGGCGAATGCCACGCCCGCGATCGCGGCGCTTCGAAGTTTGCGTCCCTGTCCCCTCACGTCCCCACTCCGTTCAATACGTCTTCTAGTTGTTGTCGTTGCCGATGATCGAGCCGGACTTGATGACCTGCACCTCCGCCTTTCCGCCGCCACTCAAAAGATAGTCGGCAGCGATGGTGTCCGGTTCCTGCGCATCAGCGACCGAACGCAATGCCAGGGTCAGGCGATCGGCCATTTGCTGCGCCACGGCGATCACTTTCGCCTGCTCAGGCGTCAGTTCGAGCGTCGCTGTCGTGCCAATCACAGTCTTCTTTCCTTCGGGGCTTTCCTGAATCTGCTGGTCGATTGCCAGCACCCTGATGTTTTGCAGAACTTCTTCCGTCAGGTAGCGGTCATCGTCAGTGCGGCGCACCATGATGACGTCGACGCGGTCGTTCGGAAGGACGAACCCACCAGCACCGGTTGCCACCGAAATCTGGGTGGAAACAGCCCGTTTACCGGCGGGTAAGAGCGACGACATGATCCTGTTGGAGGAATCGGCGATCTTTTCACCCCGCACAGGCTCTCCCTCGAAGAGCGGCAGACGGACCACCATGCCGTTCAGTTCCGAGATTGCATCCGGGCGAACATTCTGGGTGATGAACCCTTCGACAAGCCCAGCATCAGGCCAGGCAAGCCAGCGAAGCTTATCCTCGTCAAGGCGACTTCCAACCGGAAGGTTCATCGACGAGACAAGAACTTTGACGCTTGGCTGTTTTTCAATGATCGTTTCCGCGATCTGTGGCGCGGTCGTTCCCGAAATCCGCATTGCCAGAACGCCGGCCAGACCGGCAGCAACAACTGCCACCACTAAGATAAGAAGACGTGCGGGCTTCATGACGGTTCCTCAGGACTCAACCTCAGGAAGAATGACCGCCAATAGTGTAGTTATGGTTAATAGCCGGAATACGAGTGTGGTTAATAAAGCGTTGCCATCAAAAGGCTATTGCTTCAACCCCGCCAGTGCAGCGATCGCAATCGGGGAGTTCCAGAACGTTATCAGGCCGGCAAGACCGATTGCCAACCCATAGGGAACCTTCTTGGTGGTCAGTATCGGTTCTGGCACCAAAGAACCGATCACGGCAAAACGGTCCGCTTGCGAGCGAAGCAGCATGACAATCAGTGTCACCAGTCCTCCAAGAAGGGCCGTTTGAAGAATGAAGGCACCGAGTGCAGCGCTGAAGCCGAACCAGACGGCAGAACTGGCCAGGAGTTTGACATCCCCGCCACCCATGACGTTGAGCGCGTAAAATCCGAGGCAAACGGCGAAAACGATGGCACCTGCAGCAAAGCTCATGCTGATCTCAGCAAATGGCAGGCCGGAAACGGGTGCGAGCACCACAAAGGATGCCAGGAGGAATATCGACAGACGATTGGGGATCGTCATCGTGAAGAGATCTGTGATGGCCGCCATGAAAAGGCAAATAGCGGGAATCATCAAGATTGCAGCGCTTATTGCGGCCATGGATAAAGCTCTATCGTAAAAACGTAATTTACGTCGGAATAACTAAGGGCCTGCAGTACTGGGCGCAGGCCCTTTGCGAACTCATACTTATTCGGGCTGGCAGCCATCGGCATTCGGGCCGTCGACGCAAGCACCAATTTTGCCGCCCAATGACTCAAACGTGTCATTCAGCGCACCACCGAGCGTCGTGGCGCCAGCGATCAATGCTACGGAAATCAGGGCGGCAATCAGGCCGTATTCGATGGCTGTCGCGCCGGATTCATCTTTCTTGAAGCGTGCAAAAAACTTCGACATTGGAAACTCCCACGGTGTTGGTTGGTCAGCATTTCCCGACAACTGTTTCCGTTGTTCGGATGTGGCAACCCTAGCGTGAGACGATTGCAATCCACTTAAAGAAGAATGTTAACAATGCGTTGACGAGAAATGGTCGGACAAGTCTCGTGAGCATCCGCTAAAATATTGCTTTTGCGACCAAAACTCAGAGTCTCTCGCAGATCTCAAGACGATCCTCTCGATGTCCCATAAATGACGGACTATAATCTTCATGCAATTCAACCGAGTACCTTAAGCCTTCATTCACCAGTCTGCATCATGGTGAATGACAGCACCTATTCAAAGGCCAAGGCATGCTCTCCACCGTAACCATCCGATTTGTCGTCGCCCTTGCAGTCCTGATCGGCGGCGCTTTGCCAACTTTCGCGCAACAGGAAGACGACCTCTTGCGGGTCTATGTGAACCACGCCCGCGTGTTGCGGCTGGACCGTCCGGTCAGCAAGGTGATCATTGGCAATGCCAAGGTGGCCGATGCAACGGTCGCCGACCCGACCACGATTGTTTTGACCGGCCGAAGCTTCGGGACGACGAACCTCGTGCTCCTGGACAAAGATGGCAATGCAATCGCCGACGAGCGCGTTCTGGTCTCGACCGATGACGGCAACACAGTTCGTGTCTTCCGGCAGACTATTCGCACAACCCTGTCCTGTACGCCAAATTGCCAGAAACATGCCGAATTCACGGATGCAACCAATCCCTGATCAGGCATCCGGCGATATCTGAATAGTTACCGCCCGAGCAGCCGATATTTCTCACCTGCAGGGATAAAGCAACCTTTTGCACATCATTTGGCCCTTTGCCAAAGCAAATTCTAATCTATATGTAGCACGTACAGGCGCATTTCGACGCCGCGACCTCAATCCTTGGTGACCAATGGCGAGAGCCTTTCTTTTCGTGCTGGATTCCTTTGGTGTCGGCGGTGCCCGTGATGCAGATGCCTATGGTGACCTCGGTGCCAACACCCTCGGACACATTGCAGAATTCTGTGCCGCCGGTGCTGCAGACCGCGCCGGATTGCGGCAGGGGCCCCTGAAGCTACCCAACATGTCATCTCTCGGGCTTGTCGAGATCGGCAAGCTTGCAAGCGGGGACGATCCGGCCGGCATGATCCGGCCCGACCGCATTTTCGGCCTGCATGGCGCAGCCAACGAGGTTTCTCACGGCAAGGACACACCATCTGGTCATTGGGAGATTGCCGGGACACCGGTAATGTTCGACTGGGGATATTTTCCATCCGAAGGCGATGCATTTGCGCCGGAATTGGTCGAGGCAATCTGCGCCGAAGGTGAAATTCCAGGCATTCTCGGCAATTGTCACGCTCCCGGAACCGAGATCATCGCCCGCTTCGGGCAGGAGCATATCCGAACCGGAAAGCCTATCTGTTATACATCGAGCGATTCCGTTCTCCAGATCGCCGCGCATGAGACCTATTTCGGGCTCGATCGCCTGATCACGCTCTGCCAGACGGTCAGACGACTTGTCGATCCCCTCAACATCGGTCGTGTTATTGCACGCCCGTTCACCGGCGAGACCGCCCAAACGTTCGTGCGAACCGGAAACCGACGCGACTTTTCCGTAGCGCCACCCGAAGTGACGCTTCTCGCTCGACTGACAGAGGCGGGCCGTGCTGTTCACGCCATCGGCAAGATTGGAGACATCTTTGCGCATCAGGGTGTCTCTCACTCAATAAAGGCGGACGGAAACAACGCTTTGATGGCGGCAACGCTTGAAGCCATGAATACCGCCAGTGACGGTGACCTCGTCTTTGCCAACTTCGTCGACTTTGACCAGCTTTACGGGCACAGGCGTGACGTTCCCGGTTATGCGGCAGCACTGGAAGCATTCGATCGAAGCCTTCCAGACGTTCATCGTCGCCTGCAACCGGGAGACCTTGTCATCCTGACGGCAGACCACGGTTGTGACCCGACCTGGCGCGGCACCGACCACACACGTGAACGCGTACCGATCATGGCGTTTGGCCCGGGTATTCGTTCACGCAACATCGGCATTCGCCCCACTTTTGCGGATATCGGCGAAACCATCGCTGCTCACCTTTCCATCCCGACCGGATCCCATGGCTGGAGTTTCCTTTGACGAGCCATCTCCTCAAGGCGGAGATCCACTGCCACATTGAAGGTGCAGCTCCTCCAGAGCTTGCACGTCTTCAGGCGGAAAAATACGGGATTGATACAACCGACTTCCTTCGCGACGATAGCTATGTCTGGTCAGATTTCTCGGAGTTCCTCGTCTCCTATGATCTAGTTGCATCGCTCTTCAAGACGGACGCCGACTACGCACTCCTGACGGAGACCTATCTTGGCGAGCTTGCCGCCGCCAACACGATTTACAGTGAAATTATCGTGTCACCCGACCATGGAGACAGGATAGGATTGGGCGCTGACGCCTATATTGCGGGCATTTCCGAAGGCATCCGGCAGGCCAAAGAAAAGACAGGCATAGAAGCGCGTATCATTGTAACCGGCGAGCGGCATTTCGGTCCGCAAAGCGTGGTCGCTGCGGCGCAGTATGCTGCGCGCTGTCGAAATCCTCTGGTCACCGGCTTCAACATGGCCGGCGATGAACGAATGGGCCGCGTCTGCGATTATGCTCCTGCCTTCGACATTGCCCGCGATGCCGGGCTTGGATTGACCATCCACGCGGGTGAAGTCTGTGGCCCCTTCAGTATCACCGAGGCCCTGAACATCGTGAAGCCTGCACGCATAGGCCACGGTGTTCGCGCCATTGAAGATCCACACCTCGTAAGCCGGCTTGCGAGGCAGGGGACAGTGCTTGAGGTCTGTCCCGGTTCGAATATCGCCCTTGGCGTCTACCCGGACTTTCAAAGCCACCCCTTGGGTAAACTGGCAGATGCCGGTGTCAAGGTATGCCTCAATTCTGACGATCCTCCGTTCTTCCATACATCTCTTGCACGCGAGTACGAAATTGCGGCCAGGGAGATGGGATTTTCGCACACGCAGATCAATGCCATGACACGTAGTGCACTTGAAGCAGCCTTTGTCGACGAAGAAACACGGCAACGGCTCCTAAACCGCCTTGATGGCGGACTACTTGCGGCAATTGTGGGATAAACGACCAGAAAGGGTTGCGTTTTGAACCAATCCTATCAAGAAGTGAACAAGCGAAATTGACACGGGAAGGCAGGCTTCTGATGGACGGTGTAACGGTCATCGATCATCCGCTGGTGCAGCACAAGCTGACGATTATGCGAAAGAAGGAAACCTCTACAGCAGGTTTCCGGCGATTGCTGCGGGAGATTTCCACATTGCTCTGTTACGAGGTAACCCGCGACCTCGAATTGACGATAGAAACCATTGAAACGCCTCTCCAGGCGATGGAGGCTCCGGTTCTGGAAGGAAAGAAGCTCGTCTTCGCTTCTATCCTGCGTGCCGGCAACGGGCTTCTCGAAGGGATGCTGGATCTTGTGCCTTCTGCCCGTGTCTCCCACATCGGAGTTTACCGCGACCACGAAACCCTTCAACCGGTCGAGTATTTCTTCAAGGCCCCCGACGATATCGCCGAACGCCTGATCATCGTTGTCGATCCGATGCTCGCAACCGGCAATTCTGCCGTCGCTGCAATCGACAAGCTAAAGGAGAGGGGCGCCCACAACATTCGATTCCTCTGCCTTCTAGCCACCCCTGAGGGCATTGAAAACTTCAAGAACATCCATCCCGACGTACCGGTCTATACGGCAGCGATCGACAGTCATCTCAACGAACAGGGCTATATCGTCCCCGGACTTGGAGATGCCGGTGACCGCATGTATGGAACGAAATAGACCATAACGTTCACTCGTTCTTAACCGCACGATCATCTTAAGGCGCTGTCCGGCAGTTCGGCAGGGCCATGTTCACATTTTCCCGTCATCAATGGTCCTGGCCAAGAGACCGGGGAGAATGGTGATGCTTGTGCGCAATCTTTTTCTTGCCATTACTGCGGCCATTCTTGCATCGCAAATTCCGGCCTTCTTCGGGTTCACGGATATATCACCCGTTTCCCCGATGAAAAGCGCATCAGTCGATGTATCCATCCTGACGCCGGTCACGGCCAGTTCGGCGGGTGCTGTAATCCGGGCAGATGGACGTGGTCATTTCAATGCCAGCTTTCGGGTCAACGACAAGAAAATCGATGCCATGATCGATACCGGCGCATCGTTCGTCGCATTGAACGAAAACACGGCCAGGCGTATTGGCTTCGCGAACAGCCAACTTGACTTCCGGCATGTCGTTGACACCGCCAATGGTCAGACCAAAGCCGCCCATGTGGTGCTCGGCACCGTTGAGATCGGCAGTATTCGCATCCGCGACGTCGACGCCCTCGTGCTGCGCGACAGTGCGTTGAATGCAACACTTGTCGGCATGAGCTTTCTCCACAAGCTTTCGGGTTTCAGGGTCGAAGGCGACATCATGAAGCTCGATCCCTGATCATGTAATTCGGCTGACGACCACATCCGTCGTCACCGGTGCCTCGTGCGAGATCGCGATACTGCTCGCAACAGCCCTTGCAACCAATTCTCCCCGGTCACGATCTGCCGCATGGACGACAGCAAGAGGCTCACCTTTCGTAACCCGGCTTCCTAAGGGAAGTAATCTGTCCAACCCCACGGCAGGATCGATTTTGTCGTGCGGGTGCTTTCGTCCACCTCCTAGTTCCACGACCGCCTGCCCAATCTGCCGGGTCGCGCAGGCAGACACCCAACCATCCTCCAGCGCCTGTATCTCTATCATCGTTTTCGCCTTGCGCAGATAATTGGAGGGCTTCTCGACAAAATCCAAAGGACCTCCAAGAGCGGCAACCATGCGCGCAAACACCTCAAGCGCACGGCCATCATCGATTGCATGGATTATGGCGGGCCGTGCGTCCTCAAGTGTCGATGCAATTCCAGCCTGCACAAGCATTTCTGAGGCAAGCGCCAACACAACAGCATGCAAGCGTGTTTCGGTTTTCCTTCCATTGAGGAAATCCAGGCAGTTGATGACCTCCAGGCTGTTGCCGACAGCATCGGCCAAAGGTTGGTTCATGTCGGTCAGCAGCGCGGTCGTACGCATGCCGGCGCCGTTTGCCACCTCCACCAGTGAACGCGCCAGTGCCTCCGCGTCCTCAATGCTTTCCATAAACGCACCATTACCGACCTTGACGTCAAGCACGAGCGTTTGCACACCCGCGGCCAGCTTTTTCGAAAGGATCGAACCCGTGATCAACGGTTGCGACTCGACGGTCGCCGTGACATCGCGAATGGCGTAGAGACGGCGGTCCGCCGGGACAAGGCTTTCCGTCTGTCCGACAATGGCGCAACCGACATCGGCGACGACATCCTTCAGATGTGCAGCATCGGGGGTAACGTTGTAGCCTGGGATGGCCTGCAACTTGTCCAATGTTCCACCGGTGTGGCCAAGACCTCTTCCCGAGATCATTGGTACGGACACTCCGCACGCGGCAACTACCGGAGCAAGCATCAGGGAGACATTATCGCCGACACCGCCTGTTGAATGCTTGTCCGCAATCGGTCGGCCAATGTCCCAATTCAGGACATCACCCGAATCTCGCATGGCCGACGTTAATGCAATTGTCTCATTTCGGGACATTCCCTGAAAGAAAACGGCCATTGCAAAGGCCGCGACCTGGCCCTCAGAAATCTCCTCACGCGCCAGCCCACGGATGAAGTCCGCAATCTCGGAGCGATCGAGTTCCTCTCCGTCCCTCTTCCGGCGGATGATCTCCTGAGGAAATATCGCCATGTTCAGTAGCCGTTCGATGCGTGCTGGGATGATGTTGCACCCAAAATCACAGTGATATCATCAAGCAGGTCCAATGCACCGAAACGGAAGGTCGAGGGCATAATCCAGTCGGTTCCCATGATCGTTTCTCCCAGCCGCAAATAGAGATCTGCATCTGTGACCGTATCCACTCCGCCGGAGGCCTCAAAGCCAACCGGTTTTCCCGATTCCCGCACCGTTCGCAGCATGATGTCTGCCGCCTCAAGCGTGGCATTGACCACTGCCTTGCCCGTGGACGTCTTGATGAAATCGGCCCCCGCATCGATTGCAAGCTCGGATGCCCGGCGAATGTGGCCGCTATCCTTCAGCTCACCGGCTTCAATAATGACTTTCAGACACGCTGAAGGGCATGCCGCACGCACGGCTGTTACCATTTCCGTAACGGCAGCGTCACTTCCGGAAAGAAACTGCCTGTAGGGGATCAGGAGGTCGATTTCGGCAGCACCATTCTCAACTGCAGCATTGGCTTGCTTGACGACGGTCGCTACCGGCGAATTTCCGATGGGAAAATTTACCGCTGTTGCGATGCGCAGTGGATGATCGGCGCCCAGCATGTCGCGTGCCTGCGCGACGAACCGGGGCCAGATGCAGATCGCCGCCGTCAAACCGAAGGGTGTCTGCGCACGCAGGCACAGTTGCTCGATCTCAGCTTCATCGCAGGTGTTTCGCAGGTTGGTAAGGTCGAGCAGAGAAAGCGCAAAGCTTGCCGTTTCCCGCGGAGCACTCATCTCCATGGCGGATACCTCCTCGTTTGCCCCATACTTGACGTTCAATCAATGTGACGCAACCCGTTGCCCCAGCGAACGCCTCAAACCGCGTTTCTGCCTCTGATTTTACAGGCTTTTTTCTGAAAGCATTTCTGTCAGCATCGCGACCAGACGCTTGCCACCAACCGGAGCCATGCCCTTTGTCTCTTCATGACTGAGTTCTGCACCTGTCATGCCTGCACCATAGTTTGTAATAACGGATGCAGCCGCCACACGCAGCCCAAAATAGCGGGCAAGGATCACTTCAGGCACCGTCGACATTCCAACAGCATCGGCCCCGAGCAGTCGCGCCATGCGGACCTCCGCCGGTGTCTCGAAACTTGGCCCGGAAAACCACATGTAGACACCCGTCGACAAGGGAATGTCACAGCGGATCGCCGCATTGCGCATATCAGCGGCGAGTTCAACATCGTAGGCATTTGTCATACCGACAAACCGTCTGTCACCCTGCTCACCTATCAATGGGTTCATCCCGGAGTAATTGATGTGATCCGTAATCTGCATCACTGATCCCGGAGGCATGTCCTGGCGCAAAGAGCCTGCCGAATTCGTCAGGATCAATGATTGGACGCCCAGCCCCTTCAGCGCCTCGATCGGCGCGCGCATCGCATTGGCGTCACCATGTTCATAATAGTGTGCCCGTCCGGACAGCATGATGACCGGTTCGCGACCGAGACGACCGGCAACCAGTTCTCCGGCGTGTCCGGTGACACCGCTTGCCGGAAAACCTGGAAGTTCAGCGTAAGGAATAAAGATCGGGTCGGTGATGCTTGCCACCAGAGACCCAAGTCCCGATCCCAGAACCAGTGCGCAACGCGGCATCAGACCGTTCAAGCGTTGGGCGAGAAGATCCACGACATCGCCCATCAGCCAATGACATCCGTTTCGAAGGACAAAGGCAGCAATTCGCCGAGGGTCACGGTTTTTTGTACGCCCTGATCGTCGCAGAGATAAATGCGCGCATCGGCAGATGCAAATTCGGCAATTTTCTGCCGGCACCCACCACATGGAGTACATAATGGCAACTTCTCGGCAATGACCGCAATTTCCTGGATACGGCGACCCCCACCCATAATCATGGTGCCGATCGCCGTTGGCTCGGCGCACCAACCCTGCGGAAATGAAAGGTTTTCGATATTTGCCCCGCTGTAGATCTTGCCATCATCTGCCCTGATTGCTGCACCTACTGGAAATTTCGAATATGGAGCATAAGCCATCGTCATGGCTTGCCTGGCGGCCTCGAAGAGTTCCCGTGACACTGCTTAACGCTCCTTTGTATAGGGTATCCCACCGGCCTTCGGTGCGCGAGCGACACCAATAAAACCTGCGAGTAGCACGCAGGTCAGTATGTAGGGCAGAGCCTGGAATATCTGAACCGGTACTTCGCCGATCAACGGGACAGATTTTCCCTGCATGAAGTTGGCGATCGCATCCAGAAAGCCAAACAGTAAGCAAGCAAACATGATTGGCACGGGCTTCCACTTGGCGAAGATCAAGGCTGCCAGTGCGATATACCCCTTGCCGGCCGACATGTTGTTAATGAAGGCTGCCGACTGCGCAACCGCCAGATATGTACCAGAGAAGCCGCAGAGGAAACCTGCGACAATTACGGCGCGATACCGCATCCAGGCAACAGAAATACCTGCCGTGTCCACTGCACCCGGATTTTCTCCAACGGCACGCAGTCGAAGTCCGAAGCGCGTACGAAACAGGACCCACCAAGCGACCGGCACCATCAGGAAGGCGATATAGGTGAGAATGTTGTTGCCGGAGATCACATTGGCATAGAGAGGCCCTATGAAAGGTACCTCACGGATCGCGTCGGCACCGGGCAGGGTAATCGGTGCAAAGCGCGCCTCACCTGGAATGTGCGGGGTCCGCCCCCCTTGGCTGAACCACGCCTGACCCAATACCACTGTAAGTCCGATTGCAACAAAGTTGAGCGCCACACCGGAAACGATCTGGTTTCCTCGATTTGTAATGGAGGCAAAGCCATGGACGAGCGAAAAGAGAATAGATACGACAATACCGGCAAGAAGACCGAGCCAGGCCGAACCAGTCAGGTAGGCTCCACAGGCAGATGCAAAGGCCGCAGCCAGCATCTTGCCTTCCAGGCCGATATCAAAAATTCCTGCACGTTCTGAGAACAGGCCCGCCAGCGCCGTAAAAAGCAGAGGAACCGACAGCCGGACTGCCGATCCAAGGACACTGATGAAGATATCGAAGAACTCCATCCGCTCCCCCTCAAGCCATCGAGAACTGCTGATAGATGCGCACGATCACCGGACGCAGCATGTGTTCCAGTGCACCGGCAAACAAAATCACCAGGCCCTGTATCACGACAATCATGTCCCGCGTGATAGTCGGCATCTCAAATGAAAGATCGGCTCCACCCTGGTAGAGGATCCCGAACAGCAACGCAGCAAATATGATACCGACAGGATGGCTACGGCCCATCAATGAAACGGCAATCCCGACAAAACCTGCGCCAGCCACGAATTCCACCTGAAGCCGGGCCGCGGCACCGTTGACCACATTGAGTGCCATCATACCGGCAAGACCACCCGAGATCAGCATGGCGATGATGACGGTACGCACGTAAGGCACACCCGCATAGATTGCCGCCGACGGACTGATACCGAGCATCCGCATCTCATAACCGAATTTTGTGCGCCAGATCAGTAGCCATACGAGATAACACATCACCAGTGCTATCAGGAACGAGACATTAAACGGTGCGGGCCCGAGTTTGAGGCCGAAGAGGGCCATCAGCCAATCGAGCTTCGGTAATTGTCCACCGGGCAGGAATGTGCGTGTCTCTGGCGCCATCTTGCCTGGCACGATAAATACGTTCACCAGCAGATACACCAGAAGGGCTGCTCCGATGAAGTTGAACATGATCGTCGTAATGACGATGTGGCTACCACGTTTGGCCTGAAGCCAAGCGGGAATGAAAGCCCACGCCGCACCAAAAATTGCCGCACCAGCAATTGCAAACGGCATTGTCACATACCACGGGACGTAATGGTCGAGGGCCAGCGCTGCCAGGGCCGCACCCAGCCCTCCGACATAGGCCTGTCCCTCGGATCCGATATTGAAGAGGCCTGCATGGAAGGCAACTGCAACGGAAAGGCCGGTGAAGATGAAGCTGGTCGTATAGAAAAGTGTGAAGCCGATGGCGTCTCCTCTTCCCAACGACCCCTCAATCAAGAACTTCAGGGCCTGAAACGGGCTTTCTCCAATCCACCAAACCACCAGGCCCGAAAAGAAGAAGGCAAGCAGAAGGTTGAGCAACGGAATCAACCCATAGCTGATCCAGTTCGGCAATGGCACGGATGCAGTACTCATATATGCCTCACGCCGCTATGCCAGCCATCATCAGGCCAAGTGTCTGTTCACCAGCGTCGCTGGCCTTTTCACCGACGATTCTACCGGCAAACATTACAAGAATACGGTCTGACAGCGAACGAACCTCGTCAAGTTCGACTGAAACCAGGAGGACCGCCTTTCCTGCATCCCGCGTTTCTATGATCCGTCGATGAATGAATTCGATCGCACCGACGTCAACCCCTCGCGTCGGTTGCCCGACGATTAACAGCTTCGGATCCCGCTCGATCTCCCGCGCAACCACAATCTTCTGCTGATTGCCGCCAGAGAAATTCGCCGTCTTCAACCGTGGATTTGGAGGTCGGATATCATATTTAGCGATCTTTTCTTCGGCATCCTTGCGGATCGCTTCAAGATCGAGAAAGGCCCCGCGGCCATATCTGGGATCACGATGATAACCGAGGATTGAATTTTCATACTCCTCGAACGTGAGTACGAGGCCCATATGATGCCGGTCCTCGGGAATATGTGCCATTCCAAGATCGCGGCGATGAGCAGCGTCAATACCTGCCAGCGGTTGACCATCCATGGATATCTCGCCGGATGTGGGTTTGCGGATGCCAGCGATTGTTTCCAGAAGTTCTGACTGCCCGTTCCCCGCAACCCCCGCAATACCGACAATTTCGCCAGCTCGGACATCGAAAGATACATCGTCGACCATCGTCACACCGCGGCTGTCCTTGACTGTCAGGTTCCGGACGGAAAGCAGCACGGGCCCAGGTTTAGCCTCCCCCTTCTCAACCTGAAGCAGGACACGGCGCCCCACCATGAGTTCGGCCAGTTCCTCGACGGTCGTGTCCGCCCTCTTGCGCGTCGCAACCATTTCTCCCCGACGCATGACTGATACGGAATCCGTCACCGCCATGATCTCCCGCAATTTATGGGTAATCAGGATGATCGTCTTCCCCTGTTCTCTCAGGACACGCAGAACATTGAACAGATGATCCGCTTCCGCCGGCGTCAAGACACCCGTTGGTTCGTCAAGGATAAGGATATCGGCACCGCGATAGAGCGCCTTTAGTATCTCGACACGTTGCTGTCTTCCGACTGGAAGTTCTTCTATGATTGCATCGGGATCGACTTCGAGGCCATATTCAGTTTCAAGCCGGTCAAGTTCTGCCCGCACCTGTTCGGCAGCCCTGCCAATCAGGGGTCCGCCCTCGACCCCCAACATGATGTTTTCGAGAACTGTAAAGTTTTCCACCAACATAAAATGCTGATGGACCATTCCGATGCCGGCCGTAATCGCGGCCTCGCTGTCACGGATTACAACGGGCGCACCATTGACACGGACTTCTCCGTGGTCGGCCGAATAAAAACCGTAGAGGATCGACATCAACGTCGACTTTCCCGCTCCGTTTTCTCCGATAATGCCGTGGATTGTCCCCTTGGCAACCGTCAGGTTGATGTTCTTGTTGGCATGGACCGGGCCAAACTTCTTGTCGATCCCGACAAGTTCGATCGCCGGTGTTGTGGAAGGATCGAGGCTCAAGCGTCCGCCTTTCGAGATTCCAGGTACGAAAAGGGCGCTTGCAGCATTGCCGCAAGCGCCGTGGCCGTTCAGTTCGGGCAGGAATTGTTCGACATATAATCATGCACCTCGATAGCGCCTGAAATGATGTCGGCCTTGGCCTTTTCGACAGCTTCGGACATTTCCGGCGTAATCAGCGCCTTGTTGTTTTCATCGACAGCGTAGGTGACACCATCTTCCTCGACCCCCAGAGACAGGACGCCAGCCGTGAACTTGTCATCCTGCGTATCCTTGAACGCATTATAAACGGCAAGATCGACCCGCTTCACCATCGAAGTCAGGACCTTGCCCGGATGCAGATGGTTCTGGTTGGAATCGACGCCAATCCCAAGCTTGCCGTTATCGGCCGCGGTCTGCAAAACGCCAAGGCCGCTTGCTCCTGCTGCCGCGTAGATGACATCGGCACCCTGGTCGATCTGGTTCTTGGTAAGCTCGCCTGCGCGCACCGGATCATTCCAGGCGGCGCCCGTTGTCCCCACCATGTTTTGGAAGACCGTCGCATCCGGATTTGCTGCCTTGACGCCCTGTACGTAACCACAGCCGAACTTGCGGATCAGAGGGATATCCATTCCGCCTACAAATCCCACTTTCCCGGTCTGCGAGGCCATGCCCGCAAGCAATCCAACGAGATAGGACCCTTCTTCCTCCTTGTAGACGACGGAACGCACGTTCGGCAGCTCCACGACAGAATCAGCGATTACGAAATTCGTGTCCGGAAATTCTGCGGCTACCTTCTCCATGGCGGATGTCCAGGCAAATGACACTGCGACAACAGGATTGTAACCGCGGCTTGCGAAGTTGCGGATGGCCTGCTCACCCTGCGTATCGCTGGTCGGTTCGAAATCCCGATACTCGATACCTGTCTCCTTCTTGAATTGCTCAGCACCTGCATAAGCTGCCTCATTGAAGGACTTATCGAACTTGCCACCAGTACCATAAACCAACGCCGGCTTCACTTCGGCCGCCAATGCGGTTGCCGACATTGCCGCTACGGCCATGAGGGTCAAAAGGGATTTCTTCATTGTTCAGCCCTGTTTTCTTAAAGTTAATAGCTGGGTCCTCCCGCATGCCTGGTCAGGCACATCTGCGGCACCAGTCCTCCCCGCGAGAAACTAGTTCCATGCACCTTTGCATGGGCCATGGAAAAATTCACCCAATTTTTTCGTGTCCATAATCTTAGGCGATAAGGCTGAATTCATCTTTGGCTAGCGCACAAATCACGACCTCCAGGGCTGGAAGGCCGCTGATAACAGAGCTGATCCTAAGTTCGACCAGTTCGTGACACCTGTTCAGGCCGAAAACCGGCCGGCAAAGCGGGGGCGCTTGTAGCCGATCATCCAGAATAGAAGTGCCAAAGCTAGAAATACAGCAAAGGCGGGCTGCGCCAGGATGGGTGCCATGATGGCTCGCCAGGCGGCATCATGAATATACTGGTGCAGAGTTTCCTCGGCCAGCGCCAAAGTTTCGACGCTAAAGCTCATCCAGCGACTTCCCAGCGAAGTTAGTACGACGGACGAAGACGAAACTGACTGAATAGCATCAAGTGTACCCGTCAGGATTGCTGCCACCAGTGCCAGAAGGCTGAGTATGCGAAAGAAGATCCTCATCACCAATTCCGTTGGTCATTCCTGTTGGAGAAAGTTACGCCCGTTCCTTATTGAGCCATAACTCCCAGCCAATTTTGACGCAATGGATACCGGCTTGGCCATGTCATGACATTTTCCTTCAAAATTCCGGTTGATCCCGACAAATTCATCGGTATATATCCGCCGGACCGCTGCGTTGCCCCGGCAACGCAGCCCTTGGTTCAAAAGGACAGGTGGCCGAGTGGTTGAAGGCGCACGCCTGGAACGCGTGTATACGTGTAAGCGTATCGAGGGTTCGAATCCCTCTCTGTCCGCCACTCTCAATCTTAAATGATTGATTTTCCATCTTAATCGGGCTCTTCCCCATGAACGGGGGATGAGGCACATCAGACGCGGTTGACTATCCCATTCCAACCGCACAGCGCCAGAACACGCAAGCGGTAATTTTCAAAGTTCCTGAAGCCGAAGGCTCGGCGCGATA
>JAEWDP010000159.1 GCA_023390055.1 Pseudomonadota bacterium | reverse complement strand
TCCGATATCGATCGGATATTCACCGGATGTGCAAAGCTTATTCAGCCGCGACGACGACAACACCGCCGTTCAGTGCAATCAGCTTTTTTGCACGCTCCAGGCTTTCCGGTTGCTCGCTTCGATAACGGTGACCGACTTCCATCATCAGCACGGTCCCCGGCAGAAATTCCAGTTCGGAGAAGATATCGTTCCAGTCGATGTCGCCCCAGCCGAGTGGCATGTGAAGATCACCAATCCCCATCGCGGTATTTTCCTGCAGATGGAAGCCCTTGTAGAAACCTTGCGGACGGCCGAAGGAATCGTGGACGTGAAGATGCCCGGCAACCGGCGCCATGGCCCGCAACTGCGCGCGAAAATCGAGCCCGCGATAGGTGGATTCGATATAGGCATGACTGAAATCGATGAGCGCCACGACGTTCGGATGATTGAGAGCGCTGACGGTTTCAGCCACTTCGGCCGGTGTCTGACGATATTGTCCAGGCTCCGTCGTGAAGATATTTTCCAGCGCGATGCGAACACCATAGGGTCGTGCAAATTCAGCCAGCTCAAGAAGGGCTTCCCGTTCGCGCTCATCAGCACTTGCACGGTCGAAAATCTGATCAGCGCGCAGATTGCCGCCATGCTGGACGAGGACACGCGCATCGATCCTGTCACAAAGTTCCACGAGCGCCTTGGCCGCATCAAGCTGATAGCGGCACGTGGCGGGGTCCATGAAGTTGGAAGAGACAAGTCCATGGACCG
This sequence comes from Pseudomonadota bacterium, assembly GCA_023390055.1. Taxonomy (GTDB): domain Bacteria; phylum Pseudomonadota; class Alphaproteobacteria; order Rhizobiales; family Rhizobiaceae; genus Neorhizobium. Next base: position 8,390 of record JAEWDP010000159.1, on the reverse strand, counting down.
TGTAGCGGAACTTGAACTGGCCGGTCATGGTCACCAGACGCTCGGCACGATCCTTGATGATACGGCCGCCCGCAATGAGATCGACAGATGTCAATCCGAGTTCAACCGTATCGACCCCGATCTCCGCCAGGCGGCGCAAGTCCGCTTCGAAACTTTCCAGCTCACCGTCAACAGAGCCGGAATTGAAACCTGTAGCAATAATATTTCCCATTATTCGTCTCCGATGGTTATGGGCCAGAAGATCATGCGTGAACGGATGTCGATGCCTTGAGCTTCAAGGCGAGATCCGGGTTGTCTGAGGTCAGGTGGCCAATGCCGCGTTCCAGCCATCTTTTGATCAGCCAATCCTCATTGAGGATCCAGACACAAAGCCGGTTGCGCGGCAGCATGGCCGTAATCAGATCCCACTCCTTCTCCATCAGCACATGGTGAATGGCGACAATCTCCACGCAAGGCTGAACGCGCGAGAGGAACGTCTTTAGGCCTCCCTGCCTTTCGGCCCAGTCTTCGTTAACCGATACCAGTCGTGCGATCCCTGGTGCCTGATGACGGCACGCCTCAAGAACCGCGACATCGAAGGACGTCAGATAGCTTCGCGACGCGAGATCGAAGCGGGTGATCTCGGCGATCACCTTTTCGATGATGCCAGGATAGGGCTGGCCATCGAGTGCGGACTTGATCTCGATATGCAATGCCTTGTCCGTAGCTGGCGCAAGAACCGATAGAACCTCATCGAGCGTCGGAATATTGTCACTGCTGTCTTTCAGACGAAGGGATGACCGTCTATGTGGCTCAAGGGCGTGCACCGGGCCCGTTGCCGCAACGGTGCGGTCAAGCGTGGCATCATGGATGACAACGAGTTCGCCGGCATCGGTCTGATGGACATCGAACTCGATTGCATCGACATCCAGCTCAAGAACATTACGAAAGCCGGTAAGGGAGTTTTCGGGCCAGAGATTGCGGGCGCCACGATGGCCGGTGATCAGTGTCATTGTTCTTTACCTGTATGGTTTTATCGTACTGTCGGGTCGAGCTTGTCACGCAACCAGTCGCCGACGAGCGAGATGGACAGTGTTGTCACCATGATGACGAAGGCCGGCGCGAGCATAATCCACGGAGCGGTGGTGAGATATTCCCGTCCGAAGCCAACCATGTTGCCGAGGCTCGATTCTGGCGGTTGAACACCCAGCCCGAGGAAGGAAAGTCCACTTTCCATTAAGATGATTTCCGGGAAGGTAAGCGTCATCGAAACGATCAGCGTCGAGGCGACGTTTGGAAGAATATGCCGAAAATAGACCCGCATCGGGGTTGCACCAAGCTGCACCACGGCCGCGGCATAACCTTGTGAACTCGCAGAAATGGCAAGCCCGCGCGCGATGCGGGCATAGCGTTCCCATCCATAAAACCCCATCAGGCAGACAAGAAGGACCATGGACGATCCGAAGAAGGCAAGAACAGCAAGCGACATGATGAGGAACGGGAGTGCTGCCTGGAAATCCGCCAGGATCAGGACAAGGTGCTCCACGATGCCCCTGAATTTTGCTGCCATGAAACCGAGCGAGGTGCCTATGACGGCGGAAATGATGGTCGCACCGAACGCAATGACAAGCGACACCCGTACGGATTGGAGCAGACGGGACAAGACATCGCGTCCAAGTTCGTCGGTTCCGAGCCAATGTTGCGTATTACCTGGGGCGGCCAGCCGGTTACCAAGGTCCATGGCCGTAATGCCATATGGCATGATGTAGGGTGCCGCGACGGCAATAACGACCATAGCCAAAAGCCATGCCATGCCGAGACCGATGGAGAAGGGAACATTGCGCCGAAGGACGGCAATAGCGGTCAGATAACCTTTGCGAGGCGGCAATACGGGGGCGATGTCTGCTGACGTCATGGCCATTTTCCTCAATGAGCGGATTGCGTGCGCAGACGCGGATCGAGCCAGCCGTAGAGCAAATCCACGACCAGGTTGGAGACAACCATTGTCACGGCAATCACCAGAAGGATGCATTGAACGACGGCCAGATCGCGATTGGTTACGGAAACGATCAGAAGCCTGCCGATGCCGGGCCATGAGAAGATCGTTTCAACGACGACCGCGCCGGCAATCAGGGAGCCGACCATGAAGCCGACAATGGTGACGATCGGAACGGAAGCATTGGGAAGTGCATGACCCCACACGACGTCCGACCACGTCAGCCCCTTGGCCGACGCTGTACGGATATACGGTTGACCTAACACCTCGATCATGGCGCTGCGGGAAAAGCGTGCCAGGATCCCGATCCCGCCAATGCTCATGGTGATGGTCGGCAAGATCCCGTGCATCCAAGTGTCCTGTCCGCCAGACGGCAGCACACCAAGCATCACGGAAAAGATCAGGACGAGCAACAGTCCCATGACGAAAGAGGGAATGGTGAAACCGAGGACAGCCAAAAGGATGACGCCGCGGTCAGCGAAGCTTTGCCGGTGCAGAGCCGCATAGACACCGGCCGGAATGCCGATGATAAGCTTCAAAAGAAGAGCCGGGACAGTCAGTTGCAGTGTTGCGGGAATTCGCTCCGCGACCAGCTGCAGTGCAGAGGACTTGTCGCGCATCGAAACGCCAAAATCACCCGAAAGCATGGACTGGATATAGGCAACATACTGGTTCCATAGCGACTGATCGAGGCCCCACCGCTTGCGGAACTCGTCAACTGCCGCCTGGGGCACGTCAGGACCGAGCATGACTTGCGCCGGGTCACCTGACATTCGCAATACGACAAAGGCAAATGTTACGACGGCCAGAATTGTAAGAGCTGCGCGCAGGACACGTGCGAAGAAAAAACGAAGCATGGCTGGTTCTCGCTATGCGGCTACAGGTTCTGCGTCACCGGGCACCAGGTGGCATGCGGCCGCTCTGCCCGGTCCGATCGACCGCAGGACAGGCGACGTTTTCCGGCAAATATCTGATGCAAGTGCACAACGCGGATGAAAGACGCAGCCCTTCGGGCGGTCCGCCGGATTTGGCGGCTCTCCCTGCAGGATCGTGCGACCTTCAAGTCGTTTTCCCGCCACCGGAACACTCGACACGAGCGCCTTCGTATAAGGGTGCTGTGGTGCACGAAAGATGACGTCGGAAGACGCCTCTTCCACGATGCGGCCGAGATACATCACCACGACCCGGTCAGCGATGTTGCGAACAACCTTCAAGTCATGACTGATGAACACCATTGCTATCCGGTTTTGCTCCTGGAGGTCACGCAACATGTTCACGACCTGAGCCTGGATCGATACATCCAGCGCAGAGACCGGTTCATCACAGACGAGAAGCTTGGGACGTGATGCAAGCGCCCTCGCAATCACCACCCTTTGGCGCTGACCACCGGAAAGTTCGTGGGGATAGCGCTCCGCCTGATCCTTGCGAAGCCCGACCGCGGACATGAGTTCGTCAACGCGGTTCTGGTGGTGCTCCTTTGGAAGGACATTGTGGATTTCAAGCGGCTCCTTGATCTGGGCGGCAATCGTCAGCCGGCGATCGAGGGCAGCAAGCGGATCTTGATAGATCAGTTGCATCTTCGCGCGCAATTCCCGCCATCTTGGCGTTCCGCGCTTCGGCATGGGCGCACCATCGAACGATACCGCGCCATCCTTTGATGGATCGATACCAAGCAACATGCGACCGAGCGTCGATTTCCCGGATCCGGATTCACCGACGACACCAACAACCTCTCCCGGCATGACCTTCAGTGTGACACCGTCGACGGCACGCACGGGCGTCATTTTACCGAGCAGACCGCGCCTTGCCTGGTAGTCACGCACGAGGCCGGTTGCTTCAAGAATTGGAGTAACCACTATACTGCTTCCAGAATTTTCGACCGATTGACATTGACGGCCGCAACGGGAGCAGGCACGACCGGACGATAGCACGCCAGTCGCCGTCCATCGCCGTGCGCCTTAAGTTGAGGCGTTGCATGGCGGCACGCTTCCACACCGCGCGAACAGCGGGGAAAAAAGGCACAGCCCGCCGGAATATGACGCGGATTGGGGACTGTACCTGGAATGGGGATCAATCGTGAACGCGGACCGTCGAGCGTCGGAATGGCGTCAAAGAGGCCTCGCGTATAGGGATGTCGCGGGTCGGAGAATAGATCCGCTATCATTCCCTGCTCGACGATGCGCCCGGCATACATGACACAGACCCGTTCGCAAACCTGGGATACGGCTCCAAGATCATGGCTGATGAAGACCGTTGCCATGCCCGTCTCCGCACGCAGTCGATTGAGAAGATCGAGGATCTGTGCCTGGATCGTCGCATCGAGCGCTGTGGTTGGCTCGTCGGCGATCAACAGGTCCGGCTCGCCAGCCAGTGCCATCGCAATCATCAGCCGCTGGCACTGGCCGCCTGAAAACTCATGCGGGTAAAGGTCGATCCGTCGCCTGGCATCCGGAATTCCGACCATGTCCATCAGGCGAAGGGCCTCACTCCTGGCCACATCACCTTTCAGTCCACGATGGATGGCAAGCGCCTCCGTGATCTGACGACCAATGCGCAAAACCGGATTGAGCGAACTTGATGGATCCTGGAAGATCATAGCGATCTTGCCACCTCGAACCGCCTCGAGCGCGCCGCGGCCGGCATTGCAGATTTCCCTGCCATCGACCCGCACCTGGCCAGTAACAATTGCCTTGCCGGGCAAAAGCCCCAGTGCGGCAAGCCAGGTAACTGATTTCCCGCAACCCGATTCACCGACAAGTCCAAGCGCCTCGCCGCGCGCAACATCAAGATTAATACCGTGAAGGACCTGCACACCATCGAATGAAACCTTGAGGTCGCGCAGTTCAACAAAACTGGATGTGGTCATTTCAGACGTCTCCATCATTGTCGCACTGGATCATCCAGCGCCATTATTGTGGAGAAGGCGACATCATGTCCGACATCGCCTTCTCCAGTCTCGATCAGCTCGTCCAGTTGGTGGAGCGGAAGTCCATGGCAAAGGCCGGTGCTGCCTTCCACTTGAGCGAGGACTTCATGCCGGTGAATACAGCGTTCTGGTGCAGGACCTGGTAAGCCGGGTCTTCGCGTTCGGCGATCTCCAGCATGCGGGCGATCGCCGCCTTGCGCTTTGCGCGGTCGGTTGATGTCTCCATCACGACCGAAAGCTCGTTCAACTCGGCGTTCGACCAGTCCTTCTTCTGCTGCATCTCGCCATTCGGGCCGAACTGCACCACCATCGGCGTGATCGGATCGTTGATCGTGTTTGAGGCTGACCAGTCGCGGACACCCTTCACGCCTTCAGGATCATGGACCTGCCCCCAGTTTTCCTTCATCTCGATCTCGACGTTGAGACCTACCTGCTTCCACATCTCGACCATGATCTGACCATTGGCAGTCTGGTTGGTGTAGTAGTTGTTGAGCAGGCGGTAGGGGATCGCGTCGCCCTTGTAGTTGGCCTGCTTCAGGAGATCCCGCGCCAGTTCCGGATTGAATTCCGGAGGCGCCCAGCCATCGATGAACATGTCGGAGGCCTGGAAGGATTCAAACTGGAGCCCGGCTGGAATGACGGTCTGCCCGGCCCAAAGAGCTTCGACAATTGCCTTTCGGTCGATCGAATGCGTCATCGCGCGGCGCACGAGCGGATTTGCGAGGATCTCGTTTTCGGTGTTGAAGACCGAGATACGGTGGTTCCAGATTGTCGAGCTCTGGATCTCGAACCCGGGTGCGGACTGGATTGCATTAATCTGGTCCGGCGGCAGATCGCAGGCAAAATCGTATTCACCGGAGAGAAGTCCGTTGACCCGTGAGGCGACTTCCGGAACTTCGACGAACCGGATTTCCTCAAGCGGAGGTCGACCACCCCAATATTCATCGAACGCAACCAGTGTCAGGGAGACATCTGGACGATATTCAGCAACCATGTACGCACCGGTGGTGATCGGCTTGCTGGCCCACTCGTTGTAGCTTGCAGCCTCATCCCATGCGCGGCGGTTTGCAATCTGGCTTCCATGGGAAAAGAGGCGCCCTTCCAAAGTGACGTCCGGTGTCGCGTTATGAAGGCGCACAGTATATTTGTCGACGGCTTCGATACCAGCCAGAGAAGGCCACAGACGACGTCCCACGCCAGGGACGGTTGCAGGCAGTTCCTTCTCCGTCGCAGGCTTGTGATCGGCCGCGAAAATTGTCTGACCACCGGCCGGTTCGGTATCCCCGAATACGCGTTCCTTCGAGAAACTGAAGACAACGTCATCAGCCGTCAGTTCGTCACCATTATGGAATTTGACACCCTGGCGCAACTTCAGCTCCAGCGTCTTGTCGTCGATACGGGTCCATTCGGTGGCAAGACCCGGAACCGGTCCCTGGTTCCCCATCCAGTCACGCAGGATCAGCCCTTCCCAGAGGTTCGGAAAGAAGACGCGTTCTCCGACGTTCGACTGTTCATTCCAGACATCAAGCGTATTGTTGTTGGTGATCTTCTGCACGGCGATGGTGATAGAGGGACGCTTGCCCTGACTGAATGCCATGCGGGGCAAAATCAGGCTGCCGGCACCAGCGCCGAGCAGACCAAGAGCATTACGTCGAGTGATGGACAGCATGGAAATCTTCTCCTTCAGAATGGACGGCCGAAAGCCAGGCACAGTTACCCTGGGCCTCCGAAGCGTCGGTTTCGTAATGACTTCATGAACTTTGGATGACATCCACAACGCAGTTTGCGACGGGATAGTGTCAAACCATTTCCGCAACCCTGTCTTCGCCGGACCGTGCGAAAATCCTTTCCAGGGCGATGGATAACTCGGCCGAGCCGGTCGCCACTTCACGTGCTCCGGCGGCTGCCAACACCGACTGTCTTCCGTCACGTGGGTCAGCCGGATCAACGAAACCGATCGCCGTCATGCCGGCCGTAACCGCGCCGACAATTCCATGGGGACTGTCGTCGATCACAATGCAACGGGCCGGCGCAACGTCAAACTTCGTGGCGCAGAATTGGAACAGATCTGGTGCAGGTTTCGGCTTTGCAACCATGTCCGCGCTGAAGATATCGGGTGCAAACATCTCCCACAGTTCGAAGAGACCGAGACTGTTGCGAAGCCGATCAATGCCACTGTTGGAAGCAACACATTTTTGAACGGGACACTTTTCGACGATCCCGGCGATCCCTGGCATCAGGGTAAGCGAGCGCGCAAATTCTACCGACAGACGATCGTCAGCTTCCGAAAAGACGCTGTCGACATCGGCAGACGACATCCCCAGATCGACCATGCAGATGCGACGGGCATCCGCCTCGGCAAAACCAGTGAAGCGGACACGGATATCATGAAGCTCCATCGCGACACCAACCGTCGCCAGGGCTTCCTGAAACACCCGCGCAGCGACAGGTTCACTGTCGATCAGCACGCCGTCACAATCAAAAATCAGCAACTGTGGAACCATGGATGCACTCACATATTCGCCTGTCACGTTCGGCCATCCGCAGACTGATTGGCGGGTGACCGAACTTGTTGCGGTCCGCTACATACTGTGTGATGAAGCGTTGGCCGATGGATAGGTTACAAATGTAACGTCCATGTGACATCTGGGAGGAGGTGACTGTGGACACGACCGAGTTGATTGTGAAGGTTGCCTGGCTCTATCACGTCGAAAGTTTGACGCAGGCACAGATCGCCGAGCGGATGCACCTGACCAGACGCCGCGTCAATGAGCTCCTGTCGGATGCCAGGGCAAGCGGTCTCGTCCGCGTAACGTTCAATTCATCCCTTACTGAAAACGTCCAACTGGAGGGTGAATTGTGCAAAACCTTCGGCCTCGAAGAGGCCATGGTCACGTCAACACCTGCCGATCAGCAACTGCTGCATGCAGTGCTCGGGCGCGCAGCGGCAGCATTTCTGGATCGCATGCTCGAAATGCGCGGCCCCTCCTCGATCGGTGTCGGCTGGGGATCCACCTTGCGTGAAACGGTCCAGCAGATGAAACGCAAGAACATGGCAGAGCTGGAAATCTTCTCAATGATGGGAGGCCTGACCCGTGGCACGGAAATCAACACATTCGACATAGTTCGCGGTTTCGCGGAGGTATTGAACGCGAAATGCCATTACTTTGCGGCGCCGATCTATGCAGACAGCGAGATTTCGCGGGATCTGATTGTAAGACAGTCGGTCTTTGCAGATCTGATCGATAAGGCAGCCTGCGTCGACCTGTCTTTTTTGAGTGTCGGAGATCTGACCGGGAAATCTCTGCAGGTGAGATACGGCCTGCCGGTTACGATCGACATTGACGACCTTGTCAGATCCGGTGCGGTCGGAGATCTGCTTGGCCACTATCTCGACGAAAATGGCACCCCTGCCCCCCATCACCTCAACCATCAGGTCATCGCGCCCCCCCTCGAGGATTACTGCCGGATCGCAACACGCATCATCGC